>JAOUIH010000069.1 GCA_029884165.1 Gammaproteobacteria bacterium | reverse complement strand
ATGCCCGGTGTCGGCACCTCGCGCCTCTCGGCCCGCGCCTCGAGCAGGTACAGCAGGTACCGGAACAAGGCCGGTATCGTGACGACAAAAAGCCAGATGCCCAGGAGGCCCGCCGCCAGCGCCAGCTTGGCCAGCACGAAAAACCCCAGCAATGCCAGCAGCGCGCCGGTATCCCGCACCGGCCAGAGCATCTCGCGGATGAATTCAGCCGGCGTCATGCCTGTCGCGATCCCGGGTCTCGTCCGGCACGGGATCGTAGCCCGAACCGCCCCACGGATGGCAGCTTAGAATGCGTTTCAGGGCCAGCCAGCCGCCGCGAAACGCGCCGTAGCGCCGCAGTGCTTCCTCGGCGTAGGCGGAACACGTGGGCTGGTAACGGCAGTTCGCGCCGAGTAGCGGAGATATCGCGTTGCGATAGAGCCAGACTATGCCGAGCAGCGGCCAGGCAAAGAGCCTTGCCAGCGGACCGGGTCTCATGCGCTGCCTTCCGCCTCCGCCGCCATTCGCCGAATAGCCTTGAGCATTGACGCGAGCCCGTTGCTGCGGGTCGGGCTCAGGTGCTGCTCGAGTTGCAGCGCCTGGATGAATTCCGGCGGCGTCGCCAGTATCTCGGCCGGTTTCTTGTCGCTGTATATGCGCAGGAGCACGGCGATCAGCCCGGACACGATCGCCGCGTCGCTGATTGCTCGAAAACGGATTCGCTCGCCCGAGCGCTCTGCGACGAACCAGACCTGTGACTGGCAGCCACGGATCCTGTTTTCATCCGTGCGATCGGCCTCCGGAAACTCGGGCAGACGGCGGCCGAGGTCGATCAGGTACTGGTACCGGTCCATCCAGTTGTCGAAGAATGCAAATTCCTCGATGACTTCGCGCTGCGCGGCGTCTACCTCGTTCATGGACCGCTGCTCCTGGCCGTCAGCCGCCGCGCCGCCAGCGTGTGCCATCCGCACCGTCTTCTATTGCGATGCCGGCGGCCGCCAGGCGGTCACGGATCCCGTCGGCCGTGGCGAAATCGCGTGCGGCGCGCGCAGCATTGCGCGCGGCGAGCAGCGCCTCGATCTCGTCGGCCGGCAGCCCGTCGTCGTCGCTCGTCGCCCCGGCGAACCAGGCCTCAGGATCCTGTCCCAGCAGGCCGACAAGGTTCCCGGCCGCGAGCAGCTCGGCGGCCAGGCGCCGGCGTTCATCGTCCGAGCCCGCCTTGTTGAGATTGCGCGCCAGTCCGAACATCTCTGCCAGCGCCTTCGGCGTATTCAGGTCGTCCTGCAGCGCTTCGACGACCGCGACGGGCGGCTCGGCCACCTGCCGAAGTTCCGCGGGAATGTCGATGCCCCTCAGTGCACCATAGAAGCGATCGAGCATCCGCCGCGCCGAGTCGATCGTTTCTTCGGACCAGTCGAGCGGCTGCCGGTAATGCGCACTCAGGAGCGCGAGACGAATGACCTCGCCCTGGATGGTTTCTATCATTTCGTGCACGAGCAACACGTTGCCCAGCGACTTCGACATCTTCGTGCTGTCGATGCTTAGAAAACCGTTATGGACCCAGTAACGGGCGAAGACCTTGCCATCATGCGCGCAGGTACTCTGCGCGATTTCGTTCTCGTGGTGCGGGAAGACGAGATCCTGCCCGCCGGCATGAATATCGATGGTCTCGCCGAGATGCTTCTCCGACATTGCCGAGCACTCGAGGTGCCAACCGGGCCTGCCGCGCCCCCAGGGCGAATCCCAACCCGGCAGGTCCGGCGTGGACGGCTTCCACAGCACGAAGTCCTGCGGGGCCTTCTTGTATGGCGCGACGTCGACGCGTGCACCGGCGATCATCTCGCGAAGCTTGCGCCCGGACAATTTCCCGTAATCGGGGAATGCCGCCACGTCGAAGAGCACATGGCCTTCGGCCTCGTACGCGCAACCCTTCGCGACCAGCTTTTCGATCATCGCGACCATCTCGGCGATGTGATCGGTCGCGCGCGGCTCGATATCCGGCCGCTGGACACCCAGGGCCGCCATGTCGTCATTGTATGCCCTGATGTAGCGGGCCGTAATTTCGCCTATCGGCTTGCCTGTCTCGAGCGACGCGGCGTTGATCTTGTCGTCCACGTCCGTAATGTTGCGCGCGAAGGTGAGCTCGTAATCCCGCCGGAGCACGCGCGCGAGCACGTCGAACACGACGGCCGGGCGCGCGTTCCCGATGTGCGCAAAGTTATAGACAGTGGGCCCGCAGAGATACATCGTAACCCTGCCGGGAACCATTGGTTCGAACGGCACCTTGGCGCCGCGCATCGTGTCGTGCAGGTAAAGCGTCATGAAACGGTCTTTTCGTCGGTCGGGTGAGCAGGAATCCGGGGACGCAATGATAACAATAACGGCCCGGCGGACAGCCAGAATCTTGCCCGGGGAGCCATTGCTGCCGGCCTTCGCTTATAATCAGCGGCCCGACGCAGGCAGGGAACCCGAGCCAGGAGAGGTCATGTCCGACTCAGCAATCCGCTTCAACGAACGGACCAGCATCGAGCAGGTCGAGGAAAGCACCGAACTCGCTCCCAGGTTCGACGAGCGCGGCCTTATTACCGCCGTGACGACGGATGCGCAATCAGGCGAGCTCCTGATGCAGGGCTACATGAATACCGAGGCCCTGCGCCTGACGATCATGACCGGCGAGGCCCATTACTACAGCCGCAGCCGCCAGGCGCTGTGGCACAAGGGCTCCACGAGCGGGCTCGTGCAGAAAGTTGAGCAGCTGCTCATCGACGACGACCAGGATTGCGTCTGGCTGCGCGTGAACGTGGCCGGGGGAGCGAGCTGCCATGTTGGATACCGGTCCTGCTTCTATCGGCAGATACCGGTGGGGCGGGAATTTACTGCGCGCCAGCACCAGGGGCAGATAGAACTCGAGTTTACAGACACCGACAAGGTCTTCGATCCCGCAGAGGTCTACGGCGACGCGCCGAACCCCACCATCCTGTAATGGCGCCCTGCGTCAGCCCTTCAGTACCGCCCGCTGACTGACTTCTGGCGCTGCCCGCCGCGACGGCGTACGGCGGCCGGCTGAGGTTCGCGCGTCGAGATCGCGCGGGCCTGGAAGACGTATTCGAGCGTGCCGACCAGCCAGAAGAAGTAGCCCATCAGTTCGAAAAACTCCTCGACAGCGAGTTTTACGACGCGCTGGTAATCGTCGCCCAGTATCGCCAGCCACAAAGGCTCGTGGCCTATGAATCGCACGTACACGAAGTGCACGACCGCCCCAGCGAACAGAAGCGTAAGCCCGGGCGATGGCCACAGCCGTAGCCAGGCTACGCGGAACCGGCGCCGGTGGCGATACGTGTAAACGATGAGCAGCGACGCCGCGACGACTGCGAGCGTTTGCCAGAGGTTGTCCGCGACGTAATTGTCGAGGAAATAGTCGAGTTCGCGGATCATGAAGATCAACGCGAGACCGCCGAACAGGAAAGCCACCGGACGCTGCGCAGGGAAATCCCTCGCAACCCAGCCGCAAAGCACGCCACAGATCGCGAGTATCAGTGGCTGGATGAGCTCGACCGGCGAGAACTCGCTCGTGCCATGGAGGTCGCCCGGATTGACCAGCACGTGCAGCCTGAGGCTGCCCGGCGACCGGATTTCCAGCCAAGTGAACAGCCACGTGAAAAAGGCGATCCCGGCGAAGTACAGGAGGTAGCGGATGAGGGCCATGACCCATTATGGGTCAGGGACCCGCGGGTTGGGAATCGCATTCAGTTCCGCAGGTGCCAGGTTGGCCGGTCGTCCGCGTCCAGCAACTCATGTCGCAGAAGCCAGTCGCGCGCGTCCGCTGCATCGTCGTCGAACCAGCGCCTCGTGCTGCCGAGCCTGAAACTGTATCCCCAGCTATCCATGTCGCGCATGATCCGGTCACGGCCTGCCGGCAGGCTGTCGGCGAGCACGACCTGCAGGAAGCATACAGCCGCTTCTTCGGGATCGTCACCACCGGCGTCCCGCGCCAGAGCGGCCCGACGCTCTCCATCCATGCAAACGACATGCGCTGTTTCGTGCAGCACCGAATGTACCGGTGTGTCCGACCGGACGAATACGCGGCGGCCGATGAGACCGGCCTCGGGTTCACCCCAGAAACTGCCCGGAATGGCCTCGCCGTCCGGGACCACGCAGAGGTCGAGCCCGAGCCGGTCCAGCAACCCGCGGAGCGCCGCGAGCGGCATGTCGGCTACGACCAGGACATCGGACGAAGGCGGATCAGCTCCCATTGCCGGTGAGCGACGACAGCTGGATCAGCACGATCCGCACGAGATCCGACGCAATCGTGTCGCGCAGCACATCCTCCTCGCGCGCTTTGCCCAGGACGAGCGTCTCGTCGTAAGTGTAGTCCTGGGTCAGCGTTTGTTCGCGAGCGGCAAGCAGCTGGCCCGAGGCGCTGTCGAGACTGAAAACGACCCGGTAGTACACCTCGTACTCGCGCGGTACGTTCCGTGCCGATACCGACAGCACTCTCTGCCCGGTGACATCGTCCAGTATGTTCAGTACTGCGGTAGCATCCGTGGCCGACTCGACCAGCTCGATATCGTTTGCGCGTAGAGCTTCCTGCAGCTTGCGGTAGAAAAGGCTGTGCTTGTCCTGCGTCGAAATATAGGTGCGCTGCATGTCCGGCGGCAGCGACAGGGCGCCGCGCATCTGGAATCCGCAGGCGCCTGTCAGCGCCATGGCGACGCAAAGCAGAATGCTGCGCCTAGACGACGACATTCACCAGCCTGCCTGGCACGACGATTATCTTGCGGATCTGCTGGTCGGCGACGAAGCGCTGAACGTTGGCGTCGGCCAGGGCCAGCTCCTCGATCGTCGCCTTCGGGGCGTCGACGGCGACCCGAACCCGGCCACGCAGCTTGCCATTGACCTGCACGACCAGTTCGATCGTGTCCTGCTCCAGGGCCGCTTCGTCGACGGCCGGCCAGCGCTCGTCGATGATGTTGGTCGTGTGACCCAACTGGTACCAGAGTTCGTGGCAAATGTGGGGCACGATAGGCGACAGCAAGAGGACAATTGACTCGAGTGCCTCGTGCACGGCGGCTCGGCCGCCTGCGGACTGGTCCTCCAGCCGGGACACGGCATTCAGTAGTTCCATCGTCGCCGCCACGGCCGTATTGAACTTGTAGCGTCTGCCGACGTCGTCGCTGACCTTTGCGATCGTCTGATGGGTCTTGCGCCGCAATTCCAGCTGCGCCTCGTCGTATGACCGGACGGGCTCGACTTCGCCGGCCGCGACATGCGCGCCGACAGCAGCCCACAGGCGTTTCAGGAAACGGAAGGCACCCTGCACGCCCTCCTCCGACCACTCGAGCGACTGCTCCGGCGGCGCCGCCGACATCATGAACAGCCGGACCGTGTCTGCTCCGTAACGGTCCATCATCTGCTCCGGGTCGACGCCGTTGTTCTTCGACTTCGACATCTTCTCGACGCGGCCCATCGTCACAGGCTTCCCGTCGGACCGGAGGATCGCGCCCGTTACGCGGCCGCCGCTGTCTCTCTGGATGTCGAGGTCCACCGGGTTGAAGTATGTCGTGGAGCCGTCCTTCTCTTCGCGGTACCAGGTCTCGGCGACGACCATACCCTGGCACAGTAGCCGAGTCGCGGGTTCGTCGCTGCCCACCAGGCCGGCATCGCGCATCAGCTTGTGCCAGAAACGGAAATACAGCAGATGCATGACCGCATGTTCTATTCCGCCGATGTACTGATCGACGGGCAGCCAGTAATTCGCGCGGTCGTCCAGGATCGCGGAATCCTGATCACGCGACGTAAATCGCGCGTAATACCAGGATGACTCCACGAAGGTATCGAACGTGTCCGTCTCGCGCTTGGCGGGCTGGCCGCAGCCGGGACAATCCGCGTCGACGAACTCCGGCATGTCACGCAGCGGGGAGGTGACGCCCGAAAATGCGACGTCTTCCGGCAGCACGACGGGCAGGTCTTGCTCCGGGACCGGCACGGCACCGCAGTCACTGCAGTAGATGACGGGAATCGGACAGCCCCAGTAACGCTGGCGCGATACGCCCCAGTCACGCAGGCGGTAATTGATGCGCTCCGTCGAGCCGGTTGCTTCCTTGATCGCGGCAAATGCCTGCGAAAAATCCATGCCGTCGTAGGGGCCCGAGTTCACGAGCAGGCCGTAATCGGTATACGCGCCCTTGCCGATGTCGATGCCCGAACCGTCGGCGGGACGTATGACCTGGCGGATCGGCAGGCCATAGCGGGTCGCAAATTCCCAGTCGCGATCGTCGTGGCCGGGCACGGCCATGACCGCGCCGGTGCCGTAGCTCATCAGCACGAAATTCGCGACCCAGACCGGCACCGGGTCGCCGGTGGCCGGGTGCCGGGCCTCTATCCCGAGCGGCATGCCCTTCTTTTCGGCCGTCTCCATCGCCGCCTCGGCGACTTGCAGCTGTTTGCACTCGCCGATGAATGTCGCCAGTTTCGGGTTGGTCTTCGCGGCCAGTTCGGCCAGCGGGTGCTCGGGCGCGACGGCCATGTAGGTCACGCCGAACAGGGTGTCCGGCCGCGTCGTGAAGACCGACAGCGCCTCGTGCCCCGGCACCTCGAACCGGATCTCGAGGCCGCGCGAGCGGCCGATCCAGTTGCGCTGCATCGTCTTGACCGCATCGGGCCAGCCGTCCATCAGGTCCAGGTTATCGAGCAGTTCGTCCGCGTAGGCGGTAATTTTCAGGAACCACTGCGGAATCTTGCGGCGCTCGACGACGGCGCCGGAACGCCAGCCGCGCCCGTCGACCACCTGTTCGTTCGCCAGCACCGTCTGGTCTACCGGGTCCCAGTTGACTTCCGAGTCTTTGCGGTAAACGAGCCCTTCCCTGAAGAGCCGCACGAACATCTGCTGTTCCCAGCGATAGTACTCGGGTCGACAGGTCGCGATCTCCTTCGACCAGTCGTAGGCGTAGCCGAGCCGCTGCAACTGCCGGCGCATGTTGTCGATGTTGGCGTAGGTCCACTTCGCCGGCGGCACCTTGTTCTTGATTGCCGCGTTCTCGGCCGGCAGCCCGAATGCGTCCCAGCCCATCGGCTGCAGGACGTTCTTGCCGAGCATCCGCTGGTACCGGCTGACGACGTCACCGATCGTGTAATTGCGCACGTGCCCCATATGGCACTTGCCGCTCGGGTAAGGAAACATGCTCAGGCAGTAGAATTTATCCCGGTCCGGGTCTTCCCTTGCCTCGAAGCAGCGCTCGCCGTCCCAGTATTGCTGGGCCTTCCGCTCGACTTTGGCCGGATCGTATCTCTTGGTCATTTCCACGCGTGAAGCTTGATGCAGCTCTGAAAACCCGCAAGGATAACGGGTCCGGGGCGTGTTTACATGATTTTCGCGGCAGCCGTTCCGCATCGCAGGGGGCGCCGACCCGCCGGGTCGGCGCCCTCCGGCATATCGAGAGTCCGGCTCAGGCCGCGGACTTCTTCTTCTCGGCCTGGTAATACTCCATCAGGATCTCCGCTACCTCGGGCCGGGAGAACTCGACCGGCGGGGCGATGCCCTGCTCCAGCATTTCGCGGACGCGCGTGCCCGACAGCATGACGAAGTCTTCGGGAGCGTGGTCCGGGGCCTCGCGCATCATGACGACCTTGCCGAGTTTCTTCGACCAGGCGGTGTGGTCCGCTGCGAAGATTTCGATGTCCAGCGCGTCGGCGGGCAAGGTGTCGAAGATCGTCTGTGCATCGAACGGTCCGTAGTAGCTGCCGACGCCGGCATGGTCGCGGCCGACAATCAGGTGCGTGGCACCCATGTTCTGCCGGAAGACCGCATGCAGCACGGCCTCTCGCGGCCCGGCATAGAGCATGTCGAACCCGTAGCCGTTCACCATCACCGTGTTCTCCGGGAAGTACACGTCGACCATCTTGCGTATGCACGCGTCGCGCACGTCGGCCGGAATGTCTCCGGCTTTCAACTGGCCGAGCAGCATGTGAACGACGATACCGTCGGCGCCCAGGCGCTCCTGCGCCATCCGGCAAAGCTCCTCGTGGGCCAGGTGCATCGGGTTGCGCGTCTGGAAGGCAACGACCTTTTCCCAGCCGCGAGCGCCGATCTCTTCCCGGATCTCCACCGCGGTGCGGAAAGTTTCGGGAAAGTCGGTCTCGAAATAGCTGAGGTTCAGCACACGGATCGGGCCGGACACGCAGTATTTGCCGAGACCCTGGAACACCGCCACGCCGGGGTGCTTGGGATCCAGCGTTCCGTAGACCTCGCGCGTGATCGTCTCGATCTGCTCAGCCGTGAATTCCTCGATGGCGTCGACATCCATGATCGCAATGACCGGGAGCCCCTCGACATTCGGGTCACGTAGCGCGATGCGCTTCGCGCCGCGAATCGCATCGACGTTCTGCGCCAGGTTCAGTACCGGTACCGGCCAGAACAGTCCGTCCACTGTTCTCATGGCTGTAGCGACAGACATCGCATCGGCGACGTTCATGTAGCCGGCCAGCGGCGTGAAGTAGCCGCCGCCCAGCATCACCGCGTTCGCCGCGGCTGCCGAGTTGAGCGTGAGCGAGGGCAGCTTTTCCGCCTCGGCGACCAGCCGGGCTCGTTCGTTCGCATCGGTGACGAGCAGCGGTTTCAGGGCGTCAGCCCCGTGTGGCTTGATCATTGCGTTTCTCCTAGACGGCGTGCGCTGAGGCATCCGCCGCGCGATCGAATGACTGGACCTGGATGATGCCGTTTGCCACCAGGTACTTGATGATGATGTCGATCTCCTGCTCGAGCGTCATTTTGTCCGTGTGCAGGTGAATTTCGGGCCGGGCCGGCGCCTCGTAAGGATCGTCGATACCGGTGAAATTCTTGATCTCTCCGGCGCGAGCCTTCTTGTAGAGGCCCTTCGGGTCGCGGCGCTCGGCCACCTCGAGCGTACAGTCGACAAAGACCTCCACGAATTTCAGGCCAGCCTTGTCGTGCAATTCCCGGACGCCGTCGCGATCAATCGCGTAAGGGCTGATGAAGCTCGAAAGCGAAATGATGCCGGCATCGCCGAACAGCTTGGCGACCTCGCCGATACGCCGAATGTTCTCGCGACGGTCCTCTTCGGAGAAACCCAGGTTCTTGTTGATGCCATGGCGAACGTTGTCGCCATCGAGGCGATAACTCAGCTTACCCATCCCGTGCAGCGCCTGTTCCAGGGCTACGGCAATCGTGCTCTTGCCGCTGCCGGACAGGCCGGTGAACCAGACGGTGGCGCCGGTCTGCCCGAGCAGGCCGTAGCGATCGTCGCGCGAAATCTCGCCGTCCTGCCAGACGACGTTGGTAGCTTTTTGTTGTGCCATGTCGGGGCCCCTGTTCCTTTACCTGTTGATTCGATTGGCGGCACGCCGCTCCGAGTAGCCGTTGAGCAGCAGATCCGTGCCTTTCTGGATGATGTCGAAAATGTCGATGTCCGAATCGCGGACGATCAGGTCGCCCCAGGCATTGCACATGCCGATGACGGCCAGGGCCGCGAAGTGACAGTCCGTTCCCGGGCGCACGGCGCCGTCCGCGATGCCCTGTTCGAAAATGCCTTCGAGCAACTGGCGATAGCGGCTGCCGAGCTGCTTCAGCGTCTTGCGCTTTTCGGCCGGCAGGTACAGGCGTTCGTCGTTATGCACCTTGAGTGCTTCGTTGCGCTCGCGGTAGCTCGACAGGTGCGACGTGACGGTTGCAAGGAGCCTGGCTTCGAACGGCTGGTCGCTCGCGGCGATCGACTCCATGCGATGTACGTAATCCTCGATACCGTAGCGACATACCTCGCCGAGCGCCTCTTCCTTCGACCTGAAGTAGTAGTAGAGGCTGCCCTGCTTGATGCCGAGGCGCTCCGCGATGTCGCGAGTGCTGGAGCCGTGGAAACCTTTCTCGGCAAAAACCGCGGCCGCCGCCAGGATCGCCTGGCGTCGGTGCTCCTGGTACTTGTGACTGGCGGTCTGCGGCATGGTCGATGGCCGGGATTGGACGAGGCGTGCAGTCTATAGATCTATAGATTTTTCGCAAGGATATTTTTATATATTGTTAAAACATACACTTAAGTACGATATGAACTATAGCTTTATTGGTTATTGTAAATCTGCGGCGGCGCGAGGGGGCCGGCCGAGCCAGCCGGCCGCCGCCAGGGCCGCGAGCAGGGACAGCAGGGGCCAGTTGCCGGTGCGCGCATAGGGCGTCAGCCCCTGCCTCGGCTCGACCTGATGGGTCAGCGTCGCGAACCGGAACTGCGGCGCCGTGCCGGTCAGCATGCCATCCGGCCCGATGAACGCGCTGACGCCATTGTTCGTAGCCCGCACCACCCAGCGGCCGGCTTCCAGCGCCCGCATGCGGGCAATCTGCAGGTGCTGGTGCGGCGCGATCGAGTCGCCGAACCAGGCGTCATTGCTGACGTTGATCAACACCGCCGCATCGGGCAAGGCATAAAGCTGCTCGGCGCCGTACGCGTCCTCGTAACAGATGGCCGCCGCCATCCGGGTTCCGTTCGCAGCAACCAGCAGCGGCTGCACGTCGTCACCGGGCGTCATGTCGCTGTTCGGCAGGCTCATCAGCCGCATCCACTCCCGCACGAAATCCGGCACCGGAAAATACTCGCCGAAAGGCACCAGGTGCCGCTTCCGGTAGACCTGTCGCGTCGCGCCGTCGAGGAGCAGGAGGCTGTTGTAGATCTCGCGGCTGGCGATATCGCGTTCCAGTATGCCGAGCGCGAGGGACTGGCCGCGGGACCGCAAGTCCGACTGCAGCAAGTCGAGGAAACCGTCGACCTGGTCGACGAGCGCCGGGATCGCCACCTCGGGCCAGACGACGACGGGGCTGGACTCCGCCGCGAGCAACGCGTTCCGGTACAGCTCGAGCGTGGTGTTGAATTGCTCGGGCAGCCACTTGCGGTCCTGCGAGACGCCGCCCTGCACGATCGTGACCCGGAACGGCGATCCCGACGGCCCGGTCCAGGGAACCGACTGCAGCAGGAAGCCGGCGAGCCAGGGCAGCACGACGAGCGGGACGGCTATCGCGGCATACCTGCGCGTCACGAGCAGCAGCAGGCCGCAGGCGGACAGCAGCAGCATCCACGACACCCCGTACACGCCGAGCAGCGGCGCCCAGCCCGCCAGCAACGAGTCGACCTGCGCATAGCCCAGCGCCAGCCACGGGAAACCGGAGAGCACCCAGCCCCGCAGCCACTCGACCAGCACCCACGCGGCCGGACCCGCCAGTGCGAGCCTTAGCGGGTCGCCGCCGGCCAGCCGTGCCAGTAACCAGCCGGTCGCGGCGCAATAGCCCGCCATGATCAGCACCAGGCCGAACATCAACAGGATCGCGATCCATAGCGGCGCCTGGCCAAATACGTGGACCGACACGTATATCCAGTAGGTGCCGCTCAGGAACAGGCCGACACCCCATGCGAACCCGTGCCGCGCGGCCCGGCGTGGCGCAAACGACAGGGCACTGGCGAACAGCGGCAACACCAGCAGCACCGCCGCCGGGTAGAGGTTGAACGGCGCGAAACTCAGCGTCAGCAGGGCACCGAGCGCCGCGAACAGGACGTCGCCGACGCGCGGCCGTTCGTCCAGGATGCGGATGAGTTCCTGCAGGAGGCCGGGCACGCTTAGACGACCGGTACCGTCGGGCCCTGCGCTCTGCCGCAAAACGGCATCATTCCGGTTTCGTTTCCCGGAACACCTGCAACGTGTCGATCCGGCGTCGATCGGCCCGGATGACGACAAACTCGAAACCGCCGAACTCGAGGCGCTCACCGCGCCGCGGCAGCCTGCCCAGTTCATGCATGACCAGCCCGCCGACCGTGTCGTACAGCTCGTCGTCGAGCTCGCAGCCGAAGTAATCGTTGAAGTCCTCGATCCGGGTCAATGCCCGAACCGCGAAGCAGGGCTTCCCGTTCTTGTCCTTGTCCGGCAGGATGAAGACGCCCTCTTCCTGGTCGTGCTCGTCGTCGATTTCGCCGACGATCTCCTCCAGCACGTCTTCAATCGTCAGGAGCCCGGATACGCCGCCGTACTCGTCGACCACGATCGCCATGTGGCTGTGGCTGTCCCGGAATTCCTTCAGCAGCGCATTCAGCCGCTTCGACTCGGGAATCACGGCCACGGGCCTCAGGTAGTTGCTGACGTCGGGTTCCTCGCGACCATCGGAATCGCGATAGTGCTTCAGCAGGTCCTTGGCCAGCAGCACGCCGAGAACTTCGTCCCGGTCTTCGCCGATCACGGGAAAACGCGAATGTCCGGACTCGACGATGACATCCAGCATTTCATTCAGGCCCTGATCCCGCTCGATCACGACCATCCGCGAACGGGGCACCATGACGTCACGCACCTGGGTTTCCGCGACCTCGAGGACCCCGGCCAGCATCTCGTGCTCCTCGGGGTCGAGTACGCTCTCGGATTGCTGCAGCAGACCCTGGATTTCTTCGCGGCTCCAGGGCTCACCGCGTATTGCGCGGATGACTCGCGCGAAAACGCCGGTGGCTCCGGTGCCGCTGGTACTTGGAGGTTTGTCGTTCATCGGTAATTTAGGTTGGGGTTCGGGCGGCTCGCTCGGTTATTGCCGGCGCCACCCGCCTGGATTGTATCAGGTCGGATATCGGTCCTCGTACGGATTTTCCAATCCTCCGGCCTGCAACACGCGGATTTCCAAGGATTCCATGCGCCCTGCCTCGGATTCCGTCTGGTGGTCGTGGCCAAGCAGGTGCAGCATCCCGTGGACCAGCATGTGGGCCCAGTGGGCGGCCGGCGCCTTGCCCTGCTCAGCCGCCTCCCGGTCCACGACCGCCGCGCAAATGACCAGGTCGCCGAGCGTTACGGGAACGTCCCGCGGCCAGTCCCCCGGCGCCGCGGCGGCCGGGAATGCCAGCACGTTCGTTGGCCGGTCCTTGCCGCGGTATTGTCGGTTCAGCCCCTGGCTCTCCTGCTCGGACACGACTCGGATGCCGACCTCGAACCCCCCGGGTCGCCGGCTGCCGCCGGCCTTCAGCGCAGCCGCGAGCCAGCGCTCCATGTCGGTCTGCCCGGGCACGCCGGCCGCGTCGCCGTCGATCTCCAGGTCGATCGTCACATCCACGCAGCGGCCCTCGTCACGATCAGCCGCCGTTGCCGCTGCCGTCAGCCTCGTAGGCCTCGACGATGCGCTGCACGAGTTCGTGACGCACGACATCATTCTTGGTGAAGAAGGTAAAAGTGATCCCGCGGACTCCGCTCAGGATTTCGATCGCGTTCGTCAGGCCCGACTGCTGGCCGGCCGGCAAATCCATCTGCGTCACGTCACCCGTCACGACCGCCCGCGAGCCGAACCCGATGCGAGTGAGGAACATCTTCATCTGCGCGACGCTCGTATTCTGGGCTTCGTCCAGAATGACGAAGGACTCGTTGAGCGAGCGGCCGCGCATGAACGCGAGCGGCGCAACCTCGATGACATTGCGCTCGATCAGGCGCCCGACCTGGTCGGGGCCGAGCATGTCGAATAGTGCGTCGTACATGGGGCGCAGATAGGGGTCGACCTTCTGCGACATGTCGCCCGGCAGGAAACCGAGTCGCTCGCCCGCTTCCACCGCGGGCCGCACCAGGATAATTCGCCGGACGCGCTCGTTCTCGAGCGCGTCGATGGCGCTTGCGACGGCAAGATAGGTCTTGCCCGTTCCGGCAGGACCGATACCGAAAGCGAGGTCGTGCTGCCGGATGTTCCTCAGATACTCGCGCTGATTGCCGCCACGCGCCCGGACCAGCTTGCGACGCGTCTGGATTTCATAAGGGCTGTCGACGCCCTCATCGGCCTCCTCGCTGACAGGCTCTGGCCTCTCCGCTTCCTCGCTATGCATGACGGACTCCTGCAGGCACATATGCACCCGTTCCGGGTCCAGCCGCTCCTTCCCGGTCAGTTTGAACAGTGAGCGCAGCACGTCGGTGCCGATCCGGGCCGCGCCGGGATTCCCGGTGACCCTGAATCGATTGCCTCGGCTGGAGATGTTTACATTGAGGCGGCGCTCGATCTGCCGCAGGTGCTCATCGAACTGGCCGCAGAGATTTGCGAGCCGGTTGTTGTCGGCGGGCTCCAGGATAACGTCCTGGGATATTTGTACTGCGTTCAATGCTTGCGTAACGACCCTTGTCGGTTAATGGCGGGCTATGGCAAGACTACCCGGAAGTACGGCCACATGGAATAGTCGTTTGCCGCAGGAAGCTCAGGCCACGGCTCGGCTCGGCGCCAGCCGCCCTCGCAGAGAATTCGGCAGCGCCTCCGTTATGACAACATCGACGAACTGCCCGACGACCTGCCTATCGGCATCGAAGTTTACCCAGCGCATGTTCTCGGTCCGGCCCGTCATCTGGCGCGGATTCTTCCTCGACGTTTTCTCGACGAGCACGCGCTGCGTGGTACCGACCATCGCGCGGCTGATATCCATGGCCTGACGGTTGATTCGCGCCTGCAGCGCCTGCAAGCGCTCCTTCTTCGTTTCCATGGACGTATCGTCCTGGTAACTCGCGGCCGGGGTCCCGGGCCGCGGGCTATAGACAAAACTGAAGGACTGGTCGAAACCGATGTCCGCAATCAACTGCATCGTTGCCTCGAAATCCGCATTGGTCTCGCCCGGAAATCCGACAATGAAATCCGAGGAGATTGAGATGCCGGGGCGCAGCGCGCGCAGCTTGCGAATTTTCTGCTTGTACTCGAGCGCGGTGTGGCCGCGCTTCATGCGCGCCAGTATCCGATCCGATCCGTGCTGAACAGGCAGGTGCAGGTAGCTCGCGAGCTGCGGCACCTCGGCGTAGGCCTCGATCAGGCTGTCCGTGAACTCGACGGGATGCGAGGTCGTGAACCGAATCCGGTCGATACCGTCGACCGCGGCCACGTAATAGATGAGCGTCGCGAGGTCCGCGACCTGTCCATCGTGCATGGGCCCACGGTAAGCATTCACGTTCTGGCCCAGCAGGTTGATTTCGCGCACGCCCTGCGCCGCGAGGGACGCAACTTCCAGGATCACGTCGTCGAACGGACGACTGATCTCCTCGCCGCGCGTGTACGGAACAACACAGAACGTGCAGTACTTGCTGCAGCCTTCCATGACGGACACGAAGGCTGTCGGGCCCTCGGCCCGGGGCTCGGGGAGCCTGTCGAATTTCTCGATTTCAGGAAACGATATGTCGACGACCGGCGTGCCGCGCGACCTGACTTCGTCCAGCATTTGCGGCAGCCGGTGCAGGGTCTGCGGACCGAACACCATGTCGACGAACGGCGCCCGGCGGCTGATGCCCTCGCCTTCCTGCGACGCGACGCAGCCGCCTACCCCGATGACGAGGCCCGGATTCCTGGCCTTCCAGGCGCGCCAGCGGCCCAACTCGGAAAATACCTTTTCCTGGGCCTTCTCCCGGATCGAGCAGGTATTGACCAGCAGGAGATCGGCCTCCTCCGGATTGCCGGTCAACTCGTAGCCGTGCGACTCCCGGAGCACGTCCGCCATCTTCCCGGAGTCGTACTCGTTCATCTGGCAGCCCATGGTCTTGATGTAAAGCTTGCCGCCCATGGCTGAACGGTGGCCTGTCAGAACGGGATGTCGTCGTCGAAATCGCCGGACGGGCCGGACGGGCCGGACGGTGCGGACGGGCCCGGGCCGTAGGAATCGTCGGAGCCACGGCCGCCGCCACCAGCCGGGCCACCACCGGCCGAGCCACCACGGGCACCGAGCATCTGCATCTCGTCGGCGACGATCTCGGTTGTCCAGCGATCGTTGCCGTCCTTGTCCTGCCACTTGCGCGTGCGCAACTTGCCCTCGATGTAGACCTGCGAACCCTTGCGCAGGTACTCGGCGGCGATCTCTGCCAGGCGTCCGAACATGGCCACTTTGTGCCACTCGGTCCGGTCCTTCTGCTCGCCGGTCTGCTTGTCTTTCCAGGACTCGCTCGTGGCCAGGCTCAGGTTCGTAACCGCGCCGCCGCTGGGCATGTAACGCGTTTCCGGATCGGCGCCCAGGTTACCGACGAGAATTACTTTGTTGATTCCACGAGCCATTTTTCGGTCCTCTGATTCAACCCTGCGCCCGGCCGGAGGACCCGGCCGCGCCCGCTCAAGGGCTGCCTATTGTAGAGCCTGGCCGCTCAAATGCCAGTCAGTTTTCGGGCGTTTCGGCCGGTTTTCCGAGCCCGTGCAGCACCAGCCAGAGCCCGGTCAGCGCGACGAAGGCAAGGAAGGCATCGCGCGGATTGCCACCCGACAAAAGCCAGCCGCCGGCTATACCGCCGGCGAACGCACCGAGAAACTGGGAGCTCGAGAAAACGCCGAGCGACGCGCCGCGCACGGCACCGGCCGCCAGGACGGAAAGCCTCGCGGGCAGGCCGGCTTCCAGGAAATTGAACCCGGCAAAAAACACGACCATGGCCAGGAAGGCCGTCCATACGCCGGCCGGCGCCAGGGCCAGTATCAGCATCGAAACCAGCAGGCAGGCAATCGCGAGCGTGATCGTGCCGTGCCTGCCCTTGTGCTCGTCGGCGATGATCATCGGGACGGTGCCGGCGAGCGAAAGCACGAGCGCGCCGATATAGAGTTTCCAGTGGTCTCCTACCTGCAGGTCCAGCCGATTGCGGAGCAGGAACGGCAGCGCCACGAAAAGACCGGTCAGCAATCCGTGCAGCAGGAACACGTACAGGTCGAGGCGCAGCAGCGCGGGACGGAAGGCAGCGGTAACCGGCAGTCGCCGAGTGTCCGGCCGGCGGATGCCGCGCGGCAACAGGAGCAGCAGCAGGGCGGCCAGCAGGGCGGCCACAGCGGCGAGCCTGAACAGGTCCGGCACACCGGTCAGCCCGGCGATCGCCGGCCCGGCGATCAGCGCCAGCAGGAAGGACGATCCGATGCCTATGCCCAGTACCGCCATCGTGCGCGTCCGCACGGCCTCGCGCGTCGCGTCGGCGAGCAGCGCGGTCAGCGTCGCCGAAATCGCGCCGGCACCCTGCAGCAAGCGCCCGGCTATGACACCCTCGATCGACGTACTGCCTGCCGCCACCAGGCTGCCGGCCGCGAACACGGCGAGGCCGCCGACGATCACGGGCAGGCGGCCGATGCGGTCCGACAGTGCACCGAGCGGAATCTGCAGGGCCGCCTGGGTCAGCCCGTAGCCGCCCACCGCGAGCCCGATCAGCATCGGCGTCGCACCCGCGAGGCCACCGGCATAGAGCGCCAGCACCGGCAGCAGCGCGAACAGGCCGAACATGCGGATCATGGCGACGAGCGCAATGACGGCAACCGCCCGTTTCTCGGTCGCCAGCATCGGAATCAGTGACTTGTCGGCAGAATTGCTCATCGCTGTCGCTGGAGCCGAGGTACCGCTGATTCCCCGGCGGATCGCGCAGAGCGCGTCGATCGTTCGCCCGGCAATAACGGCTGTCGGTGCCTCATGTTCGTCCTTATTACGAGGTGACTTTGCGCCGTGCTCGGGCGGGCGCGTATATTAGCAGGTTGTCCTGCAATCCTTTAAACCCGACATGAAAATCATCGATATCCGCGGCGCGCGGACACACAACCTGAAGAACATCGACCTGTCCCTGCCGCGCGACAGGCTCATTGTCTTCACCGGCCTGTCGGGCTCCGGCAAGTCGTCGCTCGCGTTCGACACGATTTACGCCGAGGGTCAGCGCCGGTATGTGGAGTCCCTGTCCGCGTACGCACGGCAATTCCTGTCGATGATGGAGAAGCCGGACGTCGATCACATCGACGGCCTATCCCCGGCCATATCCATCGAGCAGAAATCGACGTCCCACAACCCGCGTTCGACTGTCGGAACGGTCACCGAGATCTACGATTACCTGCGCCTGCTGTATGCGCGCGCCGGCATTCCGCGCTGCCCGGACCACGGCGTGAAC
>JAOUIH010000200.1 GCA_029884165.1 Gammaproteobacteria bacterium | reverse complement strand
GCCAGCGGGCCCTGCTGAACTTCGGCCACACTTTCGGCCACGCTATCGAGAACAGCCTCGGTTACGGTGAATGGCTGCACGGGGAGGCCGTCGCGGCGGGCATGGTGATGGCGGCAGAACTCAGCGGCATTGCGCCGGCCGAACAGGCAAGGCTGCGCCGCCTGCTCGAAGCGGCCCGGCTGCCGGTCGAGCCGCCGCCCGTCGGTTCGGCGAAGCTGCGCAAGGCCATGCAACTCGACAAGAAGGCGGCAGGCAGGCGGCTGCGTTTCGTCCTGCTCGATGAACTCGGCAGCGCGAGGCTCGAGTCCGATGTGGATACCGGCCTGCTCGACCGGATCCTCGAGCGAGCCGATGCCTAAGGCCGTGGTCGTGCAGGACGCCGCTCTCGCGCCGTATGCCGCGCACGAGGGGCAAAGCCGCGGCAGGCGCAACCCGGAACCCGTCGCTGCCTATCGTGGTGAATATCAGCGCGATCGCGATCGCATCGTCCACTCCACGGCGTTTCGCCGCCTCGTATACAAGACCCAGGTCTTCGTCAATCACGAAGGCGACCTGTACAGGACACGCCTGACACATTCCCTGGAGGTCGCACAGATTGCGCGGACCGCGGCGCGGGCACTGAGGCTGAATGAGGGGCTGGTCGAAGCGATATCGCTTGCGCACGACCTGGGCCACACTCCCTTCGGGCATGCTGGCCAGGATGCCCTGAACGACTGCATGCGAGACTACGGCGGTTTCGAGCACAACCTGCAATCGTTGCGCGTCGTCGACAAGCTGGAATACCGGTACCCGGACTTCCACGGCCTCAACCTGACCTTCGAGACGCGTGAAGGCATCCTGAAGCACTGTTCTGTCCGCAATGCGCGCGAGCTCGGCGACGTCGGCGAGCGATTCCTCCAGAGACGCCAGCCGGGTCTCGAGGCGCAGCTAGCGAACATCGCCGACGCGATCGCCTATAACAATCACGACGTCGACGACGGCTTGCGTGCAGGCCTGCTGGATGTCGAGCAACTCCGCGAGGAACCGATGTTCGAGGAGCAGTACGCGGCCGCCAGCGCCCGTTATCCCGGGCTCGAACGCAGGCGCCTGATCTACGAGACGATCCGGCGCATGATCAACCAGGTCGTGACCGACCTGATCGACGCGACGGCAGGACGTCTCCGCGAGCTGGCCCCGGCGTCCATCGAAGACATCCGGGCCTGCGAGCAACCCGTCGTCGCCTTCAGCGAAACGACGCATCAGCAGCACCAGTCTCTCAAGCGTTTCCTGATGAAGAACCTGTACAAGCACGAGAAAGTCCGGAAGATGACCGACGAGGCGAGGGCGATGCTGCAGCACCTGTTCCGCAGCTATTTCGGACGCCCGATCGAGATGCCGGAAGAATTCACCGCGCTGGCGCTCGGTGGCGACGACGCCCGCCGCGCCCGCACGGTGGCCGACTACATCGCCGGGATGACCGACCGCTACGCGATCGCCGAGTACAGGCGCCTCGCCTGATCCATTCTCGCGAGCGGAACGCGCAGCGGAAATTTCAGACCCTGTCCCGGTCCGGCCGAAACCGCGGTCGGCTTTGGTCGTGGCGGCGGAGCGATCCCGAGTTTGGCGCGCAGACGCCAAGAGCGGGATCCCTGAGCCGCAAGACAAGCCCTGGCCGGACGGTCCGCTGCCGGGCCCGCGGGCGGCCGCGCGCCGGCGGGCTTCTGCTATCATTCGCGCCCACTGAAATCCGACAGCGGGGGCAGCAGGTGGCCGACAAGAACATAGCGGTGCGCGACCGGCTTATTTTCGCGATGGACGTGCCGGATTGCAGGCAGGCCAGGAAGCTTGCCGACGAACTCGGTGACTCCGTCAACTTTTACAAGCTGGGCCTCGAGCTGATGATGACCGGCGAGTACTTCGAGCTGCTGGACTGGATGCTCGCCCGGGACAAGAAGGTGTTCGCCGACCTGAAGTTCTTCGATATCCCGGCGACCGTCGGCGCCGCGGTCCGTGGCCTTCGGAACCGGGGTGCGACCTTCGTTACAGTGCACGGCAACCAGGCGATCATGGAGGCGGCCGCCGAGAACAAGGGCGACGACCTCAAGGTACTCGCGGTCACCGTGCTGACGAGCCTGGATCGCGGCGACCTGGACGATCTCGGGTTCGACTGCGACGTCGAGGCGCTGGTGTTATCGCGTGCCCGGCGGGCGCTCGAGACCGGTTGCGACGGGGTCATCTCGTCAGGCCTCGAGGCGCCGCAACTGCGCGAGCACATCGACCACAAGCTGCTCGTCGTCACTCCCGGCATTCGCCCGGTGGACAACAAGCCGAGCGGGGACCAGAAGAGGGTCGTCAGCGTCGAGCAGGCTTTTGGGAATGGCGCCGACCATATCGTCGTCGGCCGGCCGATCCGGGACGCCGCCAGCCCGCGGGCCGCCGCGGAATCGATCCAGGCGACGATCGCCACCGTGTTCGGTTGACAACATGCCGACCGAGCTGAAAAACGACCTGTTCCTGCGCGCGCTGCTGCGCCAGCCCGTGCCGCGCACACCGATCTGGATCATGCGCCAGGCTGGCCGGTACCTGCCCGAGTACCGCGCGACGCGAGCCCAGGCCGGCGATTTCATGAGCCTGTGTTCGAACCCGGAGCTGGCCTGCGAGGTTACGCTGCAGCCGCTCAGGCGCTATGCCCTGGATGCTGCGATCCTATTCTCCGACATTCTCACCGTGCCGGACGCGATGGGGCTCGGCCTGTATTTTGCGGCCGGCGAAGGCCCGCGCTTCGAACGGCCCGTGCAGAGCGCCGCTGCGATCCGCAGGCTGCACGTCCCTGACGTCCAGGAGACGCTGGGCTATGTCTTCGACGCGGTGCGGCTGATTCGGCACGAGCTCGACGGCCGCGTGCCGCTGATCGGCTTCGCCGGCAGCCCGTGGACCGTCGGCACCTACATGGTGGAGGGTCGATCGAGCCGTGACTTTGCGACGATCAGGGGCCTTGCGGCCGACGAGCCAAAGGCGCTGGATGAAATGCTGGAGAAGGTCGCCGGCATGACGACCGATTACCTCAACGCACAGGTCGAGGCCGGCGCCCAGGCAATCATGATTTTCGACACATGGGGTTCGGCGCTGGAGCGCGACGACTACCTGCGCTTCTCGCTCGCGCCCATGCAGGCTATCGTGGACGGGCTTACGCGCGAGCGCGACGGCAGGCGCGTACCTGTGATCCTGTTCACGAAGGGTGCCGGCCCGTTGCTGGCGGACATGGTGGAAACGGGTTGCGACGCACTGGGCGTGGACTGGACCACCGACCTCGGGACGGCACGGGAACTGACCGGGGACCGCGTCGCGCTGCAGGGCAACCTGGATCCAGCCGTATTACGCGAGTCGCCGGACAAGATCGAGCAGGGTGTCGTCGACGTGCTTGCAAGCTACGGTCGCGGGCCGGGCCACGTGTTCAATCTCGGCCATGGCATTACGCCGGACATAGACCCGGATCACGTCAGCGTGCTGGTGGACGCCGTCCACCGGCACAGCCCGCAGTATCACGGAAGCTGATAACGCTCCCGGGCTCGCTGTGTTCTTCGCAGCCTGCCGCGAAGAACTCTTTGCTCAGGCTTTGCCGTCGCGCAGCTCGCGGCGCAGGATCTTGCCGACGTTGGTCTTCGGCAGCTCGTCGCGGAACTCGACCTTGCGCGGTACCTTGTAGGCGGTCAGGTTCTGCCGGCAGTAGTCGATGACCTGCTGCTCCGTGACCGAAGGATCCGTGCGGACGGCGAAAAGCTTGACCACTTCGCCGGACCTCTCGTCCGGCATGCCGATCGCAGCGGCTTCGAGGATGCCGTCCATCTGCACGACGACGCCCTCGATCTCGTTCGGGTACACGTTGAATCCCGAGGTCAGGATCATGTCCTTCTTGCGGTCTTCGATGAAGACGTAGCCATCCTCGTTTATGCGGCCGACGTCGCCGGTGCGCAGCCAGCCGCCCGGCAGCATGACCTTCGCCGTTTCGTCCGGGCGCTGCCAGTAGCCTTCCATCACCTGCGGACCGCGAATGCAGATTTCGCCCACTTCCCCGATCGGCAGCGCATTGCCGTCGTCGTCGCAGATACGGATGTCGGTGGACGGCACGGGTAGCCCGATCGTCCCGTTGAACTCGGTCGCGTCCAGCGGGACGACGGTCGCCGTCGGAGACGTCTCCGTCAGGCCGTAGCCCTGGATGATGTGCCGGCCGGTAACCCTGTGCCACTGCTTCGAGACGGCTTCCTGCACTGCCATGCCGCCGCCGATCGTCAGGCGCAGCGAGCTGAAGTCCAGGCCGGCGAAGCCCGGCGTATTCAGCAGCGAGGCGAACAGCGTGTTGACGCCGGTGAAGTAGTGGAACTGGTGCCGGGAGAGTTCCTTGACGAAGCCGGCCATATCG
>JAOUIH010000199.1 GCA_029884165.1 Gammaproteobacteria bacterium | reverse complement strand
AGGGCGGGATTACGAACTGGTCGCCGACAATACGCTGAAGGTCCTGGAGCCGTGGCGGGACCGGATGACGATCGTTTCGAATACCGACGTGCGCATGGCCGAGGCCGCGCAGCCGAGCGAGGTGGGCGCCGATCATTTCCGGTCCGCCGCCACGTTCCTGACGCAGGCTCACCCGAAACAGACGCAGGCCTCGGACATCCACTGCGGCACGTCGCTCGACCAGCTCCATGCTCAGAAATTCGGCCAGGAAAGCCTGTTGCCGTCACTGCAGCTCGGCATCGAACCGACCGACAAGGGCGGGGGCTGCGGCTACAACTACTCCTGCGCTTACACGGACTCGATCAGCTGGGCCTCCCCCACCGAACCGCTGCCGATGATCCGCAATCCGCGCACCGCATTCGACCTCCTGTTCGGCGCGGGCGGAACCGCCGAAGAAAGAGCAATGCGTCGGCGCATGCACGCCAGCATCCTCGACTGGGTCCTGGCCGACATCGCCTCGATGAAGCAGAAACTCGGCGCTGCCGATGGGCGCCGCATCGACCGGTACACGGACAACCTGCGAGAGATCGAGAGGCGCATCCAGCTGGTCGAGGAAAGAAACAGCGACTCGCCCGCCATGCAGATCCCCGGCGCGCCGGCGGGCGTCCCGGATTCGTACTCGGAGCATGTCCGGCTGATGTATGACCTGCAGGTGCTGGCATTCCAGGCCGACATGACGCGAATCGTGTCATTCAAGCTCGGGCGCGACGCATCGAACCGGACGCTCCCGGAAAGCGGGTCCGACAAGGGATTTCATCCCTCGTCACACCATGGCGACAAGGCCGAGGCTATCCAGGAATTCAACACGATCTGCAAATACCGCATGGCGCAGAACGCCTATTTCCTGGAAAGGCTGGACGATGCGAAGGACGGCGACGCGAGCCTGCTGGACCGTTCGATGATCATCTGGGGCTCGCCAATGGGCGATGCCAACGTCCACAACCATCGTCGCTGCCCGCTGATCCTGCTCGGTGGTGCGAACGGAGCACATCGTGGGGGAGCGCATCTGCGGGCCGAGGACGGGACGCCGATGGCCAACGCGATGTTGTGGGTATTGAATGCGCTGGGGCACGAGCTGGAAAGCTTCGGCGACAGCACCGGCGAGTTCGCCGTCCAGGCATACCCGTGAAGATCGCAGCGCTGGTGATCGTCCTGACCCTCCTTGGCCTCGGCCGGGCGGGCCTTGCCCAGGAGCTGGTCGATGCCGCCGAGAGCGACGACGTCGATGCCGTACGGAGCCTGCTGCGTGCCGGTACGGACGTGCACGAGGCCCGGGGCGACGGCATGACCGCGCTCCACTGGGCGGCCGAAAACGGCAACGCGGAAATGGCCCGCGTGCTGCTCTATGCGGGCGCTTCGGCGAGCGGCGGCACCCGGATCGGCGGCTATACGCCTTTGCACATCGCCAGTCGGACGGGCCATGCAGACATTGTGAAGCTGCTGCTGGATGCACACGCCGACCCGGGCCTCCGGACGACGATCTCGGGTTCCACAGCGCTCCACCTCGCGGCGGCCTCGCCCAGCGCCGAGGCCGTTGGCCTGTTGCTCGAAGCCGGGAGCGAGGTCGATGCACGCGAAGCGGCATGGGGACAGACGCCGCTGATCTTCGCCGCGTCCGCCGGGCGGCTCGACAACGTCCGCCGGCTGCTGGCGGCCGGGGCGGATGTCTCGGCCAGCGCCCGGGTGCTCGATACCGCCGAAATGGAGCGGGCAGACCAGGCCGCGAACCAGCGGCTCGATACCGTGCTGGCGGAGTTCAAGGCGAGCGCCGGCGGCGGCGCGGACTGGCTGCCGAGCCCGAGCGAGGTCCAGGGGGCGATCGTGTTTGCCCGCGAAATCCAGCGCAACTGGCCGGACGTGCCCGACCCGGCCTGCGAGATTAACGAAGACGCAGCGGCCTCCAGGTTCAGCCGGTCGGCGTTGCCCGATCGCTGCGGGGAGGCCACTGAGGACCAGAGGACCGGGGACTTGCCGGAAAGGCGGTTGTCTTACGGGGAATGGGTCGGCCGCTGGGGCGGGCTGACGCCGTTGCTGCATGCTGTCCGGCAGGGCCACGCCGACGTCGTCGCAGCGCTCCTGGATGCCGGGGCGGATATCAACCAGGCCTCGTCCGGCGATCACACGAGCCCGCTGCTCATGGCAGCGGTCAACGGGCAGTTCGACCTGGCGCTGTTACTGCTGGAGCTCGGCGCCGACCCGAATATCGTCAGTGACGCAGGGACCAGCCCGCTGTTTGCCGTGCTCGAGCGCCGCTGGGCACCGTGGGCGCATTACGCGCATCCGGTCGATTACCAGACGCAGGAGGCAACCCATATCGACTTATTGAGGGCGCTCCTCGAAGCCGGTGCCGAACCGAACATTCGATTGAACAAACACCTTTGGTATGCCGAGTTCACATCGTCCGTCCTCGTCCCCGCAGGGTTGCACTACGACGGCGCGACGGCGTTCTGGCGCGCAGCCCAGGCCCTGGACGTCGACGCGATGCGGCTTTTGAAAGTCCACGGCGCGAACGTCAACATCCCGACGCGGAAAATTCCGGAGCGCAGACGGTCGCTGAGAGATCCGGGAGAGGAACTGCCGCAAGACGAGGACGCCAGCGGTCTGCCGCCGGTTCCTGTTAGCGGTCCGTACGTATATCCGATACACGCCGCGAGCGGCGCGGGCTACGGACAGTACTTCATGGCCCATGCCCACCGCCACGTGCCCGACAACTGGCTGCCGGCGGTCCGTTTCCTGGTCGAGGATTGCGGCGCAGACGTCAATCTCCGCGATGCGAACGGGTACACGCCGCTGCATCATGCCGCGGCACGCGGCGACAACGCGTTGATCCTGTACCTCGTCGAGAAAGGCGCCGACGTAACCGCCGTGAGCCGCAAGGGCCAGACGACCGCCGACATGGCGAACGGTCCGGCGGAACGCATCTCGCCCTTCCCCGACACGATCGCTCTGCTCGAGAGCCTCGGCTCGAAGAACAATCACGTCTGCGTGTCCTGTTGACGAGCGGCGGCAAACCGGGTCTCAGGGATGCCTACGGCGTCAGTACGCCGGCGGACAATATACGACTCTACGCGAGATGGGCGGCGAGTTACGAGCAGGACTTCGTGGCCGCGAATGGTTATGTCCTGCATCGGCGGGTCGCCGAGCAGTTGGCCGGTCATCAGCCGGACCGTGCTGCGCCGGTGCTGGATGTCGGTTGCGGCACGGGCATCGGCGGTATGGCGCTGCGAGAGCTGGGCTTCCGCGTGATCGACGGGGTCGACATCTCCGGCGCCATGCTCGGCCTGGCCCGGAGCAAGCACATGCCGGACGGATCGGCCGTTTACAGGGGCCTGTATGAAGCCGACCTGACCGGAGCTGCACTGAATTCTGTGCAGGGCTACCGGGGCATCGTAACGGCCGGCACGTTCACTCATGGCCATCTCGGCCCGGCGTCGCTGCAGCGATTGTGGCAGGTTGCCTCACCCGGCGCTGTCGCGGCCATCGGCATAAACGCCAGGCACTATGCCGTCGAGGGATTTGCAAGTGTGTTGAACGCCGCAGCGACTGCCGGTTCCATCGACATAATTGAAATCGTCGAGGTCGATATCTACGAGCGACCGCCGGCCGACCTGGGGCCGGAGAACCGCCGGGCGAAGGTCGCGGTCTGCCGAGTTCGGTAACAGGGAGTATGTAGCAGGCCTGCCGAGCCAAAAAAAAGCCGCAACCCGAAGGCTGCGGCTTTTCGTATTAAGAGCCTGGCGGTGTCCTACTCTCACATGGGGAGACCCCACACTACCATCGGCGCTGAGCGTTTTCACTTCCGAGTTCGGAATGGGATCGGGTGGTTCCCGCTCGCTATTGCCGCCAGGCAAACCGGTTGGATGACGGCCATGACCGTCACCCGGAATAACAAACAATTTGGAAAGATTCTGATGTTCAAGCGTCGCAACACACGTCACGCAACACACAAGTGCTTTAGCGTTATATGGCCAAGCCGCACGAGCAATTAGTACTGGTTAGCTTCATCCATTACTGAACTTCCACACCCAGCCTATCAACCTCGTAGTCTTCGAGGGCTCTTCAGGGACCTCAAGGGTCCAGGGAAACCTAATCTTGGAGGAGGCTTCCCGCTTAGATGCTTTCAGCGGTTATCCCGTCCGTACATAGCTACCCGGCAATGCCACTGGCGTGACAACCGGAACACCAGAGGTACGTCCACTCCGGTCCTCTCGTACTAGGAGCAGCTCTCCTCAAGTTTCCAACGCCCACGGCAGATAGGGACCGAACTGTCTCACGACGTTCTAAACCCAGCTCGCGTACCACTTTAAATGGCGAACAGCCATACCCTTGGGACCTGCTACAGCCCCAGGATGTGATGAGCC
>JAOUIH010000068.1 GCA_029884165.1 Gammaproteobacteria bacterium | reverse complement strand
CAGGGGCCGTCCCCCCCCGATCCCGACCAACGCGCTCCCGCCCGCCGCGGACTGACCTCATAGTGCCTGACCCGAATCCGCGGCAGTCCGGCCCGGTCGATCGAGGGCAAAAAAATCCCGGCACATGGCCGGGAAAGTCAGGGGGAAGAACCAAAAAACAAACTACGCCAGAAGACAAAAACCTCTAATGCAACCGGGACCAGCTGATCAGCGTGATCGAACTCTGCTTCAGATCGAAATTTCGGGCCAGGATTGCCTCGATGTCCGCCGCATCCCAGTCCTTTTCCAGTGGCCGATTGAGCTCGACGACGCCGCTGAATTCATTGCAGCCGCGGTAGCTCGAGTCGGTCAGCTTGAACTGGGTGTAGTACTTCGCGGTCATGATTCGAGACTACCCGCGGGTCGCGAGGTGATCTGTGAAATGCGGCACAAATCCCGCCGTGTCCGGCGCCCGATTCGCAAACAGTGAAAACCGTCACACGGTTGCGAGCCTCGTCTGCGGCGCCGACCTGCCGGGTCGCATCGGCCGGCTAACGACCGGCGAGCATCAACGGGTCGCCGGCCCGGAACGCTCAGCGTAGAATCCTGTCATTACGTCAAATCAGTGCCCGTAATGAGGCCCACTGCACAGAAATGACGGCGTGCGACCGCTAATATGCCGGGAAATACAGCTGTTATACTTTCTAACTTATTGATTTAAAACGGATCTGGATCATGTTTGCGAACTATCGTTACAGCCGACTGCTCGTATTGCTTTCTTTTCTCGCCGCGGCGGGCATCGCGGACGCCCAGAACGAGCTGCGCAACACGTTTCTGAAGGACGCCGACAACGCCATGGCCGCGGCCGACAACGCCAACGCCAAGCTGCTGTCGCCCAGCAATTACGAGCGTGCCGCGAAGGCCTACGAGACTGCGGACGAAAGCCTGACCCGCGGCCGCAACATAGAGTACGTCCGCGACAAGGCCGCCGAGGCCACCCGCTACTACAAGGAAGCCCTGGAGGTCGCTCAGCTCGCGAAGACGGCGCTGGCCCAGGGCCTGAAGAGCCGGCAGGACGCGGCGAATGCGAGGGCCCCGGAGCTGTCCCGTGACCTCTGGGACAAGGCCCAGCGCGAGTTCGCATCCGCCATCCGCTACCTGGAGCGCGGCGACCTGAAACGCGCCCAACGCTACGACATCGAGGCGACCTCTCTGTATCGTGACGCGGAGCTCGTCGCGATCAAGGCGCAGTACCTGGACGAGACCCGGCGCCTGATAGCCGACGCCGAGCGCGCCAGGGTCGAGCGTTACGCCCCGATCACGCTGGCCAAGGCGAAGAGCCTGCTGGCCGAGGCCGAGAAGGAACTGAACGAGAACCGCTACGATGCCGACCGGCCGCGAGCGCTGGCCCGCGAGGCCAACTATGAAGCCAAGCACGCTATCTACCTGTCCGAGGTCGTCCGCGACGTGCGCGACCGCGACGTCACGGTAGAGCAGGTGATCCTGAAGTGGGAGGGTCCATTGCGCGAGATCGCGAGCGCCGCCGACATCTCGGCCGACCTGTCGAACGGTCACGAGGGCGCCCAGGCGATGCTGATCGAATATATCGAGAACATGCGCAACCTGAACCAGGGCCTCGAGCAGGAGCGAGACCAGGACCGCACGCGCCTGTCCGACATGGAAGAAGAAATCCGGGCACTGGACGAGCGTCTCGGTGGCGCGACTGCCGAGCGCGCGGCGCTGGTGCAGCGCCTCGAGGCCGAGGCCCGCGTGCGCGAGCAGTTCGCACAGGTGGAGAAGATGTTCGGCCGCGACGAAGCACGCGTGCTGCGCGAGGGCGACAACATCATCCTGCGCCTCGTCGGACTGACGTTTGACAGCGGCAAGTCAAATCTGCCGCCGGCGAGTTTCAACCTTCTGGCCAAGGTGGAGCGCGCGATCGACGTGTTCCCGCAGAGCGAGCTGATCATCGAGGGCCATACGGACTCCTTCGGCGGCGACGAATTGAACCAGCGCCTGTCGCAGGAGCGCGCGGAGTCGGTCAAGCAGTACATGGTCAATGCGATGCGCATCCCGGCCTATCGCCTGATCTCGGTCGGCTACGGCGAAACCAACCCGATCGCAAATAACGAGACGGAAGGCGGTCGCGCCAGGAACCGCCGCATCGATATCGTGATCAAGCCGAACCTGGACGCGATGGGCAGCCAGGCGACGTATAACAATCAGCGCTGACTCTCAGCGATAATCGCGCCACCAGTCTCTAAGGACCCGGGCGGTTACCTCGTTAACGAGGTAACCGTACTCGGCGTGCACGTTCAGCGCGCCCTTCAGCCGGTACCAGGTGAAGATCTCGTGGTCGATGATCTCGGTCAGCAGGCCGTAATCGAGCATCGGCTGGAAGTCGTTTTTGAGATCCCGGTCCAGCGCGGTCAGCTCGCCGACTGCGGCGATGTTTATCCAGCGGTCGATGTTGGCCGGGTAGCGGCGTTCACCCAGGTCTTTCGCGCCCAGCAGCCGGTCCTGGATGAAACGTTGTCCGAGCGGGCTGCCCATCGTCATGAACAGGTCGATGAAGACCGGCTTGTGCTCGCGTCGTGAAAGCTGCCAAAGCGCGTCGAACGCGATGACCGAGCCCATGCTGTGCCCGATCAGCAGGATGGGCCGTCCCGCCGCCGCCGCCGACTCCAGGGGCACCTTCAGCAGCCGCCGCGTGTGCTCGGCGATATCGCGATTATTGCGCGTGTAACGCCGCAGGTCGCGCAGGTGCACTTCGAGTTTCTCGTTGGCCAGCCGTGGGATCAGGAAGGGCAGCAGGTCACCGGCCTTGTAAACCGAGCGCAGCAGGCGGCGTTGCCAGGAAACCGCTTCGGCGACGTCCCGCTCCGTCGGCTCCGTTTGCGCCAGCAGCCTGTCGATGGCGGGCCGGTCTATATCGAAATCTCGGTGTTCGCCATAAAAGTCATAGGTCCAGCTGACGATGTCGAAGCAATGCTGCCGCGCCTCGAAGTCGTTCGCCATTTTCGGGTCGACGCGGCGCATGCCCTCGAGCAGACACCTGAGCAGCGCGTCGCGGTGGATTCCCGCCTCGGGCTTCGGCAACAGGCCCGGGACATACAGGATAAGCGGCTCGGACTCGGAGGAACTCATCGTTTGCCGAAAACCCCGCTCGCGGCCGCCGCCAGCAGCTCGGCGAGCTCGGCCGTGTCACGAACGACGGCATCCGGCCGCGGCAGGTGTTCCGGCCAGTCCGCCGTCTTGCGGTTCATCCAGGCCGTGCGGAGCCCCGCCTGCGCGGCACCGACGATGTCGAACTCCGGATGATCGCCAACGTGCAGCATCTCGTCTGCGCGCACGCCCGCCCGATCGACGGCCGCGTCGAACATGGGTCGCGCCGGTTTAGCCGCGCCGGCGTCGACCGCCGTGACGACGTGATCGAACAGGCCACGGATGCCGATGCGTTCAAGGCTGGCGTTGCCATTCGTCAAAGCTATCAACGTGTAACGACCGGCCAGCACCTCGAGGGCCGGCAGCACGTCGGGGTATAGCTCGATCCGGTTCCTCTCGTGATCGAACACCTCGAAGGCCTGTTCGGCCAGGTCCTCGGCGTAACCGGCCCCGGTAGCCATCCGCCCGAGCACGGTCCTGCGCAGGAAACTGAGGTCGTGACTGCGCTCGGGAAATTCGCTGACGACGGTGGCCCGGATCTCGCCGGCTGCAACCGGCGTGTAGCGCTCCAGGATGCGTGGATAGTGGTCTGACAGCCATGCCCACAGGGCCGACTCGGCCCGGCGGATGACCGGTCCGACATCCCACAGGGTATCGTCGAGGTCCAGGGAGATGGCGCGTATCTGGTGCAAGGGTCGGCGATCCGGCGGTCGAGACGGCGTCAATTGTCGTCATATAATGCGTCGGGATTCAACGCGGCATGTCGTACTTTAACGGGATCAAAGCCATGAAATACCTGCACACGATGGTCCGGGTAAGCGACCTCGAGGAATCCCTCGAGTTCTACTGCAAAAAGCTGGGATTGAGGGAGTTACGGCGCGTCGACGTCGAGAAGGGGCGCTTCACGCTGGTCTTCCTGGCCGCGCCCGGCGACGACTGTGCGCAGGTGGAACTGACCTGGAACTGGGACCCCGAGGAATACGGCGAGGGGCGAAACTTCGGTCATCTCGCCTACGCGGTCGACGACATTTACGCTACCTGCCAGCGGCTGATGGATGCAGGCGTCACAGTCAACCGGCCGCCGCGCGACGGCCGCATGGCCTTTATACGCTCCCCCGACAATATCTCGATCGAACTCCTGCAGGCGGGCGAGGCACTGCCGCCCAGGGAGCCCTGGACGTCGATGCCGAATACCGGCCACTGGTGACCCCATGACGAGCACACCTGCCATCAGCCGCTTTCCCGTTCCGGATCTCACGGACCTGCCCGAAGACATTCGCACACTGATCCTCGAGGTACAGGAGAAGTCCGGGTTCGTGCCGAACGTCTTCCTCGCACTGGCGCACCGGCCGGACGAGTTTCGCGCATTTTTCGCCTACCACGACGCACTTATGGAGAAGGAAGGCGGCCTTACGAAGGGTGAACGCGAAATGATCATCGTCGCAACTTCCGGGGTGAATCAGTGCCTGTACTGCGTCGTCGCGCACGGCGCGATCCTGCGAATTCGCGAGAAGAGCCCGCTGATCGCAGACCAGGTAGCGACGAACTTCCGCAAGGCCGACATCGCGCCCCGCCAGAAGGCAATGCTCGAGTTCGCGGTCAAGGTCGCGACGAACTCGCACCTCGTAAACGATGCCGACTTCGAAACGCTGCGAAAGCACGGCTATTCCGACGAGGACATCTGGGACATAGGCGCGATCACGGCGCTGTTTTCGCTTTCCAACCGGATGGCCAACATGGCCAGCATCCGGCCGAACGACGAATTTTACCTGCTGGGCCGGGTCCCGAAAGGCGGCCGCTGACGCCGGCCGCTCCGGGCAAGCCCGGACGCCCGGACCGGCTACCAGCCGTAACGCGGTGGAAGCGGCAGGCGGAATGCGCGGAGCAACATGACGAAGGCTGTGGCTCCGACGACGAAGCGCACGCGGTCGGCCAGGACCCAGGTATCCACCATGTTCGCAATTTCGGCTGGCGGCCGGCCTCCACCCGCCTGCTGAAACAGAACCTCGTTGATCGGGTAAACGTAAGCAAGCGTGAAAACAACGGCGGCGATCATGCAGACGACCGCGGTCCCGAGCGCGAACCGATGCTTCGGCCGGTGCCACGCCAGCGCCAGGGCAACTATCGCCGGCAACACCCGGGCTGCCATGAATGGCGGGCCGAAGAAGTGAAAGATAGTCCGGTTATAGTCGGTGCCCTGGAAGAATGCGACCACGGAATCCGGCGGTGCAGCACTCCACAGCGGAACCACCACGAGCATCTGGTACACGGTTCCGCCGAACCAGGATCCCCATGCGAAAACGAGGTACCAGAGCAGCACAATCAGTATACGGTCACGCGTGGTCATGAAACTCCCTCAATCCGGATTCCGCGGCGAACCAGCATGCCGCCCGGGCGCGGTCCGGCCTGCCTCATTCGACGAGAAATGCATCTATCTCGCGCAGCATTTGCGGCCACGCGGCGTCGGTTTCCGGCAGCAGGTGATTCCGGCTGTCGAGGCTGACGAAGCGGGCGCCGGGGATGCCTCCCGCCAGCTCGCGGCCCCGGTCGAACGGCACGCGCATGTCGTGCCGGGCGTGCATCACCAGTGTCGGCGCCCGAACTTCCCGCAGCCTGTCCTCGACCTCGACTTCACCGGCCGCCCGGAGAAGCTTTACCGCATTCTCCGCAGTCGTGGACATGCGCTGGAGCTCATTGAACCAGGACTGGTTCTCGGGCGGCGCATCCGGCATGAACATCGTCGTGAACATCTGCCGGAAGGCTGGATTGTCCTTACCCCAGCCCATGCCGACGAGCGTGATCATTGCCTCCGTCTGCCGCACGATTTCGGGGTTGCCCTGCCGGTTCCACCCTTTTGCGTAGCCGCCGATCAGGATCAGGCGCGAAACCTTTTCCGGATGGCGCGCGGCGAACTCCACCGAAACTGCGCAACCCTGCGACAGCCCGAGCAGGGGAAACCGTTCGAGCCCGGTTGCCTCGACCACCGTTTCGAGGTCGTTGACCTGGCGCTCGAGGGAAAAATCCTCGATATCCCAGTCCGACAGGCCGTTGCCGCGGGCATCGTAGCGGACCAGGGTCCGGCCGTTCGCCAGGCCGCGAAAAACGTGCCGCCAGACGGGGCTTTCCCAGTCGAATTCCAGGTGGTTCAGCCAGTTGGCCGTCTTGATGAGCGGTGGCCCCTCGCCGACGGTCGCGTACGCGATCCGGGTACCGTCGGCCGCCCTGCAGAAACGTATCTGCTGCCGCAGGCGGCGATCATCCTCCTCCGCCAGCGGCAGCTGCACGTTCGTCGACGCGGCCGGCTTGCCCGCAGCTGCGCGCCGAACCGCCATGAGGTCGATGCCCTCGATGTCCTTCAGGGCCGACAAACTGGCGCTGACCTGCCGGTCTGCATCCCGCCGGCGTCCGGCACGCACCAGGCTATCGATCAGCATCACGTGCGCCTCCAGGCTGTACGGTTCGATCTCCACCAGGCTCTGCAGCCAGCGCACCGCGTCCGCCGGCGAATCTGCCAGCCGTCGAATCAACTCGAGCAGCAGGTCCCGGCGGGCGACCCGGAAGGCTTCGCGCTCGGCGGACAGAAAAATGTCGAACTCGGGTTGCCCGGACAGATCGAGGCCGTTGAGGTAGCCCAGCGACGTCAGCGAAGCAGCCTCCTGCAATTCCCCGGTAGCGAGCAGCGCAAGGCCGTTGGCGAGCGATGCCCGCAACTCCAGGATGTCGATACTGGCGCCGGCCGGCTCGAAGCTGACGTAGTCCCGGTCGGCGATGATACGCCTGGTGTGACCGTCGTCGACCAGGCCCCTTAGTTTGCTCAGCGACCAGCGCAACGATCCGCGCGGGTCGTCCGGTACCTGCCAGAATATTTCGCACAGGCGGTCGCGGCGTTGCGACCCGGGATTCAGGACCAGGTAGGCGAGCAATGCGCGGGTCTTGCGGGAACTGGGCAGGCTGAGCGGCTGTCCGTTGCGGGTCACGGCGAGGTTGCCGATCAGTCGAATCGCCAGGTCGCCGCTATCGCTCACAGAAAATCTCTACGTTGATTGCGTCTGATTATAGTCGGAGCGCTGCAATGCGGACCCGGAAAGCAATACTCCGCCAGCGCCGATCGGCACGAGTATCTACTGGTGTCGAGGGCTGTCGGCGAGCATCGTCATGATGCCCGCGCTTTCGCATCAGGGCCGCCGGACAGCGGCGGATCGTACGCCCGGCGGATGACCCGGTACGCGACCAGGCCCAGCGGAATGTACAGGACCGCCCAGGACAGGCTGAGGAGCGCCTCGCCGGTTGCCCAGTTGATCGACCCGTCCGGCAGGATTTCGCCGGTTCCGCGCTGGTAGGGCTTTACGTACCAGTGCTGCACGACGAAAGGCATCACACAGCCATAGACGACCAGCAGCAGCGGGGCGATCAGCGTCACCCGGGTCCTGCCGGCGTGCAGGTCCTCCGCCGGCGTCCGGTGCAGCTTGTCGCGGTAGGCCGCTTCGGCCTGCGTCACTTCGCCCAGGCGGGATACGGCCAGAGTCGTCACGAGGCTCGCCGCGGCGCCGATGAAAATAGGATCCAGGTAGGACGGCAGGTCGATGACGCCGGTGAAGTTCAGCAGCCAGGGCACGGCGTTGAATACGAAGCCCGACAGGATGCCCCAGAACGCGCCGTCCTTCGTGATGCGCCGGCTCCAGACGCTCATCAGGCCGACCGGCCCCCACGACGACGCGAACATCGTGCCGATGAAATAGGTCACCCAGAACAGGCTCGGCGGAAACACGAAGGTCGATACCAGCGCGACGATCCCTACGCCCAGCATTACGAAGCGGCTGACCCGGATGGCCTGCTTCTCGGTCTGCTCCCTGTGCTGCACGATGTCGTTGCTCGCGCTGAAGCCGACCAGCGACAGGAAGGTCGACGCGGATGACAGCGCGGCGGCCATGATGCCGGCGAGCAGCAGCGCGCCGAGAAACTCCGGCACCAGGTTTTTCGACGCCCAGATCAGTACCGTCTCAGAGGGCCTGATATCCGGGTTCGCGAGGTTGACGAAGCCGCCGGCACCGTAGCCGACCAGCTGCACGAAGGCCACCGCCAGGCAGGTATAGATCGCCGCACGGATGACGACGTGCTCGTTGCGCGCCATCAGGTGCCGGCTCGATTGCCATGGGCTGACGGCGAAGCTGAAGCCCCAGCCCAGCTCGATGGCCACGGTCCAGATCAGGTAGTCCCTGGGCGTGGGCCACTCCGTTCCGGGCCCCACGGTGCCGTGCCAGGAGGCGATGTCCGGCTTGACCTGCTGTGCGGCAAGGCCTTCGATCGTTGCCGAAAAGCCGCCGAAAGAATCGACGATGTACGCCGCCACGAAAAAGGACGCGAACGTGAACAACAGGAACATCAGCGTATCCGTCAGGATGACGCCGCGCGAGCCTGAGTACATCGTGAACGCGGTGTAGCTCAGCCAGGCAATGATCAGCGACTGCGTGTAAGTCAGGTCGGTGAGGTCGGTCATCAGGATAGCGGCACCCTGTGTCACGACGACCAGGTAGCCGCCGAGCGCGACAATGATCGTCAGGCCGGCCGCGACCTGGACCCTGCGGCTGTCGAAGCGCTTGCCGAAGTAATCGGCAACGGTAGGCGCCCGGCTCCTGCGCAGGTAGCGCCCGAACAGCAGCGCGCCGATGATATAGCCCGTGGTTGCAATCTGCGGGAACTGCAGGAACGGCCCCATCTGGCCGTCATAGGTGAAACCCGCCTCGCCCATGAACATCGTCGAGCTCATGACGCTGGCAACCAGCGTGCCGACGATCAGCAGCGTCGGTGCGCGCCGTCCGGCGACGTAGTAATCGTCGAGTTCCTTTACGCCGCGACCGGCGTAATTACCGATCGCGATGTAAATGACGATGCTGACAACTATCGTCGCCGTGAAGATATCCACTGCCGCCCTCTTGTTATTCTCGTATCGACATGTCGACGCAGTCGACGGGCATTTTCTTCGGGTCGTCGCTTGGGACAGACCTGTCCGGTTTATACGCCTCGCTCGCGCTCGACGCCACCGGATCGACGGGCCCTATCTCGGTCTCGCGAACAGGAAGACCGTCGCGACCCCGACGAGGAATACCAGCACGGTGACCGGCCAGAACCAGCTGAGCGCGGTCTCCGCAACGACGGTCCAGTCGGTACCCTGCGTGTCCCGGAAAATGCCGCCGGGGTTCAATCGCCAGTCCAGGAAGGTGATGGCTGACGCAGCAATTGTGCCGGCGAGCACACTAATCGTAATGACCCGTAACCAGTGTCGCCCGGTCATCGGGACCCCTGCCTTTCGATGCGAATCATTTGAGCCGGACTACTGGATTGATTCCCGAGCACATTAGCCGTCGACCTTTCGTTGCAGTTCCCACGAGGGCGACGTCACTGTCAGTATCAGACGAATCCGCAGCTTTCGGTCGTCTGTATGCGATCGGCCCTGTGGAGGACAAAGACACGACTTGCTGGCAGGGTGTTGAAAAACACCGTGATAGTGGCTAAGAGGGCGGACTGGGCATCAGCGGGGGAAGGATGTCGGTTGCCTGCCGTACTTTCTGTTCACTGCGGATGCCGAAGGATCGCAGTGCCTTGGCTATCTCTTCGCCACGCCACGGACCACCGGCATCGGGCCCGTAGGTCCTGCGCGCAAGGCGCTCGAGTTCGCTCGCCAGCGGATCGGTCACGCGCCCTGCGAGGTCGCCGATGTTGCGCGGCGCATGCTCCGGCCACTGCAGCTTGCCCCACTGCAGCAAGGCGGCCTTCAGCATCGCGGCGTCCGCGTCCAATGCGGCCTTGCGAGCCTGCTTCAGGAACTTCGCCTGCTGCTTGTGCAGGGGCGGTTCCTCGGCTTCATCGGATCGCCGTTGCTTCGGTCTGCCCGACCACCACCAGGACAGCACCGTCAGTATCCAGACCCCCGCGAGCACCTCGCTGACGCGGCGCCAGAACATGCTGTGCACGACGACAGACTCGCCGGCCCCGACCGCAGGCTCGGGCTCTTCTGGCGGCGGTGGCTGCGGTACGAGCGCGTCGGCCGAGGGCAGTATCGCGATCGTGCGGCCCGGCAGCGACGCGATCTTCCATTCGCCCGCCTCGATGTCCCACCACGGCAGCCGTACATCGGGCAACTCGATGTTGCCGGACTCCATTGCGATCATCGCGTACTGGTCTGTGCGGGTCGCAAGAATCCCGCCGGATTGCGCAGCGACCGTCAGCTCCGGCTTGTCGGGGTATACCTTGACCTTGTCCGAGACATCCAGTTCGATCGCCGGGATCTGCGTCGACAGTTGGCCGAGTGCCTCGACCTTCAGGTGCCGCGTGATCGGTTCGCCGGCCGGTAGCTCGCGCGGCTCGCGCGACCAGTCCTCGCTCAGGGCTACCGACTTCGCCGGCAGCCAGGCAGCCCCCGGGAAGCCGTCCGGCGGCGGCGGAATCGGGTTGACCGTGATCTCGATCGGGTCGGACTGGAAGATCTTGCGGCCCGAAATTCGGCCGTTTCGGAGCACGCGGGCCTCGAACATGGCCGGGCTGATCCGGATCCCGCCGCTTTGTTGCGGGAAAATCGCGTAGACCCGTTCGACGACGTTGTACGCCGTGCCGTCGATAAGCGAGTCGTAACTGCGCTCCTCGCCGGCAATCTCGACGAGCACGTCCACGCCGGTAATCTCGGGATCGCTCAGGCGCGGCTGGCGCGTCGCGACGGAGCGATACACCTTGACGGTGTAGAGGATCTGGGCCTGCACGTAGCTCTCGTCGTAGTCGACCTCCGCGGAGACGAATATCTCGGCCTCGCCGGGCACCGCATTCGATGGCGGCAGGACCTTGATGTCGATCGGCTCGCTCCGTTCGCTGCCGATGACCACCGGCGGGATCACCAGGTCGCCGTCCTGTTTCGCCATCAGCACGTAGGTCCAGGTTCGGCTGCGTGTGATCTGCCCGTTGACGATCGTCGTATTGCTGAGCTGGCTGCGCGATCCGACGTAGAAATCTTCCTCCAGCGCGCTCGCATCGGGCTCGACGTCGATCGCGGTATCAACGGTGACCTTCAGGGTGAACGACTCATTGAGCTCGATGCGCGAGCGATCGACGCTCGCAATGACGGCGGCATCGGCAGGTGCCGCGCACACCGCCAGCAACAAAGCCGCCAGCAGGCCGCTGAATTTCGAATTCCGTGTCGGTCTCACCATGGCTGTACCTCGTCATCCGGCCACAGGTTGTTGCCGTCCTGGTCACGTCCCATACGCTGATACTGGTAGCGGAACTTGCGCCGCAGCAGGCCGCCCGGGTCGTCGGGGATGCGCCGCAGCCACTGCTCCATCGCCTGCTGTTCCTCCTGCGCGCGGCGCTGGGCCTCGGCCTCGGCCTGGCTCATTTGCTGCTCGTCGCCCTCGTTCGCCTGCTGCTCCGCTTCCTGCGCCGCACGCTCGAGTTCCTCCTCGAGAGCGGCCAGGTCTTCCTCGCTCATCTGCTGCTCGCGATCGGCCGCGTCGCCCTGCTCGCCCTGGCTGCCGGGATCGCCTGCGTCGCCCTGTTCACCGGCTTCCTGCGATTCGCTCTGCCCCTCGGACTGCTGGCCGCCGCCGTCCTGCGATTCCTGCTGCTGGTCGCCCTGCTCGCCGGCCTGCGCGTCCTGCTGGTCCTTCAGCTCCTGCAACAGGTCGCGGTTGTAGGCCGCGTCTTCCATCTCGGGGTCGAGCTCGAGCGCACGCTCGTAGGCGTCTATGGCCGGCCCGAACTGCCCCAGGCGCGCCAGCGAATTGCCGAAGTTGTAGAGACTGTCCGCGTCTTCCTGCCCGGCGAAGCCCGAGGCGCTGCCGGGATAGTCGCCGCTACGATAACGTGCGACGGCGGACCAGCGCGCATCCTCGAAGAGTTCCGCCGCTTTCGCCGCGTCGCCCGCGGCGAGTGCCTCCTGTGCCTGCTGGTTGCGCGTCTTCCAGAGATCGTCCCAGGCGGAGGCTTCCGCCAATTGCGGCAGTGGCAGAAGGAAGACGAGCAGTGACAGGACCCACCCGCGCCGGAAGGCAAGCGCGGCCAGCGGCACCACGATGAGTAACAGCCACGGCCCCTCTTCCTGCCACTGGTCGGTCGCGAGCGAATTGTCGGACTCGGCGCCGCCGCCCGCCTCGCCGGACAGCAGGTACTCGAGATCACCGTCGTCGGTCGTCAGCGTCGTATAGCGGCCGGCGCCGGCCGCGGCCAGGCGCTCGAGGCTTGCGGACTCGAGCCGGGGCACGGCGATCTGCCCGTTGCGATCGGTTACGAAGCCGCCCCCTGCCTGCGGGATCGGTGCGCCGCCGAGCGTACCGACGCCGAGCACCGACAGTGTGTAGCCGAGATCCGCCAGTTCCTGCGCGGCGCGTTCCGCCTCCGGCGAACTGCCGCCGTCGGTTATCAGCAGGATTTCGCCATAGGCGACGCCGGCCTGTTCGAGCAGCTGCCGGCCTTTCGCGATTGCGGCTACCGGGTAGCTGCCGCGACTCGGCATGATGTCGGTAGACAGGCCGTTGCCCAGCGCAGCGACCGTGTCCGCATCCGTCGTCAGCGGCGTCACGGTGAAAGCGTTCGCCGAGTAAACGATCAGCGCGGTCTGCCCGCTGCTGCGCCGTTCGAGGATGTCGAGGATCTTCAGCTTCGCGCGAATCAGGCGGCTCGGGCTGATGTCCTGCGCGTCCATCGAGCGCGACAGGTCGAGCGCCACGACGATCGCCTGTTCGGACCGGAACACGGGCTGTTCCACGCGCGTCCAGCTCGGGCCTGCGAGCGCCAGCACGGTCAAAGCACCGCCGGTCAACATCAGCCACCAGCGGTAGTTGCCGCCCCGGATCGCGCGGCGCGACAGCACGTAGGGCGCGAGTTCGGGCGCGACAATGCGTTGCCAGTTGCCGGGCGCAAGCTGCCGCCGGGTCAGCGCGAACACCATCAGGCCGACGGGCACGAGAGCCCACAGCCATTCGGGACGCAACCAGTGAAACTCAGGGGGCATCGCTACTCACCGTGCGCACGGGAACGAGTGCGCGCCGCCACTCCAGGCCTTCCAGTATCCGCGCGATGACCAGCAGCAGGGCCAGCAGGAACGCGGCTCCGAGCGGCCAGTAATAAAGAGACTTGACCGGGCGGAAGCCCGCCTCGGGTTCCGCGACCGGCTCCATCTCGTCGAGAAGCTGGTAAATCTCCTGCAACCCGGCCGTATCTTTTGCGCGGAAGTAGCGACCTCCGGTCAGGTCGGCGATCTTCGTCAGCGTTTCCTCGTCAAGATCCGCCGACGGATTGACGCGTCGCGTTCCGCCGGTAATCGACGAGACGACCATTTGCTCCGCGCCGATGCCGATCGTGTAGATCTTCAGTCCGATTTGCTGGGCGAGGTCGGCCGCCTTCAACGGATCGATTTCGCCTGCCGTATTGGCGCCGTCGGTCAGCAGGACGAGCACCTGCTCCGCGCCGGCGGCGCCCTGATCGTGTATGCGCTTGACCGCGAGCGTTATCGCATCGCCTATCGCCGTCTTCTCGCCTGCGAGCCCGATGAAGGCCTCGAGCAGCAGTGTCTTGACCGTTTCGCGATCGAGCGTCAGCGGCACCTGCAGGTATGCACGCTCGCCGAACAGTATCAGACCGATTCGATCGCCTTCGCGGCGGCCTATGAAATCGCTGGCGACCGCTTTCGTCGCCGTGAGCCGATCCACGCGCCGGTTTGCGAGTTCGAAGTCCTTGGCATCCATGCTGCCCGAGAGGTCGACCGCGAGCATCAGGTTGCGACCCGACACCGGCACGTCGAGCTCGTCGCCGATGCGTTCCGGGCGGGCCGCCGCCAGCACCAGCAGCAGCCAGGCGATGACCGCAACCCAGAGTCGCCAGTTGACGAGCTGCTCGACCTCGGAGCGATCGGCGAGCACCTGGAAACCGCTGAGGCTCGGCACCTTCAGTCCCGCATCCTGACCGCCGGGGGCGGCCCGCAGGAACTTTCGCACGATGAACGGCAGCGGCAATGCCAGCAGCATCCACGGCCAGGCCAGGGACCACATCAGCCGGCTCCCTCGGGCAAGGGCGTCCGCAGCCGATCGCGCGCAGCCGCGATGAGCCCCTCGACGTCGACATCGTCGGCGCCGGCCGCCGGGTTGCGGTACGGCAGGATCTCTATATTGCGGCCGGCACCGGTTCCGAACGGTCTTTGGTCCAGGCCGCGATCCAGCCACGCCAGCCAGGTCTCCCCGGTGAGCCCGGCGACCTCGGCGCGCGGCGCGTACGCCAGCATCGCGCGCCGCAGGAGCTGCGACAACTGTTTCGCGAAGCGCACGGCGTCGCCGGAATTCCGGTACTGCACGACGAGCTTGCCGAACTCACGCAGCGCCACGCGACGTGCCCGTCCGCGCCGCCAGTCGAGCCAGCCTCGCCATGCAAGCCACGCGCAGCCGGCGGCCGCGATTGCGATAAGGATCCACCAGCCGGGCGCCAGCGGCCACCAGCCGATTTCGGCCGGCAGGTGCAGATCACGAATGGGTATCTGTTCCGGATCCATACTCTTTATTTAATGCGTGCGTCGCCCGAGGGCCTTTTGCATGGCCTCGACAGGGTCCTGTTCGGTCGACAGGCTCATCAGGTGCACGCCGTAGCGCTTGCAGAACTTGTCGAGGACCGCGTAACGATGCTCGAACTCGTGCCGGTATTCTTCGCGCGCCGCCCGCGCATAGGTGTCGATCGTCATTTCGTCGTCGGAGCTGACGAGACGGTAGCGCCCCGGCGGCGGCAGCTCCCGCTCGACCGGGTCGCTGACGTACACGGCCAGCACCTCGTTGTGCCGCGCGATGCCGGCCAGGTACGACATCGCCAGCCGGCTCAAGCCGATGAAATCGCTGATGATGACCACCAGGCTGCCCGGGCGCGCGACCCGCCGCAAGGCGGCCATCGCCTGCGAGAGCGCCGCCTCCGGCCGATCCGCAGCCGGCGGGGCGTCGCGGTTCCAGGCGGGATGCTCGACCAGCTCGTGCACGTACCTGAGCGCGGCCTCGCGACCTAAGCGCGGCTTCAGCTCGCGGTGCACCGCGTCGCCGAAAATGATGCCGCCCAGGCGGTCACCCCGGTGGTGGGCAGCCCAGGCGACAAGCGCGGCAGCGCGGCTCGCGGCGACCGACTTGAAGCAGCCCTGGGTCGCGAAATGCATGCTGTTGCGCAGGTCGACCATGACGAGCACCGGACGCTCGCGCTCCTCGCGGAACAGCTTCGTGTAGGCCTCGGTGCTGCGCGCCGTGACGCGCCAGTCGATATTGCGCGGATCGTCACCGGGCTGGTAGGGGCGCGACTCGTCAAACTCCATGCCCCGGCCCTTGAAATGGGACACGTAAGCACCGGCCTGCAGCGAGCTCACGTGCAGCACATCCAGCGGAATGGCGCGCGCCGGCCCGGACAGCCGGATCAGGCCCTTCTGGCTGACACTGACCGGCGACGCGTCGGCTGGCAGTCTGTCGTGCCGTATCACGGTGGGTCTGTCCAAGTCAGGGCACGCCGACGGCGTCGAGTATCCGCTCTATGATCGTATTCGGGTCGACGCCGTCCGCCTCGGCCTCGAAACTCAGGACCAGGCGATGCCGCAGCACATCGGCCGCTACGTCCTGGATATCCTCGGGCCCGACGTAGTCCCGGCCCTGCAGCCACGCCCGCGCCCGCGAGGCCCGGTCGATCGCCATGCCGGCACGCGGGCTGGCGCCGTACATCACCTGTCCGGCGATCGAGGAATCGACCGAACCTGTGTCGCGCGTCGCGACGACGATGTTGACGATGTACTGCTCCAGTTCGTCGGCGAGATGCAGGCCCAGGATCTGCTGGCGCGCTGCCATGATCGTCTCCTGCGACATCTCCTCGGGCGGCGCGAACGCATCGCGCTCGCCGGAGCGCGCTTCGTTCCGGTTGAGAACCAGGATGCGGCGCTCGTCCTCCACGCTTGGGTAGCCGACCTGCACGTGCATCAGGAAACGATCGAGCTGCGCCTCGGGCAGCGGGTAGGTGCCCTCCTGCTCGATCGGGTTCTGCGTCGCCATCACCATGAACAGCTGTGGCAGCTTGTAAGTCTTCTCACCAACCGAGATCTGGCGTTCCTCCATCGCTTCGAGCAACGCCGACTGCACCTTTGCCGGCGCGCGGTTCACCTCGTCGGCGAGGATCAGGTTGTGAAACAGGGGTCCCTTGCGGAACTGGAAGCTGCCGTCCTGCGGGCGATAGATTTCGGTCCCCGTCAGGTCGGCTGGCAAAAGGTCCGGAGTGAACTGGAGGCGGTGAAAGTCGCCTTCGATGCTCTCGGCCAGGACCTTGATGGCCCGGGTCTTCGCCAGGCCCGGCGCGCCCTCGACGAGCAGATGGCCGTCGCACAGCAGCGCGATCAGCATGCGATTGATCAGGTGCGACTGACCGATGATCAAACTGCTCGCATGGGCTTCGAGCTGCTGGAATTTTTCTGAAACGCTCATCAAGTGCTCCGACGGCAAAACGGCGTGCCATTGTAGAGGCGATACCGGGCAAGGCCAACCGGCTCGCAAGCAGGCCTGTAGCGCTACGCGCGACCCGTCCGGGGGGATGCTCGGGTGGCCGGAATGGTCGCAGGACCGCGCAGGCTGGTAGTCTTGCCCGGTCCTGAATTCCCTGAGACAGGCCGGTGGCCCCGACATTGCATCGATTTTCCGAAATTCTGCTGGCCACCGGCCTGGCGCTGGCGGTTTCCGCCTGCCCCCGGGCCGAGGTGCCGGCCGAGGCGCCGGCCGAGGTGCCCGCCGGGAAGGGCAACTGCGGGCCCGGCAGCATGCTTCGTGTAGAACTCCACGGCAGCGTGACGGCCAGCATCGACTGGCAAGGCCCGACGCTGGACTGCGGCGGCATGCCGCGGCCGGAAGGCCAGGGGGCCCGGCTGCAGTTCGGCGGCAGCGCCGACCCTGCCGATCCCGAGCGCAGGCTGACGTTCATTATCGCCCTGCCCGGGCTCGAGCGCGGCGCGCCGGCCGCCGAAATTCCGGCGACGGTCACGCTGATCGAGGAGGAGCGCGGACGTTTCTACTCCAGCGCCGAACTCGAGATCTGCTGGGCCGACGTCTCCCTGCAGATGCCGGACGACTCGCTCGGCCCGAATCGCTACCGGATCAGCGGCCTGGTCTACTGCGTCGCGCCGCTGGCGGAACAAAACGGGACCGGCGGCGTGTCGTTCACGGACCTGCGATACTCCGGCTGGCTGGAGTGGTCTTCGCCGCAATGAGGACGCAGACGTGCTGAACAGAACCCGGAACCTGGTACGCCGCATGGCACCCTTGCCGGCCATCGCGCTCCTCGCCGCCGTGTTGTCGGCGCAGTCCTACGGTCCCGGTGACCTCGACCAGGCATTCGAGCGTGACGTCATGATCCTGTCCGCAGCGCGCCACGCCTGCCACCGCTTCGACATCTGGCTTGCGCTCACGGACGAGCAGCAGCGGCGCGGCCTGATGTTCGTGCGCAGGCTGCCGGCCGATGCCGGAATGCTGTTCGTTTACCGCGCACCCGGACGCCGCTCGATGTGGATGAAGAACACGTTTCTCCCGCTCGACATGTTGTTCATCCGGAACGACGGGACCGTATCTTCGATAGTCGCGGACACCGTCCCGCAATCTCTGACGAGCATCGCCTCTGAGGAACCGGTGACTTTCGTTCTCGAGCTGAACGCGGGCACGAGCGCCAGGCTCGGCATCGAGCCCGGCAGCCAGATGTACTGGTTCAACGTGCCCTGAGGATGGCGCGCAGCCAGCAGGGTGTTGAAAAACACCCTGCTGGCGCGAGACAAGGATGTCTCGCCCGCGGTTCAAGCACGTAAGTGCTTGAACCGTCGGGAGCGAGTCCGGACATGCGCCGGACTCGCGACGTTGA
>JAOUIH010000198.1 GCA_029884165.1 Gammaproteobacteria bacterium | reverse complement strand
TCGAGTCCGCTTGCGGGGGAAATCGTCCTTGTCGAGGGCATCGTCACCGGCGATTTCCAGTCGAACGACGGCGACCTTGACGATCTCGGCGGATTCTTCCTGCAGCAGCAGGTTCCCGATGCCGACGCGGCAAGCTCGGAGGCCATATTCGTCGATGACAATGGCCTTGGCGGCCAGGACGTTCAGCGGGGCGATCGGCTGCGCGTTCGCGGCCTCGTCGTCGAGGTCGGGGGCGAGACGCGCATCGTCGCCGAGCACATTGCGCGCACCGGCAGGGGCGCGGTCGATGCAATGGAGCTCGAATTGCCTTTTCCGATGCTCGCCCGGAATTCGAAAGGTGAGCCTGTCCCGGATCTCGAACACCTCGAGGGCATGCTCGTTCGATTGCCGCAGGCGCTCGCAGTCAGCGAACTCTACGACCTCGAACGCCACGGCGAACTGAAGCTGTCGGTCGAGGGCCGGCTGCGCATCTTCACGAATGCGAACCTGCCGGATGTCGCGGGTTATGCGCGCCAGCAGGAGCAGAACCTGCTGCGCAGCATCGTCCTCGACGACGGCGCAGAGCAGCGATACCGAAGCCCGGCCCGGTACCTGTTCCCGGACGTGGATGCGCGGCCGGCGTATGCGCTGCGCGCGGGTGACAGCGTGACGGGACTCGTCGGCGTGCTGCGCTACGGCCGTGCGACCGCCGACGAAGGGACCGAGACCTGGCGGCTCGAACCGGTAGAGCCGCCGCATTTCCGGAACGATAACGCCCGTCCGGCACTGCCGCCGCTGCCGAGCGGCGGCCTGCGCGTGATGGGCTACAACGCCGGCAACTTCTTCACGACGCTCGACACCGGCGCCGATATCTGCGGGCCGCGAGGCGACAGCAACTGCCGCGGCGCCAGGACAATCGCCGAGTTCGAACTCCAGCTGGCGAAAACCGTCAGCCTCATACGAGGATCGGACGCGCAGATCGTCGGCCTGTCGGAGATCGAAAACAACGGGCGTGTCGCGCTCGAGCGCCTGACGGCGGCGCTGAATGACGCGGACGGACGGAGCGCCTGGTCCTACGTCGACACCGGCATCATCGGCACCGACGCAATCCGCGTCGCGTTCGTTTACGACGCCAATGCCGTGCGGCCACTCGGCAGGCATGCGGTGCTGGATTCGTCCGCCGATGCCCGCTACGCCGACCGGCGCAACCGGCCAGCCCTCGCGCAGACCTTCGTCGACCGTGGCGGCGGCGGTCGGGCAACCGTCGTCGTCAATCACCTGAAGTCCAAGAGCTCCGACTGCGACAGCGATGGCGACCCGGACCGGAACGACGGCCAGTCGAACTGCAACCGCACGCGCACATTGGCTGCGAAGGTGCAGGCGGAATGGCTCGCGACGGACCCGACCGGCAGCGGCGATCCCGATGTCCTCGTCATCGGCGATCTCAACGCGCACCTGCGCGAGGATCCCGTGCGCGAGTTCGAGGCGGCCGGTTACGCGAACCTGCTGTGGGACGAGATCGGAGCCGAGGCATACTCTTACGTGTTCCGGGGGCAAGCCGGGGCGCTCGATCACGCGCTGGCCTCGCCGTCGCTCAGGTCCCAGGTGAGGCGCGTGCTGGAGTGGCATGTGAATGCGGACGAGCCGGCTGCCTTCGACTACCGCTTGCCGACCGGCAAGGATGCCGGGCTCATCGACGCGTCCACGCCGTACCGGGCGTCGGATCACGATCCCGTCCTGATCGACCTGGTGCTGGAGTAGTACCGGGCCAGCAACACCTATTTGTGCGGAGCGGAGGAAACATGACGACAGTAACGAACCTGGCCAGCATCCAGCCCTGGGACGAGGTCCCGCTCGAGACCGTCAACCCGATGATGCAGCGCCGCATCGTCACCGGCGAGTTGATGACCGTGGCCCGCATCTACTTCAAGGACGGCTTCCACGTGCCGCGCCACAGCCACCACAACGAACAGATCACGCAGGTAATCTCCGGCGAAATGCTGTTTCGCTTCGGCGAGGACGGCGAGCACGAAGTACGCCTGAAGGCCGGCGACGTCGTCGTCATACCGGCGCATGTGCCGCACGAGGCAACGTGCATCGGCGACGTCGAGGAAATGGACATGTGGTCGCCGCGCCGCGAGGACTGGCTTGCCGGGACGGACGACTACCTGCGCGGCGGCAGCTGAGGAACGATTTGCCCTGCCATCGAGTCCGCGCCGATAATCCGTGGCTCCGGGGCACAACGTACGAGCCATGAACGACGCAGACATCGATCTCGATCGCCTCCCGACCGACGCCAGCGGCCGGCTGCGCGGCAGCGTGCCCGTCATCGATATCGGTGGGCTGGACGAAAGTTCTCGAGCGGATGCGCCGGTATCCCGGATTGCCGAGGCTTGCCGTGACTGGGGTTTCTTCCAGGTCGTCAATCACGGGATCGACCCGGCCCTTATTGCCGCAACCATCGCGGAGATGCGGGCGTTCTTCGCGCAGCCGGCTCGGCGAAAGGAGGCGATCCTGCGCACGCGCGAGAACCCCTGGGGCTACTACCACAATGAGCTGACGAAAAATCAGCGCGACAAGAAGGAAGTCTTCGACTTCACCGCGGACGGGATCGATCCGGTCTATTGCGCGAGCAACCGCTGGCCTGACACCGCAGACCGGTTTCGCGAGACCATGCGCCGTTACCGGGACGCCTCTGCAAAGCTGTCGCTGCGCCTGCTCAGAGCGATGTGTGCGGGCCTCGGCCTGCCACCGGATCATCTCGACGGGGCGTTCGATCCGGACCATACCGGCTTCATCCGGCTGAACCACTATCCCGTGCGCGATCCGCTCGCAGAACGGGACGATATCGCGCACCTTCCGGTCGCCGACCTCGGCGTCCACCACCACACGGATGCCGGCGCGCTGACGGTGCTGCTGCAGGACGAAGTCGGCGGCCTGCAGGTCTGTCGGGATGGCTACTGGCACGACGTGCCACCTGTAAAGGGCGCGTTCGTCATCAATACCGGCGACATGATGCAGGTCTGGTCGAACGACCGTTACCAGGCTGCGATACACCGGGTACTCGCGATGGAAACGTCGGACCGGTACAGCATCCCATTCTTCTATAACCCGTCGGTCGATACACACATTGTCCCGCTGGCGCTCCCCGGTTCGAACGAGCCGCCGCATTACAGGACCATCGCCTGGGCCGACTTCCGACGCAAACGCACCGATGGCGATTACGCCGACTATGGCGCCGAGGTGCAGATTGCGCAGTACAGGATCTGAACGAGTACCACACATCGATCACCGGAGACCCGCCATGATTCCTTCCAAGAACCGCTTTGGCGTGCTCGCCGCGCTGCTGCTCGCCGCAATGCCCGCCAGTGCCGCGACGTTCCAGGCCGAAGACGTCTTCGAGCTCGAATACGCGAACGATCCGCGCATCTCGGCGGACGGCGCCATGATCGTGTACGAACGGCGCAGCAACGACATCATGACGGACTCGACGCGTTCGAACCTGTGGCTGGTTACGGCCGACGGAACCTCACACCGGCCGCTGGTATCCGGCGCGGTGCAGGCGACTTCGCCGCGCTGGTCGCCGGACGGCAGGCGCATCGCCTACTTCCAGGGCGCCGAGGCGGGCACGGAGATCCGGGTCGTCTGGCTGGATACGCGCCAGACCGCCGTATTGGCGACCTTGCGCGAAGGCCCCTCATCGCTGACCTGGTCGCCCGATGGCCGTTCGCTCGCGTTCACGATGCCCGTCAAGGCGGAGCAGGAACCCTTGGCCCCGACGCGCAAACCGCCGGAAGGTGCGACGTGGTCGGAGCCGGTAAGGGTATTCGATGGTGTGAGGTACAAGCGCGACGGTACCGGATTCGTCGAAACCGCCCACGCTCATATCTTCATCCTGCCGGCAGACGGCGGGACGCCGCGGCGGCTGACCAGCGGTGACTTCGACCACGGCGGGCCGCTGGCGTTCTCGCCGGAAGGAGATTCGATCTACTTCGCGGCGAACCGTAACGCGGACTGGGAGTACGAGACTCTGGAGAGCGACATTTTTACCGTGTCGGTCGTCGACTGCGAGTTGACCCGCGTCACGGATCGCGCCGGCGCCGAAAGCGAGCCGGTGCCGTCGCCGGACGGGCGGCGCATCGCGTACATATACGGCAGCGCCGAGAAGCTGCCGTACCGCAACCAGGTGCTGCACGTGCTGGAACCGGGCGGCGAGGACTGGCCGCTGACCGCGGACCTCGACCGCTCCGTCGAGAACGTGCAGTGGGCGGCGAACGGCCGCAGCCTGTACGTCCAATACGACGACCAGGGACGCCGCAAGGTCGCCCGGGTGACGCTGGACGGCAAGCTGCAGGAGCTCGCCGCGGACCTCGGCGGCAATTCGCTGAGCCGTCCATATACCAGCGGTTCCTATAGCGTTGCCGCCAGCGGCTCGCTTGCCTACACGCGCGGTACCGCGTTGCGGCCGGCCGACGTGGCTCTGCTCGACGGGCGTGCAGGGCG
>JAOUIH010000197.1 GCA_029884165.1 Gammaproteobacteria bacterium | reverse complement strand
GTCGTCGGTGGTTCGGCCTTCGAGTACGCCATGCGGGTGTGGGTCCGGCCGGACCAGCTGGCCAAGCTCGGCATCACGGTGCCGGACATCACCAATGCCATACGCCAGCAGAACGTGCTGATCCCCGCTGGCAAGATCGGCGGTCCGCCGGCGCCGGAGGGGACCGAGTTCACCTATACGGTCCAGACGCCCGGCCGGCTGGTCACGGCGGAGGAGTTCGGCAACGTCGTCGTACGCTCGAATCCGGACGGCTCGCAGGTCTTCCTGCGCGACGTGGCGCGCGTCGAGCTCGGCACCCAGAGCTATGTCGTCTCGGCCCGGCTCAACCAGGCGCCGACGGCTGCGCTGACCATCTACCAGCTACCCGATGCCAACGGCCTGGACGTCGCCAAGCAAGTCGTCGCCGAGATGGACCGGCTCAAGCAGCGCTTTCCCGAGGACCTCGACTACGTGCTCTCCCTGGATACGACGCGGCCCATCGAGGCCGGCATCCGGGAGATCGTCATCACGTTGTTCGAGGCGGTGGCGCTGGTCATCCTGGTGGTCTACATCTTCCTGCAGAACGCCCGCTCGACGCTGATTCCGACCCTGGCGGTGCCGGTGTCCCTGATCGGCACCTTCGCGGTCTTCCCGCTGCTGGGATTCTCCATCAACACGCTGTCGCTGCTGGGGCTCGTGCTGGCGATAGGCATCGTGGTCGACGACGCGATCGTGGTGGTCGAGGCGGTCGCGGTAAAGATGGAAAAGGGCATGACGGCCAAGGATGCCACGATCGCGGCCATGCGCGAGGTCTCGGCGCCGATCATCGCCACGTCGCTGTCGCTGATCGCGGTATTCGTGCCGGTGGCCATCATGGGCGGCATTACGGGCCGTCTGTACCAGCAGTTCGCGATCACCATCGCCGTCGCCGTCGCCATTTCCTCGATCAACGCGCTGACGTTGAGCCCGGCGCTGGCCGCGGCGCTGCTCAAGCCGCCGGGCGAGCAGAAGAGCACCTTCGACCGTTTCTTCCAGGCCTTCAACCGTCGCTTCGAGCAGGCCACCGACAAGTTCATGGTCTACACGGCCTTCTTTACCGACCGCCTGTCCCGGGCGGGCTTGCTGGTCGCAGCGCTCGTCGTTGGCCTCGTAGTGCTCTTTGCAGTATTGCCCAGCGGATTCGTTCCCGAGGAAGACCAGGGCTACATCGTCGCCGCCATGCAGCTACCGGATGCCGCGTCGCTCGAGCGGACCGAGCAGGTGATGGGCGAGATCGAGAAGATCATCGCCGAGTTCGATGCGATCGAAAGTGCCACCGCAGTGAGCGGCTTCAGCGCGCTGACCTCGACGACCCAGTCCAACGCCGGTTTCATATTCATACAGCTGAAGGACTGGGACGATCGCCCCGATGAGCGCGATAACGCGCAGAATCTCGTCCGCCGGCTGAACGAGCAGTTCGCCGCACGGATCACCGGCGGCATCGCCTTCGCATTCGGTCCGCCCGCCATTCCGGGTCTCGGAACCGGCTCGGGGTTCAGCATGATGCTCCAGGACCTGGGGGGCAACACTCCCGAGTACCTCGCCGAGCAGGCTGGAAAGTTCATCGAGGCGGCCACGGCGCGTCCGGAAATCGCCAACGTCGGTACGCTCTACCGGGCCAGCGTGCCGCAGGTGTTCCTGGACGTCGACAAGCCGAAAGCCCTCAAGCTCGGCGTGCCGCTGGCCGACGTCAACACCTCCATCGGCGCGTTCCTCGGCGGGGCCTACGTCAACGACTTCAACCGCTTCGGCCGCCTGTACAAGGTCTACGTCCAGGCGGAGCCGGAGTATCGCGGCAACGAGAATGGCATTCGCAGCTTCTACGTGCGCAACGGCGAGGGCGCCATGGTGCCGCTGTCGACGCTAGTGACCACCGAACGAACGCAGGGCGCCGAGTTTACGACTCGCTTCAACCTGTTCCGCTCGGCGGAACTGACCGGCCAGCCAGCGGCCGGCTACAGTTCAGCCCAGGCGCTCGACGCGCTCGAGGAAGTGGCGGCGGAGACACTTCCTTCCGACATGGGCTACGCCTGGTCCGACATGTCCTACCAGGAGAAGGCCGCGGCGGGCGCGGGCGCTGCGGTATTCGTCATGGCCCTGGTGTTCGTGTTCCTGATCCTCGCCGCGCAGTACGAGAGCTGGTCGCTGCCGCTGTCCGTGATGCTTGGCACCCCGATCGCCGTCTTCGGCGCCATCGCGGGCCTCTGGATTGCCAGGCTGTTCAGCGAGAGCTACGTCAACAACGTCTTTGCGCAGATCGGCCTGGTCATGCTGATCGGCATGGCCGCCAAGAACGCCATCCTGATCGTCGAGTTCGCGAACCAGGAAATGCAGGCCGGCAAGGGCGCCGTACAGGCCGCCATGGATGCGGCGAAGTCGCGCTTCCGTCCCATCCTGATGACGGCCTTCTCGTTCATCCTCGGCGTCCTGCCGCTGCTCGTTGCCACCGGCGCCGGCGCCGAGGCGCGCAAGGTCATGGGAATGACCGTGTTCAGCGGCATGCTGGTGGCCACGATCGTCGGCGTGCTGGTAGTCCCGGCCATGTTCGTGTTCGTCGAGAAGTACATCGGGCGGCGGGCACCGGTCGCGACAGGGGCATTACCTTGAAGCGCTATGGTCGTTCAAGCCTCGTCTTGCTGCTTGCGCTCAGCGGCTGCGCCATGGGCCCGGATTACCAGCGTCCGGAGGTCGACGCGCCCGCGGCCTACATCCAGCCAGTGGAAGAGGGCGAAAGCCTTGCCAACACACCCTGGTGGGACCTGTTCCAGGACCCCGAACTGCAGTCCCTCATCCGCATTGCCCTCGAGCAGAACCAGGACCTCGGCATCGCGGCGGCCCGGATCGACGAGTTTCGCGCGGTTCTCGGCGTCACGCGGGCGGACCAGTTCCCGAGCCTGGGCGTCGGTGCGACCGCCGTGCGTGCCCAGGGAAGTGACAAGGTGTTTCCCGGCAACCTCGTCGACGGCACCTTCGACAACTATCGGCTCAGTGCAGACGTGTTCTTCGAGGTGGACCTGTTCGGCCGGCTGCGCCGCTCCACCGAATCGGCAAGGGCACAGCTGCTGGCCACAGAGGAAGCAAGGCGCAGCGTTACCATCAGCCTGGTGGCGAGCGTCGCCAGCACCTACATGTTGCTTCGTGACCTTGACGCGCAGCTCGAGATCTCGCGGCGGACCGAGCAGGCGCGGGAGAAGAGTCTCGCGATCATCCAGGCACGGTTCGAAAAGGGAACCGTGCCACGGATCGACCTGAACCAGGCACAGATCGAGCTGGCCGTGGCCAGCGCCGCGGTCTCCGCCTCCGAGCGCGCGGTGGCACAGACCGAGCACGCGCTGAGCCTGCTGCTCGGCCGGAACCCGGGGCCGGTGGTGCGTGGCCTGCCGCTGCAGCAACAGGCGATGCCGCCGGACATTCCGGTGGGGCTGCCCTCGGAACTGCTGCAACGCCGACCCGACGTGCTGTCGACGGAGGCCCTGCTGGCGGCGCAGACGGCCCGGATCGGCGTGGCCCAGGCCGCCCGCTGGCCGTCGTTGTCATTGACCGGGGCGCTCGGATTCGAAAGCGGCGATCTCTCGGATCTCACCGCCAGCGGCTCGGATTTCTGGAACCTGGGTGCGGGGCTCCTGGCGCCGGTTTTCAACGCCGGCCGCAACAAGAATCGGGTCGAGGTCGAGCGGGCACGCACCGAGCAGGCGCGCCTCGCCTACCAGCAGACCGTCCTGCGTGCATTTGCGGAAGTGGAAGACGCGCTGGTGGCCGTACGCACCTACCGCGACGAGCACGCTGCCCGTAGCCGGCAGGTCGAGGCGGCACGCAGCGCCGCGCGTCTGTCCCGGGCCCGCTACGACGGCGGTGTAACCAGCTACCTCGAGGTGCTGGATACGGAACGATCGCTGTTTTCGGCGGAGCTGACCGAGTCGCAGACCCTGCGCCTGTATTTCGATTCCGTGATCCGCCTGTACAAGGCGCTTGGCGGCGGGTGGAACCCCGAGCCCTGAGCAGGCGGCCCCCATCGAGCCGGGGGGCATTTTGCGGACCCAGGCGTCGCTTGCCGGCCGCGGGGATCAGCGGACGCGATAGACGTATAGCTCGTGAATCTCGCGGTCGTAGCCTGGGTAGAGTCCCCTGGGCATGCCCAGGACGATGCGCTTGCCCCGGTTGCTGAGAACCACCATCTCGCCCGTCGCCGGGTCGAAATCGAGCCCCTCGATCTCGCCGGCACGGCGGAAGTCGTCGAAGGCCTTGACGCGTACCGCCTCGCCGGCGGCGGCAAGGGGATCCGCAGCCACCCTCCAGAGCCCGTCGGGCTCGTCAGCCTCCGCGTCGCCGTCGTCCGCCGTGATGTAGAGAAAACCGCCGTGGGCGACGATGCCCTGCGGGGCCGGCGGTACCGGATCGAGCCGCATCTTGCCGCCGTAGCGGCCGGTGGAGAGTTGGTAGCGGTAGACGCGGGTGCCGTCCATCCAGTCGGTCATCCAGATCGTGTCGTTCGCAGGAT
>JAOUIH010000196.1 GCA_029884165.1 Gammaproteobacteria bacterium | reverse complement strand
CCGCGTACTTGCGGGTCACTGCCGGCATTTCGATTGACCTATGAGCCTGCCAGGCGGGAACCCTGGTTGCGCCCCCTCTGTCCCGCCAACCTTGAATAACGGAAACCGCCGATGCGCACTGAAAATGAGCTCGATTTGCGCCCTCACCGCAACCGTAGCACCAGCACGTGGTTGGTCCTGGCCGCTGCACTGCTTTGCGTCGGTCCGACCGGATGCCAGTCATACCGTGCGCTGCCGGACACTGCGCTTGCAGACGCGAATGGCGCCAGGCTCGCACGGCGTGACGTCGAAGCGATCGCCGACGAGTACCTGTCGGCTCTGCTGCAGTACCAGCCTGAGCTGGGCACCCGGTATTCCCTGCCCGGCGCCCGTCACGACCGGCTTACCGACAATTCGCCGGAAGCCCGGGTTGCCTGGCAGGCACGGGAAGACGCCTGGCTCGCAGAACTCAGCGTCAGGGGCATGCCCGCGGAGGTGGGAAGCCGCGACTGGGTGACCTACGGCATCCTGCACGAGACCCTGGCCAGCTCGGCCGCTATCCGCGTCTGCCGCAACGAACTGTGGGCGGCCAGCAGCATGACCGCCTGGCACGCCTCGGTGCCTAGCCTGTTCGAGATACAGCCCGTCGATACGCCTGAACTGCAGCGACAGGCGTTGCAGCGGTTGGCGGCGTTGCCGAAGTACATCGACATCGAGATCGCCAACTTGCGCCGCGGCCTGGAATCCGGCTACAGCGCCCCGCGCCTGACGGTGGCTCCTGCCGTCAGCGAAGTGCGGGCACTGGCAGGCGCCGACAGCCCGTTGCTGAGCCCGGGCATGCGCGCGGGCGACCCGAAGTTCGCTGCCGAGGTACAAGCGCTGTTCAAATCCGACATCGCTCCGGCAGTGGAACGCTTCGCCCGCTTCCTGGAGGCTGAGTACCTGCCGCGCGCGCGGGAAGGCATCGGGCTGGGCTTCAACCCTGACGGCGCTGCGTGCTACCCGGCCCTGGTGCGCTACTACGCCACCATCCAACCCGCCGCCAGCGAGATTCACCGGCTGGGGCTGGAGCAAATCGCCGGAATTCGCGCTGAGATGCAGGCCATCATCGATGAACACTTCGCCGGGGCGACCATCGAGGCATTCCTGCGGGGCCTCAACGACGACCCCAGGTACACCTTCGGGACCGAAGACGAAGTGCTGCAGTATTCGGTGGCCGCACTGGCCCGCGCCAAGGCGAGGATGCCGGATGCGTTCGGCCGGCTGCCCAAAGCCGACGTCGAGATCAAGGCGTATCCGGCCTATCGCGCAAGCGGCACCGGTGAATACCAGTCGTCGTCGGAGGACGGCACGCGCCCGGGCATCTATTACATTGCGGTCGTCAATCCGACCCACCGCTCACGCGCGATCCAGGAGTCGGTACTGCACCATGAAACCTACCCGGGCCACCATCTGCAGGGTGCGATCGCGCTGGAGTTGGGCGACCGCGTGCACCCCATCGCACGGTACCTCTGGAACTCCGGTTTCGGCGAGGGTTGGGCGCTCTACTCGGAGCGCCTGGCAGACGAGCTCGGGCTGTACAGCGGTCCGCTCGATCGCATGGGCCTGCTGTCGGACCAGGCGGCGCGCGCCGCGCGACTGGTCGTGGACAGCGGCATTCACACGCAGGGTTGGACGCGGCAACAGGCGGTGGACTACATGCTGAACAATACCGCCTGGCCGGCGGTGGATATCGAGTCGGAGGTCAACCGCTACATCGCCTGGCCCGGGCAGGCCAACTCCTACATGCTGGGCATGCTGGAAATCCGCCGGCTGCGCAATCTCGCGGAGGCAGAACTCGGGACCGGCTTCGACCTGCGGGCCTTTCACGACCAAGTGCTTGGCCACGGCAGCGTGACGCTGCCGATGCTCGACGCCTCGGTGCGAGCGTGGATCGATGAGCAGAGATAATTCCTGGTAATCCCTCAGCAAATGAAAACGGGAGTTCCCCTGGGAACTCCCGTTCTCATTTCATCACTGGCGCGCCCGGAGAGAGGGCGGCCCCGCTTCGCTGCTGGCCGTCCCGCGATCGGCTCCCGCACGAACTTGGCTGACGGCGCGGCGCGAAGCCGACCCCGACGGTGTGCCGATCCGCATGCCGAGTCTCGATCCGATCCGCAACGGCTGGACTGCGCAGATTGACGAGCGCGGTCCCCTGCCTCATCGTCGCGCTCGTTTCCGCCAGATTCACAACGCGCACGACGAGAATCCGGTCACATGGCGACAGTCGATGACCTCCGGCAGTGGATTTCCGCGAACGAGTCGTTCCTGAGCGGCACGACCGCGCTGGTTGCACTGGCGGGGTTGGTTCTCTCGCCGATCGGGAAGGCCGTGCGGCGCATGATCGTGCCGAGGAGAACCGATGCACCCGTGGGCGCCGGGCTGGCGCTGCGCCCGGACAAGTCTGGGCAAGTCGCCGCGCTTGCCGTCGGTGCGACTGGTCTTGCCGCATCCAATGAACCGATTCTCGCCGTCCTGCCTTTCGACAACCTGTCGAGCGATCCGGAGATGCAGTTCTTCTCCGACGGTGTCAGCGAGGAGATCATCCAACGCCTCTCGCGCGGTGCCGGACTCGCGGTGATCGGCCGCGCATCCAGTTTCCAGTTCCGAGGCGAACGCAAGGCCGAAGCAGCCCGAACGCTCGGCTGCACTCACGTCCTGGACGGCTCGATCCGCCGCACCGGGGGTCGCGTGCGCATCAGCGCGCACCTCGTCGATGCGCCATCCAGCAGGACGCTCTGGTCGGACCGCTACGACCGGGGCACGGAAGACATCTTTGAGGTCCAGGACGACATCTCGGAGAGCATCGCCGGTGCGCTCCATCGGGCGTTTTCACGCCCCACGACGCAGGCCATCGATCCCGCCGTCTACGACCTGTATCTGCGCGCCTGCCCACACTCCTACGCGCCGGACGAACTGCGCACCAGCCTCGGCCTGCTGGAGGTCGTCACCCAGCGTGCACTGCAGTTTGCCGACGCGTGGGGCCGGCTGGCTTACGTCAGGGCGTGGCGGTCGTTCTATCAGCCGTTCGCCGACCGGCCGGCGAGTGCCAGCCAGGTCGCGACAGAAGCAGCCCGGGCCCTCGCGCTCGACCCCGGGAATGCCGATGCCCTGGCGGCGCAACTCTTTATCCTTCCGGCCTTCGGCAGATTCCTCGAGGGCGAAGCAGCGCTGGAACGCCTGCGACGCGCCCCGGGGTCGGCGCACGGACGCGCATACGTCGGCTGGTACCTTCGAACCACTGGCAGGATTCGCGAGAGCCTCGAGGAGACGGAGCGCGCTTACCGGCTGAACACATTGGATCCGATGACCGCCAACACGCTCGCGCTCGCGAGAATGGCTGCCGGTCGCGTGGCGGACGCGATACCTGTCTACGAAGAACTGTTGGTGCGGGTGCCCGGCATGAGCTTTCCGGTATCGAGCCTGTTGCGCGCCCATGCATTGCAGCAGGATTGGGCAGCGGTCGACCGCATGCTCGAACTCGCTGCGAGACGCGAGCTTCGTGAGTTCCAGGATGGGTTGCCGTTCATCCGCGCCAAGCGCGACCCGACGCCGGAGAACATCGGAGCATGGCGCAGTGCGCTCGAAGCCAACGTGCGCGGGACCGGTGGCGTCGACGTCGCGCAGCTGGTGTACGCTGCGCATCTGGGCCTCGTCGACCTCGCTTACCAGTTAGCCGGGACCGCGTGCCTGGGACCGACCGGGACCAGCGACGACATCATGGGGCCCGATGCCTACCGGACGTCGCTGATGTTCATGTCCGGGATGCCGGAGATGCGCAACGACCCGCGCTTCGCACAGCTTTGCGCGCGGCTGGGGCTGGTCGAGTTCTGGATGACGACGGGCCAGTGGCCCGATTGCGCCGACGAAGTCCCCTACGATTTCAGGGCTGAGTGCGCCAGGGTCCAGCACATCCCGAAGGACGAGTTCTGGCCACGGACTGTGCGCGGGCCGAAGTCATGAGCGCGAAGGAAAAATGGCGCGCCCAGAGAGATGGCGGCCCCGCTGTGCTCCCGGCCGTCCCGCTGGGGCCGTCGCCGATGCGCTCCGTTGCCGCGAATCGTCAACGTCCAACCACGCTGCGCGTGGTTGTCGACCTCCCGACGATGTCGGGAGTCCCGGACGTCTCCCCGGCTTCGCCGGGTGAAATGAAAAAGGGCCACCTTTGCAGGTGACCCCTTTTCATTTCACTGGCGCGCCCGGAGAGATTCGAACTCCCGACCTTCTGGTTCGTAGCCAGACGCTCTATCCAACTGAGCTACGGGCGCGTAATTCAGCAAATGCTGGCGGAGAGAGAGGGATTCGAACCCTCGAAGGGCTTTTGACCCTTACGCCCTTAGCAGGGGCGCGCCTTCGACCACTCGGCCATCTCTCCGTTCTTGGGAGAGCCGCGAAGGATAGACGTCCAGAGCCGCCCCGTAAAGCTTGGGGCTGGAAATCGCCTGTTGCCCGGATTGAGGGGCTTGCGGGTCAGGGGTACGGTTCGACGTCCATGCCATCGGTG
>JAOUIH010000195.1 GCA_029884165.1 Gammaproteobacteria bacterium | reverse complement strand
CAACCGGAGCGTGGGGTTTTTTTTTTGCCGGCAGGCTACCTGGCAATCGAACTCAAGCGGCCACAGGCCAAGAACGGGGATCAACCACAATGCAGATGTACTCGGAGAAAGACGTCGACGCTTCCGTACTCGCCGGGAAGCGAATCGCCATACTCGGCTATGGCAGCCAGGGTCGCGCCCATGCGCTGAACCTGAAGGACAGCGGCCATGACGTGGTGGTCGGACTGCGGCGCGGCGGAGCAAGCTGGAAAAAAGCCAGTTCCGACGGATTGCGGGTCGAGGAGCCAGCCGACGCTGTCAAAGGTGCTGCGATCACCGTGTTTCTGACCCCCGACATGGTCCAGCCGTCACTTTACAGTTCGGTGGAGTCGAATCTCGCCAAGGGTTCCGCGATCCTGTTCGCGCACGGCTTCAACATCCACTACCAGCGCATCAAGCCTCGCGACGACCTTGATGTGGTCCTGATCGCGCCAAAGGGCCCCGGCGGGCTCGTCCGGAGACAGTACGAAGAAGGCCACGGAGTGCCCTGTCTCGTCGCAGTCGAAAAGGATCGCAGCGGAAATGCCCTCCAGCTCGCGCTCGCCTACGCGCATGGCATCGGCGGTGCCCGGGCCGGCGTGATCGAAACCACCTTCGCCGAGGAAACCGAGACCGACCTGTTCGGAGAGCAGGCGGTCCTGTGTGGAGGCGCGACGGAACTCGTCGTCGCCGGATTCGAAACGCTGGTCGAGGCCGGTTACCAGCCCGAAGTCGCGTACTACGAATGCATGCACGAATTGAAACTCATCGTCGACCTGCTGCACGAAGGCGGCCTGCGCAAGATGCATGAGTTCATCAGCGATACGGCTGCGTATGGGGACCTGGTCAGCGGCCCCCGGGTCGTAGACGCACATGCACGGGAACGGATGCGAGAGGTCCTGCAGGACATCCGGAACGGTACGTTCGCCAGAAACTGGATCAAGGAAACCGAGAGCGGGCAGAAAAAATTCAGGGAGATGATGCAGGCGGATCTCGATCACCCGATCGAAAAGGTCGGCGCCAGGCTCCGCAGCCAGATGGACTGGCTCGATAACTGAGCAACTGCAGGATACCGGCAACGAGGCACCGACGAGAGGGGCAGACGATGAGCGACGACCGCGTAAAGATCTTCGACACCACCCTGCGGGACGGCGAGCAGGCCCCCGGCTGCAGCATGACGCTGCGCGAAAAGCTTCGGGTCGCGAAGGCGCTCAGCGATCTCAGGGTGGATGTCATCGAAGCGGGCTTTCCGGCTGCTTCGCCCGGCGACTTCGAGGCGGTGCAGGGAATCGCCGAACTCAATTCCGGCCCGATCGTCTGCGGCCTCGCCCGCTGCAATCCGGAGGACATCGAGAAGGTGCACGCGGCTGTAAAGGCGGCCGATCGCCATCGCATCCATGTCTTCGTCGCAACCAGCGCGATCCACCGCCAGTACAAGCTCAAGATGGCCAAAGAGGAAATCATCAAGAGCGCGGTCGGTGCAATTCGCCTCGCGCGCGAGCTGTGCGACGACGTGGAATTCTCCCCGGAAGACGCCTCCCGAACCGAGCTCTCCTACCTCGCCGAGGTAGTCGCGGCAGCTATCGAGGCCGGTGCGACCACGGTCAATATCCCGGACACAGTCGGATACACGGTCCCGACGGAATTCGACCGCCTGTTCCGTTACCTGAAAGACAATGTCCCTCGCATCGACGACATCACGCTGAGCGTCCATTGCCACAACGACCTGGGCATGGCGGTCGCAAACAGCCTCGCTGCAGTTGCAGCCGGGGCGCGTCAGGTCGAGTGCACGATCAACGGGATCGGCGAGCGAGCAGGAAACTGTTCGCTCGAGGAAGTCGTCATGGCGATCAAGACGCGCGCGGAGCACTTCGGCGTCGACACCGGCATCGAGACGACTCGCCTGTACCCGACAGCGCGCCTGGTTTCGAGCATCACGGGCATGCCAATTCCGCGCAACAAGGCCATAGTCGGCGAAAATGCCTTTGCCCACGAAGCCGGGATACACCAGCACGGTATGCTGCAGCATCATTCGACCTACGAAATAATGCGCCCGGCCGACGTCGGGCTGAGCCGCTCGAACCTGGTTCTCGGCAAGCACAGCGGCCGACACGCATTCCGCGACCGGGTACGCGAACTCGGTTTCGAACTCGACGAATTCGAACTCAACCGTGCGTTCCAGGAATTCAAAAAGCTCGCTGACAAGAAAAAAGACATGTACGACGGCGACATCGAAGCAATCATCATGAATGTCGACAGCGCATCGAGCGGGCCGTGGGTGCTGCGCTCCATGCAGGTCAGCTCCGGCACCGACCGACCGTCGAATGCGAGCATCGCGCTGATTGACGAGCACGGTAGCGAGGTGGCGGAAACCGCCGAGGCATCCGGGCCTGTCGAGGCTGCCTTCGAGGCCCTGGAGCGCGCGACCGGCGTACGACTGACCTTGCAGAAATTCGAGTTGCACAGCGCCACCGTAGGCGACGACGCTCAGGGCGAGGTCACCGTCGTAGCCGACCACGATGGTCAGCCCTACCGGGGCCACGGCACCAGCGTCGACATCGTCGAGGCCGGTAGCCGGGCCTACCTGGAGGTGATCAATCGCGTCCTGAGGCGTCGCGAACGGGGTCTCGACAGCCTGCCTGCGTCCAGCGACATCAATCGAGCGTCCATCTGACAGTGCACGGCACGGGTGCGCGAGCGTAAGACCCCTGATAAAGTACGCGGTCCCAAAAACGTCGCTGCCGTGCAGCGGAGACTCGAATGGCATACAAGGGCGCTAAATACATCTGGTTCAATGGGCGAATGGTCGGGTGGGAAGAGGCCACGGTGCACGTGCTGTCGCACGCCCTGCACTACGGATCCTCGGTATTCGAAGGCATTCGCGTTTACAAGACACCGGACGGCCCGAAGGTATTTCGCCTGACCGATCACATGCGACGCATGTACGACTCGGCGATGATCTACCGCATGCCGATTCCGTACGAGATGGCGAAACTGATCGCAGTTTGTAAAGAAGTAGTGGTAGCCAACGGCCTGATGAACGGCGCCTATATACGCCCCCTGGCGATGCGCGGGTACGGCGAAATCGGACTGGCCCCGAAGCCGAACCATCCGGTCGATGTCGCCATCGCGGCCTGGGAATGGGGCGCCTACCTGGGCGCCGAGGCGCTGGAGAAAGGCGTCGACGTTTGCGTATCCAGCTGGAATCGCGTGGCGCCCAATACGATACCGGCGCTCGCCAAGGCCGGCGGCAATTACCTGTCGAGCCAGCTGATCAGCATCGAGGCCAAGCGGCTCGGGTTTGCCGAGGGCATCGCACTGTCGACAGACGGCACCGTGAGCGAAGGAGCCGGCGAAAACCTGTTCCTGGTGAAAAACGGGGAACTTCTGACTCCGCCGAGTACCGCGTCGATACTTACCGGCATCACCCGTGACTCTGTCAAGAAGCTGGCCGCCCGCATGGGCATCAACGTCCGTGAGCAGTCCATCCCGCGTGAATTGCTGTACCTTGCCGATGAAATCTTCTTCACCGGCACGGCCGCCGAAATTACCCCGGTGCGTTCCGTGGACCGGATTGAAGTCGGTGACGGCAAACGCGGGCCGCTGACCGAGCAGCTCCAGCAGGCGTTCTTCGGTCTGTTCGGCGGCCTGACGGAGGACAGCGACGGCTGGCTCGAAGGCCTGGACGCGGCTCCAGCCGCGTCTGCCGCTCGCGCCTGAACCGACGACCCGCAGAGCAGCACCAGGTGAGCGCGACCACGCCGCGAACGCTATTCGAGAAGGTCTGGGCGGATCACGTCGTCATCGACGAGACGCCGGATACGCCGGCAGTGCTGTATGTCGACCTTCACCTGATCCACGAGGTCACCACACCGCAAGCTTTCTCGCTGCTGCGTGCGCATGACCTGCCCGTTCGTCGCCCGGACCTCACGCTGGCGACGATGGACCATTCGACCCCGACAACGCCGGTTCGCAGCTTCAAGGATCTCCAGGTCGTAGGCGAAGGCGCCGCCCGGCAGGTCATGAAGATGGAAGAAAACTGCAGGGAATTCGGCCTGCAGTTGCTCGGCTTCGACAGCGAGTTCCGCGGCATCGTGCACGTCATCGGCCCGGAACTGGGGGCGACTCAGCCCGGCAAGACCATCGTCTGCGGGGACAGCCACACGAGCACTCACGGTGCATTCGGCGCCCTTGCCTTCGGAATCGGTACGACCGAAGTCGGCCACGTCCTTGCCACACAGTGCCTGCTGCAGCGGCGGCCACGCACATTGCTGATCCAGATCGACGGCAAGCTCGAACCAGGCGTTACGGCGAAGGACGTAATCCTCGCAACGATCGGTCGGATCGGCGTAGACGGCGGGACGGGCCACGTCATCGAGTACCGCGGCGGCGTGATTTCCGCGATGGACATGGACGCGCGCATGACCGTCTGCAACATGTCCATCGAGGCCGGCGCGCGCGCCGGCATGATCGCCCCTGACGACACGACGTTCAATTACCTGCAGGGCCGACCCAGGGCG
>JAOUIH010000194.1 GCA_029884165.1 Gammaproteobacteria bacterium | reverse complement strand
TTCGGTCGAAGAGCGCTGGAACGAGTCGGATATTTACGGCGGCCGGATCAACCTGTTGTGGAACATGAGCGAGGACTGGTCGGCCACGCTGGGCTACGCTCACCAGGCAACGGACACCGGTGCCGATAACTACTACGATCCGTTCGCCGGCGATCTGAAGACCGTCCGGTTCCATGACGAGTACAACGACGACAAGTACAACCTTTATTCGCTGACGCTGGAAGGCGACCTCGGCTTCGCGCAGCTGGTATCCGCGACGTCGTATTTCGATCGCAAGGTCAATTACCTGACTGACGTAACGGCCTACGCGCACTACTGGAACGCGCAGTACTGCCGTGACTCGGCTTACACGCTCGACGATTTCCCGAATTATTTCGCGAATCCCGACACCGGCTACATCATCTGGTGGCCGGTCTACTGCCACGGCCCGTCGGTCGACAGCGACTCGCTGAACGCGGCGTTCCTGCATGCCCAGGCCGACAAGTTCACCCAGGAGTTCCGGCTTTCGGCACAGGGCGACACGGTCGACTGGCTGGTCGGCCTTTACTACGAACGCAGCAACGACGACTGGCAGTCCTCCTTCGCCGGGCCGACGACCGGCGGCGACGGCCTGGTCAATGTCTACCAGGACTCGCTCTCGCTCGCCTACTACGAGTTCGTGGCCGGTGAGCAATTCCCGGAGGCCACCTCGCGCTGGTACTCGGAGAGCCAGACGGACTGGGAGCAGAAGGCGGTCTTCGGCGAGGTCACCTGGCACGCAACGGACCAGATGGATCTCACGGTCGGCGGCCGCTGGTACGACCGTTCGAACACGAACTTCTATTTCGTCAATGGCCCGGGCAGCTTCACGATGCCGCCGTTCGTGCCGCCGTCAGGGCGCGAGGGCACCGATCGCGAGTTCATTCCGAAGCTGAGCCTCAGTTACCAGTTCGGCGAGGGCGAGAGCAAGATGGTGTACGGGCTCTACACGCGTGGCAAACGGCCGGGCGGCATCAATCGCCAGCGCGGCGAGCCGTTCTTCCCGTCGAACTACGTTTCCGACCTGATGGACAACTACGAGTTCGGCTACAAGTCGACCTTCGGCGCCGGGAAGGGTCGCTTCAACGCAACCGCCTATCACATGGTCTGGACGGACTACCAGCACGAGCTCACCGATCCGTCCAGCATCGACTGCGAACGGCTCGGGCTGCCCGACGACTCGATCGCGGGCGTCTGCGGCCAGCCCTGGCAGCGCGTCGTTGCCAACCTCGGCGAGGCGCACATGACCGGTGTCAACGTCGAGATCGACTACGCGCCGAACGAGCACTGGGTGCTCGGACTCAACGCCGAGGCAATGGAAGCGGAGACCGATACGGCACACGACCTGGACGCAGATGGCCTGAACGACGTGGTAGCCGGCCTGCGCCTGCCGCTGGTGCCGGAGTTCAAGGCCGCCGCATGGGCCGAGTACCACTGGCCGGTTCGCCTGCTGGGCGCCGACAATGCCTACATCCGCACGCAATGGTCCTACAACGGCGACACGCTGAGCATCCTCGAGCCGATCTCGCCGGACGAGGACCCGAACCCGCAGTTCGTCAACGACGCCTACACGATCGGCGACCTCCGCTTCGGCCTGCAGGGCGAGGACTGGGAGGCGGCGCTGTTCGTCAACAACATCACCGACGAGCGCGCCGAACTGACCCACAATGACGGTCAGTTCGACTGGGGCGCGGCGAGCGTGCAGGACGGCAGGGCACACCACCTGCGCGTATTCACGAACCGGCCACGCGAGTTCGGCATACGCTACATGAAGCGTTGGGGTAACTGAGCGGCGCTCAGGCGAGACGAAAAGGCCGGGTGTTACCCGGCCTTTTCATTTCTGGGCACCTGTCCGAGGTTACCTGAACCGCCGCGAATTCGAACTGCAGTGCCCGGCCAGCCACCGCGTCATGCCAGGCGCAACTTGTGCAAGCGGGACACCTCCCTGACCGGGTTTCGGGTTAGGATCGGTGTCTTGTCCACGCGCCATCGAGGCAGGCATGGCCGAGCAAGGCAGGGAGCAGGACGAAGGACTGCTACGCGTCATCGGGACCGGAGCGCTCGGCCTGAGCGTCGTCAACATGGTCGTTGGCGCAGGCATCTTCGTCCTGCCCGGCAGGGTTGCGGCGCAGCTCGGGTCCGCGGCGATACTCGCGTACCTCGTCTGCTCGGCGCTGATCGTGCTGGTGTTCCTCTGTTTCGCCGAGATCGGCAGCCGGGTTTCCCGCAGCGGCGGTGCGTACGCCTATGTGGAGGAAGCTTTCGGCCCGTTTGCGGGCTTCATTGCCTCGACGCTGTTCTGGTTCGGATATGCCGCGATTTCCGACGCCGCGATCACGGTTGCCATGGTCGAGACAATGGCGCTCGCGTTCCCGGTACTTTCCGAAACGATCCCGCGTTCGATCTTCATCGTCGCCCTGTTCGCCTTCCTGGCGATCGTCAACGTCAGGGGCGTTCGCAACGGTGTACGCCTGTACGTGCTCAACACGGTAATCAAGATCGCGCCATTGCTGCTGCTGCTCGCGGCGGGGATATTCGTCGTCGACGTCGACAACCTCGTCATAAAGGAATGGCCTTCGCCAGGCGAGATCGGCGCCGGCGCGATCCTGCTGTTCTTCGCGTTTTCCGGGGCAGAGTCTGCACTTTGCGCCAGCGGAGAAATCCGGAATCCCGCGCGGACGGTGCCGCTCGGCCTGATGCTCGGCATCAGTTCCCTGCTCGTGCTTTACGTCGGCCTGCAGACCGTCGCGCAGGGCGTGCTCGGGCCGGAACTCGCCAGTAACACCGAGGCACCGCTGGTTGCGGTCGCGAACGAGGTCCTGGGCGAATGGGGCGGCAAGATGCTGCTGGTCGCGGTCGTTCTGGCGATCTTCGGAGCCGTCAGCGGCGACATGCTGGGCGGACCGCGTGTTATCTTTGCTTCCGCGCTCGATGACAACCTGCCCCGCATATTTGCCCGCGTGCACCCGGCCTACCGGACACCTCATGTGGCCATCATGTTCTACGCAACGGTGATCGTGATCTTTGCCCTGAGCGGCACCTTCAAGTACCTCGCCATGTTCGCGGGCGGAGCGTTGCTGCTTGTGGATCTCGGCGTCTGCCTCGCCGTCCTGCGGCTCCGCCAGCGGGACGGCCTGCCGCTGCCCGGCCAGTTCCGCCTGCCCCTCGGTCCGGTCATTCCGCTCGCGGGCTGTGCCGTCCTCCTCTGGTTGCTGCTCCAGCTACCGGCCGACGAGGCGATCAGTATCGCCATACTGACTGGCGCTGCCGGCATCGCATACGCCCTCCGAGCCGTGCTGCGGCGTCCGGCCGGGGAACCGGTGGTGCCGGCCGTGGTGCCTGTCGAAACGGGAACTGCCGCGCGGCCAGCCCGCGGTGGACCAGGACAACCGCAATGAGGCGCGCGCTCGTTGGCGTAATTGCCCTCTTGCTTGCCATGCCGGCGTTGGCAGCCCTTTATGGGCTGACCCAGATCGACAACCTTTATGAGAATGAAACGAGCGGCCTGAAGTTTTACGAGAAAGGCGAGTACGAACAGGCGCTGACGCTGCTGAGGGAAACGGCCGCGCTCGGCCTGAAGCGCTCGCAGTACATCCTCGGGTTCATGTTCCTCAAGGGCGAGGGCGTGGAGAGAAACGCGCTGCTCGGCCTCGCCTGGATGGGCCTCGCAACCGAGTCGGGGAACGAGGACTGGCAGGCCAGCTATGACCAGCTGTACGGCACCCTGAACGATACCCAGAAAGCCATGCTGCAGCGGAAGATCGAGGAATATCGCGCGAAGTACGGCGCTGTCGCGCAGGGCATCACCTGCGCCAAGACGAAGATCGTCGGCTCGCGGAAGGTCGACTGGGTGTGCCGCAAGAGCGAGGGATCCTACGAGCTTCACGAAATAGAGATACCGGCGGCACGGTAGCCTGCGGCCGACCTGCGCCGCCTCCGGGAGTGCGCCCTGACAATTCTCGATTCAGCTCGCGGGCGGCAAGGAGTCTTGCCGGTATTCCTCGCGCGAGTGTCTCAGCTGTGCGCCTGTACCCAGCGCACGATGTCGGCCGCGCCCATCGCGCCCGCCTGGCGGGCCACCTCGCGTCCGCCCCGAAACAGGGCCAGCGTCGGAATACTCTGGATGCGGAAGCGCGCCGCCGTCGCCTGCTCGCTGTCGGTGTTCAGCTTGGCGAGCCGCACGCCGGGTTCGAGCTCGGCGGCCGCTCGTTCGAATGCGGGCGCCATCATCTTGCAGGGGCCGCACCAGGGCGCCCAGAAATCGACCACCACCGGGATGTCGCTGCGGCCGATGTGCTGCTGGAAGCTTGCATCCGTCAGCTCTATCGGGCGGCCACCAAACAGCGCCTCGCGGCACTTGCCGCACCTGGGCGCCTCGGTCATGCGTGCTGGGGGTATCCGGTTGACCGCGTCGCAGTGCGGGCAGACGACGTGCCTGGAGTCGCTCATTCGGGTATCCGTAAATCAACGGTCGGACATCGGATCTGGGATCCTCCTTGCGAAAATCAAGTACCGGCGGCCGATGGTCCGCCGGACCGCATCAGT
>JAOUIH010000012.1 GCA_029884165.1 Gammaproteobacteria bacterium | reverse complement strand
AGCCCGCTCGATGGCAAGCGCGCGCGTAGGGTGCCCGGTTCTCTTCCATGCCGCCGTTGAGGTAGGCGCCGAGGCCGAAAGCCTCGCCCCAGTAGCACATCGCACAATCGGGATCGGCCCGGCGCGCGCTTGCCATCGAGCGGGCTGACTCGTCCATGTTGTAGGCCCAGCGCAGCTGGATGCCCTGGTTGAACAGAGCCTGCGCCTCGTCGCTGGAGGTGGTGACCTTCCAGCTGTAGCTGCCGAGCGCCTGCGGGACGAAATCGATCGGTTTCAAAAAGTCGGGCTCGTCGTCGCCCTGTGCGGCGGCGGCGGCGCAGAACGCAAGCGCAAAGCTTGCCAGCATCAGTCTTTTCAGCATCTTCTTTTCCCTGGTGGTCTGGCTATGGTGCCCGGGCGCTGTCGTTCAGCGCCCGGTCTGTTCGTCGATGAGGCGTTCGATCATCGCCTCCGGATAACTCAGCAGCCGGCCAAAACGGCGCGCGATGTCGCGCCGTGCTGTGCCGGCATATTCATCTTCGGCGACAAGCCTGGCCTTGTCTGCCTTGACCGAAAGATACTGCTCGAGCGTGTCACCCGTATAGATCAGCAGCACGTGCCTGCCCGCGGCGACGTCCGCCGGAAACAGGTCGGTTACCAGGAAGTCGTCTTCCCGGTACAGGCGCACGCCGTTACGCTCGGCGACGACGAGGGCATCCGGCCACAGCTCATCCATCTCCTCGGGCGCGAGCACCTCGCTCAGTGCGAGCGTCTTTACGCCGAGGCGGACGACCTCGGCGAACCCGCCGATAATGCCCAGGTTGTACGAACGCGCATCGACCGGCTTCGTGTACTGGGCCGCCGTCGCCATGCTCACGCACAGGCAACAGAGCAGGGTCCCGATACGGACTGGTAATCGCATGTTTCCCCCGCGCGATGTTGGATTTCGAATGTGCGGCGGCCTAGGGTACCCGATATGGGTGCCCGTCGTCAGGTGTCGCCGGCCCGGGGCTGCGGGTGTATTCTGCGCCCCGGTCCCGCACAAAGTGACAGCGAAATGACGGGTGACGTCTTTTACCGCGATCCGACCCACGCGTACCCGACCGGCGCGCGGGGCGCCGGCGTCTGCATTTATGATTCGTCCGGGCGCGAGTACCTCGACGGCAGCGGCGGCGCGGCCGTGTCCTGCCTCGGCCACGGCAACCGGCGCGTCATCGATGCGATCAAGGCACAGCTCGATACGCTCGCGTTCGCGCACACGGCGTTTTTCACCAGCGACGTACAGGAAGAACTCGCCAGCCGACTGGCGCGGCGTTTCCCCGAAGCGGGTGCGAAGGTCTATTTCGTATCCGGTGGCTCGGAGGCGAACGAGGCCGCCATCAAGCTGGCGCGGCAGTACTGGGTCGCACGGGGGCAGGAACAGAAGACAGTCTTCGTCAGCCGCATGCAGAGCTACCACGGCAACACGCTCGGGGCCCTTTCCCTGTCCGGCAACCCTGGCCGGCGCCAGCTGTACGGCCCGCTCCTGCACGACTGGCCGAAAATCACGGCGTGCTTCGAGTACCGGAATCGCCGGGCGGACGAAACCTCCGCCGACTATGCGGAACGCTGTGCGCAGGAGCTCGAGCAGGTGATCGTGAAGCTGGGTTCCGCAAACGTCGCCGCGTTCGTCGCGGAGACGGTCGTCGGCGCGACCCTCGGCGCCGCTCCGGCCGCGGATGGCTATTTCCGCAGGATCCGCGACATCTGCGACAGGCACGGCGTGCTGCTGATACTCGACGAGGTGATGTCCGGCTGCGGCCGGACCGGTACGTTCTACGCATTCGAGCAGGAGGGCATCCTGCCGGACATCGTGACGATGGCGAAGGGCCTGGGCGGGGGCTACCAGCCGATCGGCGCCACGCTCGCGCGAGGACATATCTACACTGCGATCGTCGAAAAGCACGGGGAGTTCGCGCACGGGCACACCTACGTCGGCCACCCGGCGGCCTGCGCCGCCGGAGTCGCCGTGCAGCAGGAACTCGACGAGCATGGCCTGCTCGACAACGTGCGCGAGGTCGGCGGCTACCTGCGCGACCGCCTGACCGACGCCCTGGCCGGCAATCCGCACGTGGGCGACATCCGCGGGCGCGGACTGTTCCTGGGCGTCGAACTGGTCGTGGATCGGGCGACGAGGGAAGCGCCGAGGGCAGAACTCGGGCTGGCGAAGACGATCAGACTTGCCGCGATGACCCAGGGCCTGATCTGTTATCCAGCCGGCGGCACGGCCGACGGCCGGAACGGCGTCCACGTCCTGCTGGCTCCGCCGTTCATATATACGCGAGCCAATGCGGACGAACTGGTTGAGCGGCTCGCGCGAACGCTTGCGGACCTGCGGGTCACCTGAGCGGCAATGATCGATTCTACTCGCAGCGTGCCGGAGCGCGTCGTCATCATGGCGGCGCCGAACGGTGCGCGCCGCGGGAAGGCGGATCACCCGGCCTTGCCGCTTACTGCCGTGGAACTCGCGGAGTGCGCCGCCGAACTCCAACAGGTCGGCGTGTCGGTGCTGCATCTGCATGTGCGCGATGCCGAAGGTCAGCACACGCTGGACCCGGTGCGGTACCGGGAGGCTATCCGTGCGATACGACAACGGGTCGGTTCGGCGCTCGTGCTGCAGGTCACGACGGAGGCCGGCGGTCGCTTTTCACGCGAGGAACAGGTGGCCTGCGTCAGGGACCTCGAGCCCGAGGCCGTATCGCTCGCGCTGCGCGAACTCTGCCCGGATGAAGCAGCCGAGCCGGAAGCGGGGCGGTTTTTCGCGTGGCTTGTCCAGCAGCGCATCTGGCCGCAATACATCATTTATACGCCGGAAGAACTGCAGCGCTTCGACGCGCTGCGGCGACGGGGCCTGTTTGCCGACGAGGCGCCGTTCTGCCTGTTCGTGCTGGGACGCTATTCCGACCGGCTCGAGGGACGGCCGGAGGAACTCGACGCGATGCTCGCCGCCGCGGACTGCAGCCGCTTCCCGTGGGCCGTCTGCTGTTTCGGGCAGTACGAGCTCGACGCGATGCTCGCCGCGACCCGGGCCGGGGGGCATGTCCGGATCGGCTTCGAAAACAATCTGGTCTTGTCGAACGGTCAGCCCGCACGCAACAATGCCGAACTCGTAAGCCAGTATCGCGATGCGGTGTCGTCGCTTGGCCGTCGACCCGCCAGCGCCGACGAACTCAGGGAGCTGTGGCTCAGGTGAGCGAAAACCGGAAGTCCCCGGACCTGATCGTAGGCGTGCTCGGCGGCATGGGCCCCGAGGCAACCGTCGATTTCATGTCCGAGGTAATTGGCCTGACGGATGCGTCGCGAGACCAGGAACACGTGCGCATGATCGTCGATCACAATCCCCAGGTGCCCGACCGCCAGGCGGCCATGCGCGGTGATCCGGGGCCGGTGCGGCGGACCCTGGCCGACATGGCCCGTCGGCTCGAAGCCGCGGGCGCCCATTTTCTCGTGATGCCCTGCAACACCGCGCATGCGTTTGTTGGAGACGCGGTCGCGGCGGTATCCGTGCCGTTCATCAGTATCATCGACACCACCGTGCAGTCGATACGCGAGCAGCATCCCGGCATACGCCGCGTGGGCCTGCTGGCGACCGATGCCTGCATCGCCGCCGGCGTCTACCAGGACGCGCTCCGGCGCGCCGGGCTCGAGCTGACGCTGCCGGATGCGGATGCGCAGCGGCGCAGCATGGAGCTGATCTTCCGCGTCAAGTCGGGTGACACCGGCGAGGCGGTGCGCGCCGCGATGCGCGAGATCGCGATCACCCTGGCCGATGCCGGCGCGCAAGCGGTCATAGCCGGCTGCACCGAGATACCGCTGGTGCTGGATGCCGTGCGTGACGGCGTAGCGCTGATTTCTTCGACCCGGGTGCTTGCGAGTCGCAGCGTCGACTACGCGACCGGCGCCAGGGCCCTGCCGACCGACAATTTAACGAAAAGGTAAAGACCGTGCTGTTATCCCGATTTCCACGCGTTTCGCTGGCGCATCTGCCGACCCCGCTCGAATACCTGCCCCGCCTCTCGAAGCATCTCGGCGGGCCGGACATTCACGTCAAGCGCGACGACTGCACGGGCCTCGGCACGGGCGGCAACAAGACGCGCAAGCTTGAGTTCCTGATGGCCGACGCGCTAAAGCGGAAGGCGACGGTCGTCATCACACAGGGCGCGGTGCAGTCCAACCATGCGCGGCAAACCGCGGCGGCCGCCTGCAAGCTGGGCATGAAGTGCGAGCTCGTGTTCGAGAAGCGGGTCGGTGACGCATCCGAGATCTACCTGAACTCGGGCAACGTCTTTCTGGATCACCTGTTCGGGGCCGGCATCCGTGATGTGCGGAAGGGCTCGGACATGAACGCGGAGATGGAGAAGGTTGCTGCGGAGCTGCGCGAGCAAGGCGAGACGCCTTACATTATTCCGGGCGGCGGTTCGAACCCGATCGGGGCGCTCGGTTACGTCGACTGTGCGCTGGAGCTGATCACGCAGGCCAACCGGCAAGACCTGGTGGTCGATCATGTCGTGCACGCGACCGGCAGCGCGGGCACGCAGGCGGGACTCGTCGTCGGGCTGAAGGCGATGTCCAGCAACATCCCGCTCACCGGCATCGGCGTGAATGCGCCGAAGCCCGACCAGGAAGCGAAGGTGTACAAGCTGGCCTGCGAGACTGCCGAATTTCTCGGCGCGCCCGGCATCGTGCAACGAGAAGACGTCGTCGCAAACTGCGATTACGTCGGACCGGGCTACGGGGTGCCGACGGATGCCATGAACGAGGCGGTACTGCTGCTGGCGAGGCTCGAGGGCCTGCTGTTCGATCCGGTCTACAGCGGCAAAGGCCTGGCCGGCATGATCGACCTGGTCGGCAAGGGATACTTCGCCGGTGCGAAGAACGTCGTGTTCGTCCACACGGGCGGATCGGCCGGGCTGTTTGCCTACCGGGACCGCCTGCGTACCGATTGAAACCAACGGCTATAAGCCGTCCGGGGTGTTGCGCATAGCGAACTCGGCGCGTTGCGCGAGGTCCATAAGTCCTTAAACTTGCAGGCCGTTTTGCTCGGCGCGCAGCAGGCTGTTTGTTGCTGCGGCAACTATCGGGGGCTTCGTTGAAACAATCGGGAGATCGCGTGTACCTGCGAGGGATTCTTGCGTCCGTGGCGCTGCTGTTCGCGGCCGGCGCGGCAGGCCAGACCAACATACGGCTCGACCAGTTGCCCCGGCCGGAAACACGGGCATTCAAGCTGGAGAAGGCGCCTAACCTGGACGGCATCGTCGCCGGCGACAGCGCCTGGGAGAACGTGGTTCCGACGCGCGGCTTTACCGCGGTTCAACCGGTGCTCGGGGCGCCTGCGTCGCAGGAAACCGAGGTGTTCATCGGCTTTACCGACACGTCGCTTTATGTCGGCGTGATCGCCTACGACGACGATCCCTCGGGCATCATCGTTTCCGACAGCCGGCGCGACTCCTCGCTCGACGATTCCGACAGTTTCCGCATGGTCATCGATGGCCTCCTGGACCGGCAGAACGGTTTCCTGTTCGGCACGAACCCGGCCGGCGTCGAATACGATGCGCAGATCACCAAGGAGGGTGTGGAAACGGTTCGCGGCCCGAACTCGGGCGGCGTCTTCAATCTGAACTGGGACGGCAGCTGGAATGTCGTAGCCACGATCACTGACATAGGCTGGAGCGCCGAATTCGAGATCCCGTTCCGCACGCTGCGTTTCGGCAAGGGCGACAACCAGTCCTGGGGCATCAACTTCCAGCGAAACATACGCCGGAACAATGAAATCGTGTACTGGGCGCCGATCGCACGGGAACGAAATCTCAATCGTATATCCGAGGCGGGTACCGTCGCCGGCCTGAGCCCGCCCCCAACGCGCAATCTGCAGATTACTCCGTATGCACTTGCGAAGTGGGAGCGCGGCGGCGAACTCGCGGGGACGGAAAGCAACCAGGAATTCGGCGTCGACATAAAGTATTCGCTGACGCCCAGCCTGACGCTCGATGCAACCTACAATACGGATTTTGCCCAGGTCGAGGTCGACGACGTCGTGGTCAATCTCGACCGGTTCAGCATTTTCCTTCCGGAGAAGCGGCCGTTCTTCCTCGAGAACGCGGGGTTGTTCTCCGTGGGCAACGGGGGCGAAGAAGAGCTCTTCTTCAGCAGACGGATCGGGATCGTCGACGGCGAACAGGTGGCAATCGACGGCGGCGTACGCCTTTCGGGCAAAGTGGGTTCGGCGACCAACGTGGGCTTCCTTTACATGGCCGACGCTGGCCTGGACGGCGTTGCACCGCAGAACGACTATGTCGTCGCACGCGTCAACCAGGAATTGCCGAACCGTTCGTCGATCGGCGCGCTGGTCGTGGGCCGCCAGGGTGACGGCAGTTTGCTGCCGCCTGGCGCCAAAGACGAAAATCAAACCTACGCGATCGACGGCCGCTGGGGTGTCGGCAAAAACCTCCTTTTCGACGGCTGGTATTCGAAGACCAGCACGCCGGGGCTTGAAGGAGACGATTACGCGTATTCGACGAAGATGAGCTACGACTCCTCGACCTGGTCCGGACAACTCGGTTACGGCCAGGTGCGCGAGGACTTCAATCCCGAAGTCGGCTTCCTGCTCCGCGACGACTATAAACGTGCCGAATTCTATGTCATGCGCCGATACCGGCCCGAGGGTCCGCTGCTCGAAGTTCGGCCTCACATCCGCATTCGAAATTTCTGGGACCTGGACGGTTTCATGGAGACCGGGTTCCAGCACTACGATATCCACTGGGAATTCAAAAACGGTTACCAGGTCGATACCGGCGTCAACTACGTCAAGGATGGCCTGAAAGATCCGTTCGAAATCGTGGGCGGCGTCGTGGTACAGCCGGGTACGTACTCCGGGACCGAAGCCGCGCTGCATTTCCGGACCGACCTTTCGGCACCATTGAGCCTGCAGTTCCGATTGAACGCCGGCGACAAGTTCGGCGGTACTCGCGTACAGGCGACGCCGACCGTGGTGTACCGTATTGGCGAGACGTTCAGTTCCGAGCTGTCGGTTGTATACAACGACTTCGACCTGCCGGTCCCGGACGGGGAGTTCTCGGTCATGGTGTCGCGCCTCCGACTTTCGTACTCGTTTACGCCGCGCATGCTGTTGCAGGCCCTCGTCCAGTACAACGACGCGGCCGACACCCTGTCGACGAATATCCGATTCTCACTGTTGCGCACCGCGAACTCGGGCCTGTTCGTCGTTTACAATGAGTTCGACGAGCGCTTTCCTGGCGCGCCGCCCAATGGCCGCGAGTTCATCGTCAAGTACAGCTACATGTTCGACGTGTTCAACTGATACCGAGTGGGCGGCCGCCCTCGGCCGCCCTCGGCCGCCCGCGGCTCCCATCGATTCGTGCTGCGTGAGCCGCGATCGCGGCACGCTTGCCTGTGTGTCGACATATCAATACTGTGCGTCGATAGCCCTTGCGGAGCCTTCGTCATGCAATCGAGTATCCTGTCACGCAGCGTTCTCATTTTCTCAGGCCTGCTGTTTCTGTTCGTCGCAGGGACTACCCCGGCGCAGACGGCCGAGCGACCCCGCGCCCGGGACGTCGGGCTCGTCGTCGGGGTATTCCCGACCGGTGCCCTTAACGCGATCACGGACGTCGGCGGCGTCCGGGTCGGTCACCAGACCGTGGTCCGGGGCGACGACATACGCACGGGCGTTACGGCGATCATCCCGGCACCCGGCAACATGTACACGCACCCGGTGCCCGCCTGGATACACGTCGGCAACGGCTACGGAAAGCTGATTGGCGAGACCCAGGTGCGCGAATTCGGCGAGATCGAAACGCCGATCCTCCTGACCTGCACACTGTGCGTATGGAGCGCGGCGAACGCGCTGAAGGAGTGGGTCTACCTTCAGCCGGGCATGGGCGAGCACACGGTCAACCCGGTCGTCGGCGAGACCAACGACAGCGTCGTCAACAACATGTGGGCCGATCCGATCCAGCGTGCCGAGGTGTTCGCGGCGCTGGACGCGGCGAGCGATGGCCCGGTAGCGGAGGGCAGCGTCGGCGCCGGCACCGGCACGCAGGCCTTCGGCTGGAAGGGTGGCATCGGCACGAGTTCGCGGGTGCTGCCGGAGTCCCTCGGCGGTTACACGATCGGTGTGCTGGTGCAGACCAACTACGGAGGCATCCTGACGATCAACGGTGCCCCGGTGGGCCGTGAACTCGGCAACTACGCCTACCGGGAGCAACTCGAGGCGGACGCGTCCGACCAGGCTGACGGTTCGATCATGATGGTCGTCGCGACCGATGCGCCGCTGACGGCACGCAATCTCGACCGCCTCGGCATGCGCGCAATGATGGGTCTCGCGCGCACCGGCTCTTACGCGAGCAACGGCTCGGGCGACTACGTGATCGCCTTCTCGACGCATCCGTCGCTGCGGCGGCCGCGCTCGAGCGCGGCACCGGTCGAAAGCGAGGTGCTCGTCAACGAATCGATGTCGCCGCTGTTCGCCGCGACCGCCGAGGCAACCGAGGAGGCGATCTACAACGCGATCTTCAAGGCGACGACCGTGACGAGCGGTCGCGGCGAGCTGAAGGCGATCCCGGTCGAGGACCTGAAGCGGGTGCTGGCCAAGTATGGTGTTCTCGACTGGGACGAGAAGCTCCGGCCCTGAAGCGCGTACCGAGCGCTGACGACTCCAATGCTGCCGTGCGGTGCCCGCTTCGTGCCGGCATTGCTAGTGTTTCTTGCTGAGCCTGCCAGCGGGGATGCCGGTCAGTCTACTGGTCGCGCGGCCGGTAACGCGCCTGGATGATCTCGGCGAGCGTGGCGACGGCGATTTCCGCCGGCGAACGACCACCGAGCGGCAGCCCGATCGGGCCGTGGATGCGGTCGATCTGCGCATCCGTGTAGCCACGCGCGGCGTATCGCTCGCGGCGCTTCGCCTGGTTGCCGCGGCTGCCCAGTGCACCGATGTAGAACGCATCCGAGTCCATCGCCGCCTCGAGCGCCGGGTCGTCGATTTTCGGGTCGTGGCTCAGCGCCACGACCGCCGTCTGCGGGTCCAGCGCGAGATCCGGCATCGCCTCGCCGGGCCAGCGGTGATCGATGCGGATGCCCGGGAAGCGCTCCTCACTCGCGAACGCGGTGCGGGGATCGATCAGGACCACCGCGTAGCCGGTGCGCAGCGCCATCGGCACCAGCGCCTGGGCGATGTGCACGGCTCCGACGACGACGATCCGGGCCGGCTCGACCAGCGTCTGTAACAGCCAGGCCTCCGCGCCGACGGTGACGCTTCGCGCACCCTCGCAGTCCAGCGCGGCGCGCGCGGCGTCCCGCAGCGCCGGGTCTACGTCGTCGTCGTCGCCGGCGAACTCGCGCAGCGTGGCGATGAACTGCCGGCCCGACGCCAGCCCGCGCGCCAGCACGACCGGCTCGCGGTGCTCGCGTGCCGCGACGAGCGTCTCCAGGAGCTCGCGCTTCACTCGATGCGCTCCAGGTAGACGTGGATCCTGCCGCCGCAGGCAAGGCCGACGGCCCAGGCATCGGCGTCGCTGTAACCGAACTCGAGCAGGGCAGGCGCGCCGCTTGCGATGACGTCCTGCGCTGCGCCGACCACGGCGCTCTCGACGCAGCCGCCGGAGACCGAGCCCTCGAAGTTGCCGTCGCCGTCGACGACGAGGTTGCTGCCAACCGGGCGCGGCGACGAGCCGCTGGTCTCGACGACCGTCGCAATCGCGACCTTGCGGCCGGCGTACACCCAATCGAGCGCAAGGGACAGGACGTCGGCGGGTCGCCGCGGCGTAATAAGCGCCGGATCGGTCATCGTCTTCTGCCTCAATTCGATGCGACGTTCTTCGTTCGGTCTCGCCGAAAGCGCATGGTAACGCAGACCGGGGGCAGGCTGAATGGTCCTGGTCGAAGGTCAGATGCCGGTCTCGAGGCCGAAGTCGACAGCGCAGGGGTGCACCGCCCGGGCCCGGCAGGGTCTCACCCGGAGCACGGAAAGAGGTTAGCCTTTGCTACCCGCGCGGTGGCTTTACCGGTCAGCCGGCGATCGCGCGCCCGGTTGTATTCCCGGCCTCGTGAACGGTCAGGGTGCCCTGCCGGCGTGCGCGGAAGAGCAGCGACGTCGGTTCCAGCGCATCCGCCTTGTAGCCCTCGCTGGTCACGGCCTCGTTGATGCTGAGCATGCCTACCCAGGCGTTGCGTTCGCGCTTGGCCTCGTACATCAGGTTGTCCGCGATGTTGATGACGTCGTCGAGGCTGCCATTTCTCGCCTGCCCGCTGAACAGCGGGAACGCTGTGAAGCCGATCGAACATGTCGTACGCACAATTTGTCCATCTGGAAGCACGAATTCGGCCGACGCAACCCTCTGCCGAATACGTTCCGCCAGCGCCTCCGACTCGCCCGGATGAGCCTGCTTGGCGATTACCACGAATTCGTCACCGCCCCAGCGAATCACGAAGTCCGACCGGCGGCACGTGCTCAACAGCACGTCACGGATGTCCAGGAGCACCTTGTCCCCGGCGGCATGACCGTACGTGTCGTTGATCGGCTTGAAGTTATCCAGGTCGATCACCATGAACACCAGGTCGGCCGCCTTGCTGGGATCGAGCCCTTCCAGCTTCTTTTCGTGCTTGCGGCCGATGTTGCTCATCTCGCGGGATACTTCCTCGAACACGAAGCGCCGATTCCTCAATCCTGTGAGGGGGTCGCTGAGACTGCTTTCCTGAAGGCTTCGATTGAGCTGCCTCAGTTCATCATTTCGCTTGGACAGCTCGTCGGTCCGTTTCTGGACCTCTTGCTCCAGCCTCCGGCTGTATTCTTCCTCGCGCTGCAGCTTGCGCTGATGTCCCCACCAGAGAAACAGACCGAGCTGCATAGCGATCGCGATGTATCCGAGATAGGCCCACCAGGTATCCCAAGGAGCGGGCGTCACCCGTACCGGTATGCTGATACCGGCATCGTTCCAGACGCCATCGCTGTTTGCCGCCCGTACACGCAGCAGGTAGTTGCCATCGCTCAGATCCGTGAAGGTTATCCGCCGCCGATTGCCCAGGTCGATCCATTCCTCGTTGAAGCCCTCGAGCTTGTACATGTACCTGTTCTTCTCGGGCGACGAGTAATCGAGGGCCGCAAACTGGAAGTTGACGATATCGTCACGGTAGCTCAGTTCGACACCCTTTTCCGTGTCCACAGGGATACCGGACTTCAATCGGTCTCCCGGACCATTTATGCCGGTCAGCAATATAGCCGGCGCCTTCGAGTTCGTTGCCAGGGTCTCGGGTTTGAACGCGTTATAGCCATTGATGCCACCGAAGAAAAGCTCGCCTTTCGGACTGCGGTGACTGGCCCCGAAGTTGAACTCTTCCGACTGAAGGCCGTCCCTGCTGTGCAGATTCCGGATCGCGCCGGTCTCGGGATTCAATCGGCTGATGCCGTAGTTCGTGCTCAGCCAGATATCGCCGTTCGCATCGCTTTGTATGCTGTAGATGACATCGTTCGCCAGCCCGTTCTTCTGGGAGACGTTCGCAAAGCGCACGTCGGCCGGCGATGTCGAGCTGCCTGCGACCCGGTCGAGACCGCCCCCTCGCGTGCCGACCCAGACGGTCCCTTCCCCATCGACATGCAGCGAGTAAATGGTTTCGTCGGCGACACTGGTGGGGTCGTCGCCATCGTACCGATATGCCTGGAAGCGGCCGGTTTTCGGGTTCAGGATGTTCAGGCCACCACCGTCGGTGCCCACCCAGATCATTCCGTTGCGGTCTTCGGCGATGCTGGTGACACGATCGGACGACAGCGAGCCCTCGGCGCCGTCTGCGGCGTACCGTGTGAAGTGCCCCTTGATCGGGTCGAACACGCTGATACCGCCACCGAATGTGCCGGCCCAGACGAGGCCACTGCTGTCCTCGAATATCGTCATGATCCCGTTCGCGCTGATGCTCGTAGGGTCGGCGGGATCGTGCCTGAATACAGAGTTGCGTCCGGTCAGCGGATCGAACCGGTTGAGCCCGCCCGTCATCGTACCTATCCAGAGCTTGCCATCGGACCCGAAGCGCAGGCTCATGATACGGTCGTCACTAATGCTGTCGGGGTCTGCGGGATCGAAGCGATAGTGGACGGACTTGCCGGTGTCGCGATCACGCCGGATCAGGCCATCGCCGAACGTGCCGATCCAGAGTTTCCCGTCGGCGTCCGTGGTGATCGCCGAAACGTTCGGGCGAGATTCCTCGTTGCTTTCCGCCAAGTCACGCGAATCAAGAAATCCCAGCGTCCAGGTACGCGGATTCCATTTGCTGATTCCGCCAGTCAAAGTTCCGACCCATATGATGCCGCCACGGTCCTGATACAGAGCGGCAACGGAGTTGCCACCGAGGCTGCTGGCATCGGCAGATTCGTTCTGGAAGCGCCTGAAATTGCCGCTGTTCCGATCGAACAGATTCAGGCCATCCGCAGTGCCGATCCAGAGCCGACCGGCGTCGTCCTCGAGTATCGCGGTAACCCGGTCGCTGCTCAGGCTGGCCGGGTTCGACGGGTCGTTGCGGAAGTGTTCGAAAGTGCTGGTTTCCAGGCTGAATCGGTTGAGGCCCGCGCCCCGGGTGCCGATCCAGAGATTGCCTCGAGCGTCCTCGAGGAGGGAACGCACCTGGTTGCCGCTCAGTGACGTGCCGTCGTCGGGGTCGTTCGCGAAGTGCCGGACGGCACCGGTCTCGGGATCAATACGGAACAGGCCCTCGTCTGCACCCGCCCAGATGGCCCCGCGCCGATCCTGGTAAAGGGCGAAGACGCTGGCCGGGCCGCCCAGGTCGATATGGTGGAATTTTCCATCACGGGCGTCGTAGCGATCGAGCCCCGCGCCACGCATTCCCACCCACAGCCGGTCATCCCGGTCCCGCAGTAACGCACGGACTATGTTTCCACCTATCCCCTCCGGATTCGCGGGATCGTGCAGGAAGTTCCGGAACTGCTGTCGGTCGGCGTCGAAATAGGACAGCCCGCCACCGTTCGTGGCGATCCAGAGTCCGCCGTCCCGCGCCTCTGTCAGGGCAAAAATGAAATCGTTCCGAAGTGCCGCGTTGTTGCCCCGGTCTCGCCGGAAGTGCTTGAATTCGTAGCCATCGTAGCGGTTCAGGCCGTTCTCGGTGCCGAACCAAATGAACCCCTCGCTGTCCTGGTGGATGCTGATGACGGAACTCTGAGACAGCCCGTCGTCCTGCGTCAGCCTATCGAAGCGCATCGGGTGCACGTCTGCGCTGGCGAACGACGACGTCGACCAGATCGTGATAAAGGTCAGCAGGTAGCGGGCGCCACCCCAGTGCATCTTTCGATTCGGCGCGATGTTCGCCATCATTTGCTCTCTGCCGGAGGATTCGTTCCTGATCGACGGTTCTGCGGATCCGCGCCCACATTCCCGCCAATCGCCAGTCGTCCCAATTAGTACGAATTAGAGCACCGGGTCCAGGGCGGGGCGCCGATCAAGGCGTTGTGTGATGTGCGACGGAACGTGAACGGGTTCTCATAATCACCAGGTAAAGTGGCGACGGGACTCAGCCTCGGGATTTGGCTACGACTGCCGTGAATTTCCCCGGGGATACGGCCGGAGAGCACAGATAGCCCTGGTACATGTCACAGCTCAGAGACTGAAGCAGGTTGAGTTGCCGTGCTGTCTCGACACCCTCGGCGACTACGGTGATGTCGAGCTGATGTGCAAGCGCGATCATCGCCGAAACCATGCGGCTTTCCCGGCCATCTTCCGCCAGTCGAGCCGTGTAGGAACGGTCGATCTTCAGCGTGTCGATTGGCATGTCCTTGAGATAGGCAATCGACGAATTACCGGTACCGAAGTCGTCCAGGGATACGCTCAGACCCACGCTCTTCAGCTCATGCAAACGCCGCGTAACGTCCTCATTGTCCGTCAGGATTCCACGCTCGCTTATCTCTATCTCGACAGTGTCCGGACGTACGCCATGGCAATGCACGTGCCGGGTCACGATACCGGGAAACTCCGTGTCCAGTAGCTGGGACCGCGATGCATTGACGGCTACTTTGATCTTACCGAAACCGGCGGTTTCCCATGCCTTGATCTGCCGGCACACTTCCTCGATGACGAATTCTCCGAGCCGGGTCATCAGGCCCGCGTCTTCAGCAATCGGTATGAATTCCGCAGGCCTGATAAATTCCCCGTTGGGCTGCGGCCATCGAAGCAGCGCCTCTGCTGCGACGACTCGGCTGGTTCTGACGTCGTTGATCGGCTGATAGGCGACCCGGAGCTCGCGCTGTGCCAGCGCCGAGTAGAGCTTCTGCTCGATCTCGAGCCGCCGCGCAGCTGCGGCCTCCTGTTGCGGACAAAAGAGCGAGAACGCCAATCCTCGTCTTAGCGATATGCGCTGGGCTGCCTCGGCCCTGATGAGCAAGCTCTCTGCCTCCCCTACGTCGCTCGGATACGACGATGCGCCCGACGTTGCCGACAGGAAGACTGTCTGGCCTCCGGCGCTGGCGGGCTCCCGGAATGACGTCTCTATCTCGCGGCTCAATAATTGCAGTTCATTGAGGCCGGGGCCACAGGTAAGCATGATTCCGAAATCGCCCACTCCGATGTTGCCGATCGCGGCGGTCCTCAGCCCCTTTATCGGCGGGCTCGCGTCAATGGCGGCACGCAGGCAGGCTCCGAGCCGGTTTCCAACCTCGGAAAATACGTTGTCTGCCAGCTCGCGACCCAGCGCTTCGATGAGCATCTGGCAACGGGACAGCTTGATAGCAGCAACTGCAACATGCGTACCGTCTCTGTCGGCGGCATACATCGCCTTCGCAATGAGATCGATGAATCTCTTGCGATTGGGTAGCCCGGTCGTCGGCTCGAAGGCTTCGGCCTTGCGCAGCTGTTGCCGCGCCCGGCTGGCCAGGGCCAGCGCTGATTTGAGAGCTTTCTGTGTCTCGTTGAATTGCGCATCGCGGCGAATCCGCTCGACGGCCATCCGAGCCCGGCGTGCGAGGATCTGCCAATCGACCGGCTTGCGGGCAATGTCGTATGCGTTGGCGTCGATCGCCTCGTTTACCTCCTGGCTGGAGCCGCAGATCGCGAAGAGGGGAATGCCAGGTTCACCGGAATGCTGTAATTCCCGCATGAGCCGGCTTCCGCTGGCCGAGCGGGCGGACGCATCGATGATCATCAGTGCCGGCGGCGTCTCTCTCACGGCTTGCAGCGCCCGTTCGGCATCCGGCATTACCGCAACATCGAAGCCGTACTGGCCCAGCCAGCGGGTCGCCCATTTCTCGGCCGACTTGTCGGAGCTGACAATAACAACGCCGTTCTGGAACAGCCCGGTTGTCTCCGGCTCAAGTGTGCCAGTCGTCTTGGTGTGCAGCGCCTTCAGGGTCTGGGTCAATCCCGTGTCGGAGTCGTCGGCGTCGTGCGGCACACTATTTCGCGTGTTCATGGCTCAATTTCCTGCCTGATGATCAGGATTCCGATCCGGACTCAATCAGCCTCGCCAGTTCCGACGGGTCCATCGGTTGGGCTAATGCGAAACCCTGCAGGTAATCGCATCCGATCTCCGCCAGCACCTGCACCTGGTCCTCCGATTCCACTCTCTCGGCAATGACGCTCATTCCCAGCGTATGCGCCATCGCGGTTATGGCCGCACAGGCAGCCCGACCCGGACCCGAGTCGGACGAGCGCGCGACGATACTGGGATGAATCTTGACGCTGTCGACGGGACTTCGCGACAGGTGGTCGAAGGAGCAGACACCGGTACCGAAGTCGTCCACGGATACGCTGACTCCGAGCTCGCGCAACCTTCGGCATACGGCGAAATCGTCCATCGAATCCCTGAAAAGGATCTTCTCGGTGATTTCGATGATGATACGCGCCGGGTCAATCGAGAGGCGCCCCAGGATGCTGCGGGTGCGCTCGACGAGGTTGGCCCGCGCAAACTCCTGTGCCGATACGTTGACCGCTATTTTCGAGGGGGCGCGTCCCAGCCTGCACCACTCGTCCAGTTGTGCGCAGACCCGGTCGAACACCCACTCGCCGATTGGCAGAATCAGTCCCGTGTACTCCGCTACTGCAACGATCTCGTCTATCGGCCTGGCGTGAAACAGCGGCTTCGGCCAGCGCAGCAGCGCTTCGGCGGCGAATATCTTGCGGTTGTCGCTGGCAACGATCGGCATATACGTGAGTGTGAATTCGCCGTTTTCCAGCGCCGCGCGGAGCTCCAGTTCCAGGTCCTGCCTCTCCAGCGCACGCATGCGCACGGTGCCGGAATGAAATTTCTGCTGCTGCGTGATGCTGCTTTTGGCGTCATGCATCGCCGTCACCGCGCTGGTGAAAAGTTCTTCTCCGGAACCGCCGTCCTGCGGGTAGAGGGCGATGCCGGCGGAAACCGTCACTGTCGACGCTCGTCCGTCATTTTCGATCGGACGCTCGAGAGATTCCACGAGCCGGGCCGATACGCCCGCGGCGTCCTCGCCGGTCTCGATGCTCGGCAATAAGACGGTGAAGACCCTGAAATCCGTGCGCGCGACAGCGGAAAAGCGCTCGTCGTCGTGTTCACCGACCTGGTTGGCGCCACGCAATCCGGACTGGAGGCGTTCTGCAAGTTCGCGCAGCACGCCATCACGACACGCGCGTGAGGACGCGTTCTCGACCACGTCGAGCTGGCCGATATCGAGGCAGATGATCGCGGCGCGGCCGCCGCTCAGTGCCAACCGCTCGATACTCTCGCGAAGCTGCGCGAGCAGCCATTCGCGGTTCGGCAGGCCCGTCACCGCGTCGTAATACGCAAGTTTCTCCAGTTCGGAGATTCGTCCCTCGGTAACGGTGACGTCGCGGGCAACGATGATCACACTGTCGCGGCCCTGCGCAATGAAGATGAATTCGTACTCTTTTTGCGGGCCGTCGAGACGCAGCTTCGCGCTGCTGATCTGCCGGCTTCGCAATACGCGGCGCACGTTGTCTTGCAGCGTGCGTGCAACCGCGGGTGTGAAAATCTCGTCCAGACGGCGGCCCTGTGCCATATCCGGCAGGGGATTGTCCGGCGCGGCCGGCATGTCGACCAGGGCACGGATCTCGCCGTCGGCTCCGGCGGTGAACACAATGTTCGGGGAGGCGGCGGGCTCCGACGCGCGGCTGGCGGCGCGTTCCGGATCCCACGCCGAGTTGGTCGAGCCCTCCCCATCAGCTGCCGCCGCCCGCCGCGTGCATACGCCGGCGTCGCGCGCAGCGACTGTTCGTGGTGATCGGATTTTCATTTCTGGTGATATACCGGTGATGTGCCCGAAAACCTCCCTTATGCCGTCCGATTATGGGCAGCAAGTCCCCGGCAGCCTAGTACGACCAGTAAATTGTGCGAGGCGCGTCACTGTTTCGGTTTGAATTCGAAATTGTGCGAAGTGCGCGCCCGGTTTGACCGCGCGATTACGTGACCCGCGTCACAGCCCGGCCTCCAAATGCATCTGGTGTACACGTACCTCGCCGTACTGAAACTGGTTGAATGCCGAACACGAGGAAACCCGCAGCCGGTGTGCGGCTGAAAGTCTATCCAGAAGCAGGTTGCTATGATGGTGAATCGCGCTCTTATTACGGTCTTGTATTCGCTGGTGATCACGCTCACGGTCCCCGCCTGCACGCTGCAGCCGGAGGCGCCAGCGGCGCGCCACGACGACTCGGTCGAGGTTGCGATTGCCTACATCGTCCAGGCTGCGTCTTCGGCGCAGGCGGCCGAGGCGGTCCGTGATGCGGGCGGCCTGGTCACGCATGACCTGTCGATCATCCGAGCAGTCGGGGCCTTGTTGACGTCAGAGCAGCGCCTGCGCCTTGAGCACAATGCCGCCGTGCGCCGCGTCTACGAGGACCTGGCTGTGACGACCTCGGCGGCTAACGGCGCGGTCGGCTCGGGCACCGTTTTCGAGGACAACAAGTTTCGCTGGTCGATCAGGAACACCGGTACGTCGACGCTGACGATCGGCGCGCTTTCGATTGCCTGGCCGAGCGTCAACAGCACGCTGAAGAAGGTAAAACTCGATGGCGCCGACATCTGGACGATGCAGGCGGAGCCGCCGCACGTCCAGATCGTCAGTGGCTGGCACGACGACATCAAGCGGCGGAAGATTGCTCCCGGCCAGACGGCCGAGCTGAAGTTCGAGTTCGACGCGAACATCGACTGGACGGAAGCCAACTATGACATCATCGTCGATTTCCAGGAGGGCAGCTCCGTCGAGTTCACGCCGCGTGTCATGGATTGCCGCTCGTCCGGCCTCGAGTATCGCGAGTTCAAGGACAAGAAGATCAAGTGGCTGATTCCGAATACCGGCACCGATGCGATTACGATCGGCGAGGTCTCCCTGAACTGGCCGGAGGCGAACGGCCAGCTGAAGAAAGTAAGGCTCGGTGCGAACGACATTTTCCTGGGCTACCGCGATGCGCCGGTCACGACGGTCGCCGACGCCTGGCATCCCGATATCAAGCGGCGCCGGATCCCGGCAGGCGGTTCGCAGCTGCTCGAAATCGAGTTCAGCGCAAATATCGACACCGACCAGGAAGCAAGCTCCATCATCGTTGAGTTTCTCGAGGGCTGCAGCACGGAGTTCGTGCCGTCAGTAGCGTCATTCGTAAGTGACCAGAAGGCCAACAAGAAGGCGCGCTCCACGCACTACGTTCACCAGGTGGGCGCCGATACACTGCACGCGAACGGAATGACCGGCGCAGGCGTGACGGTAGCCGTGCTCGATACGGGCGTGTGGAGCTCGGGCGGCGGCAAGAACTGGCTGCGAAAGGGTTACGATGGTCAGGAGCGCGTGCTGCGCAGCTACGACGCGATCAACGACGTCGAGGGGGACGCGGACGACGCCGAGGACGATAACGGCCACGGCAGTCACGTCACCAGCATCATCCTGTCGTCCCGCAATGCGCGGGGTTCGGGAAGCGCACCGGACTGGAACGGCGTGGCGCCGGGCGTGTCGCTGGTCGCCGTCAAGGCTTTCGACGAGTACGGGCAGGGTACCTACCTGGACGTGATTCGCGGCATCGACTGGGTTGTGCGCAACAAAGACCTCTACGGCATTCGCGTGCTGAACCTGTCGCTCTCCGCGGCGCCGCGCTCGCACTACTGGGACGATCCGCTGAACCAGGCTGTCATGGCGGCCTGGCGCGCGGGCGTCGTCGTCGTCGCCTCGGCCGGCAACACGGGGCCTGACGCGATGTCCATCGGCGTGCCGGGCAATGTGCCCTACGTAATCACCGTCGGCGCGATGACCGACAACCGCACGCCGCTCGACGAGACCGACGACCGGATCGCGAGCTTTTCCGCCGCCGGGCCAACCTACGAGGGCTTTGTCAAACCGGACCTCGTGGCGCCGGGCGGGCGTCTGCTCGGGGTCATGAACAAGAAGAACCGCATTCCGAAGGAGCACAAGGACTTCCACGACGGCAACTCCTATTACTACATGTCGGGGACGTCGCAGTCGGCGGCGGTAGTCAGCGGTGTCGTGGCGCTGCTCCTGCAGGCCGAGCCCGCGCTCACGCCGGACCAGGTCAAGTGCAAGCTGATGAGCGGCGCGCGGCCGGCGGCGAACGCCGACGGCACGATGGCAGTGTCCGTGTTTCAGCAGGGTGCGGGCCTCGTGAACGCGGAGCGCGCCGCGGCCTCGACGCAGTATGCCTGTGCCAACCGCGGCCTCGACATCGCTGCGGACCTGGCAGGCACGCGCCACTTCGGCGGCCGCGCCAACAAGAACGCCGACGGCGATTACTACCTGATGGGACTCGACGGCAACCTGTGGACCGACGGCTTCCTCTGGACCGACGCCTACCTATGGACCGATGCGCAGGCGGTCGGCACCAACGGCTACCTGTGGACGGACGGCTTCCTCTGGACCGACGGCTACCTGTGGACGGACGGGTTCCTCTGGACCGACGGTTTCCTGTGGACGGACGGCTTCCTCTGGACGGACAGCCTCTCCGAGCACCCGATGGGCACCAACTTCTGGGTCGACCAGGAGTAACGATGTCCTCGGAAGCCCGGGTGACTGCAGCCCCCACTTGCTGGGGGCTTGCTTTTTTAACCGGGGGATTATGTGACGCGGTTCACACTCCTGCCCTTCGCCGCCTCTCGCCGTGCAACTCCTTTTGCGGCCGCGAAGCGTTGAAATACGCCCAGGCTGCAGGGACACGAGCGGCGTGATTGCCGGCAGCGGATGACACCAAAAACGATATTGAAGGAAGACATGATGGCAACCCCAACCCGACCCAGACCAGTCACCCTGATAGCGCTGCTCGGTGCGATGCTGGTGGCGTCCTCGGCGTTTCTCGGCGCGGATGCGCCGGCCGGGCGAACGAGCTACATCGTGCAGGGCCAGGACCTCGACTCGCTGCGCTCGCTGGTCACTGAGCACGGCGGCGAGATCAGCCATGAGCTGGGCGTCATCAATGCGGTGGCTGCCGATCTCACGGCGGACCAGGTTGCCGAACTGCGGGCAACGAAGGGTGTGCGCCGGGTGTGGGGCAACGAGGCCGTCGAAGTCGCCGGCAAGCCTACCGGCCCCAGCTCCAACGGAAGCAGCATTGTCGATACCTTCTACGCGAGCGTGGTCAGCGGCAAGGCCCTGCACCTGATGGGCATCGACGGCAGGGGCGTGGGCATCGCCGTGCTGGATACCGGGTTGTGGAGGCACGACGGTATCAGGCTCGACAGCCGCGGCCAGGTCCGTATCAGGGCGGTTTACAACGCGATCACCAATACCCTGGCGACGAGCCCCCTGAGCGGGGACGACCCGGGCGGTCACGGCTCGCACGTCGCGAGTATCGCCCTGTCCAGTCTCATGACGGCCGATGGGCTGTATAACGGTATTGCCCCGGGCGCCCACGTCGTATCGGTTCAGGCCTTCAATGCGAATGGCGAGGGTACCTATGCCGATGTCATCCGCGCGATCGACTGGGTTGTCAGTAATCGCAATACCTACGGCATTCGCATCCTGAACCTGTCCTTCAGCGCCGAACCGCGGTCCTACTACTGGGATGATCCGATCAATCAGGCCGTCATGGCCGCCTGGCGGGCCCAGGTTTTCGTCGTAGCCGCAGCCGGCAACCGCGGGCCGAACCCGATGACGATCGGCGTACCCGGGAACGTGCCCTACGTGATGACCGTCGGGGCGATGACCGACAACTACACGCCGGGCGACCCGTCGGACGACACGCTGGCGACTTTCTCGTCTGCCGGCCCGACCTACGAGGGATTCGTCAAGCCCGAGGTCGTTGCCCCGGGCGGCCACATGAAAGGCCTGGTTCAGGGCAATTCGACACTTGCGACGACATACCCGCAGTACTACTACAACTCGACCTATTTCGAAATGTCGGGCACGTCGCAGGCTACGGCCGTCGTGTCCGGCGTCGCCGCGCTCCTGCTGCAGGCACTACCGTCGCTCAGCGTCGATGACCTGAAGTGCAAGCTCATCGCGGGAGCGAGACCGGCGGTCGCGGGCAAGGGTGGCAGACAATCACTTGCCTACAGCGTGTACCAGCAGGGCGCCGGCCGGGTGGACGCGTACCGTTCAATAACTACCGGCGCGGTCGGTTGCGCCAACGTGGGCCTGAACATCGGCAATGACATCGCCGGGCTGCAGCATTTCGGCGGCCGGACGAACCAGGACACGACGAGCAAGTTCTATCTGCGCGGCACACTCGACACCAAGGAGTCTGGCTACACCTGGGATGGCAGTTACGTCGGCAGCAACGGCTACCTCTGGACCGACGGTTACCTCTGGACCGACGGTTACCTGTGGACGGATGCGTTCCTCTGGACCGACGGCACGGTTGGCAGCAACGGCTACCTTTGGACGGACGGGTACCTGTGGACGGACGGCTACCTGTGGACGGACGGGTACCTGTGGACGGACGGCTATCTCTGGACCGACGCGCTGACCGAGATGGCCACCATGAGCGGCTGGGTCGCGCCAGAATAGCCAGGATAGCGATAACATCCCGACATAAAGGCAGAGCGCCCCTGCGTAAGCGGGGGCGCTTTGTTTTGCGGGAGATCCGGTTGCAGAGACCCAGCGGTCGCTATTAACGATTGCAGATCGCGCAAAACCCGGCGTAACTGCCGCTGCCGGCGCGATGATCAATGCCGGCTTACACACGCGCATAACGGCAAGTCAGACGTCATCGCCGCAAGCCGGGCGTGCCCCGCCGCCCGGGCCCGCGAATCTCTTGTTCGCCAACGATCGGGTGCGCGGGATCAGTCCTTGTAGACGGCGCCGCCCTTCATGACGAACGCCACGCGCTGCATGGCCGTGATGTCGTCGAGCGGATCGCCGGGCACGGCGATGACGTCGGCCTGCTTGCCGGCCTCGAGCGTGCCGTGCGTGTCCTCGATGCCGAGGAAGGCCGCCGCGACGCTCGTCGCCGACTTGATCGCCTCCATCGCCGGCATGCCGCCCTCGACCATCAATGCAAACTCCTGCGCGTTATCGCCGTGCGGCGATACGCCGGTATCGGTTCCGAACACGATCGGCACGCCATACCGGTATGCCTCTGCGAATGTGCTCTTGATCAGCGGCCCGATCGCGGCGGCCTTGGGCCGGACGAGTTCGGGGAAGAAGCCGTCGATCTTCGACTTCTCGGCGACCCACTCGCCGGCGATGATCGTCGGCACATAGTAGGTGCCGCGTTCCTTCATCAGGCGCATGACCTCGCGGTCCATGTAGGTGCCGTGCTCGATCGACGCGACGCCGGCGATAACGGCGCGCTTCATGCCCTCGGTGCCGTGCGCGTGCGCCGCCACGCGCATGCCATAGTCGCCCGCGGTCCGCACGATCGCCGCGAGTTCTTCATCGGTGAACTGGGCGTTCTGCCCGCTCTTTGCGACGCTCAGCACTCCGCCCGTCGCGGTGATCTTGATCCAGTCGGCGCCGTCCTTGTAGCGCTGGCGCACCGCTTTGCGCGCGTCCTCCACCCCGTTGACGACTCCCTCGCGCGGGCCGGGGTCGCCCATGATGTCCATGGCCCAGCCGTTCGTGCGGTCCCCGTGGCCGCCGGTCGAGGCGAGACTCATGCCTGCGCTGAATATGCGCGGCCCGGGCACGTCACCTGCATCGATCGCCTTGCGGAGCGCGACCGTCACGTTGGATGCGTCGCCCAGGTTTCGCACCACGGTGAAACCGGCTTCGAGGGTCCGGCGGGCGTACAGCGCCGCGTCGAACGCGTAGTCCGCCTCGTTGAACGTGAAGCGCTGTACCTGGCTGGCCGAGCTGTACTGGCCGGTCAGGTGCACGTGCATGTCCATGAGCCCCGGCAGCACGGTGTGCTCGCGCAGATCGACGACAGTATCGCCGTCGGCCGGCGTCACGTAGCCGTCTTCGACCGCTTTGATCGTGGACCCGCTTATGCGCAGGGTCTTTTCCGTCGCGGCCCGATCGGACTTGCCGTCGATCAGCCGGCCTGCGTGGATAAGGGTGTCGGCGCCGGCCGGGGCCGGGAGCAGGCAGAGGCCGATCAGGCCCGCAAGGATGCGATTCATCGATATGGCTTCCGTCGTCGGGTGGACAATGGGCAGGCATTCTAGCCCCGGCCGCAACGAACGGACAAACGTCCGGGCGGGATTCGGGCCGGGCAGAGGCCGCGGTCTTCCGGAATGTGCGAGAATACCCGCCCATCGAAGCATGCCACCAGGAATAAGGGGGAAACATGGCCGCAGGCGGAGGTTCGGGGGAGCAGTGGTCGTCGCGATGGGGATTCCTGCTTGCAGCGACGGGATTTGCCGTCGGCATGGGCAACATCTGGCGTTTTCCCTACCAGCTCGGTGAAAACGGCGGCAGCGCGTTCCTGATCGTGTATCTCGTCTGTGCGCTGGGTATCGGTTTGCCGCTGCTCATCACGGAAATTTCACTGGGCCGCCGCGGCCGCGCCAGTGCCTCGAAGAGCGTCGTCAACGTGGCCCGGGAGAGCGGCCGCGGTGCCGGCTGGGGGTTCATCGGCAACCTCGGCATCTTCTGCGCGTTCATCATCCTGTCCTATTACACGGTGCTGTCGGGCTGGACGCTCGATTATTTCGTCAAGGCGGCGACCGGCACCTTCGAGGGCGCGAATGCGGATGCGACCGGCGCGATGTTCGCGGCGCTGCTGGCGAATCCCTGGGTCCTGCTATTCTGGAACACGATCATCCACATCATGATCGTCATCGTGATTCGGCAGGGCGTTCAGTCCGGCATCGAGCGAGCGATGAAGATCCTGATGCCGGCGCTGTTCGGCGCGATGATCATCATGGTGCTCTATGGCGTGTTCGCCGGCGACATGCCGGCCACGCTGCGCTTCCTGCTGGAGCCGGATTTCTCCAAGATCACTTTCGGCACGCTGATGGCCGCGATCGGCCAGGCCTTCTTCTCGATCGGCATCGGCATGGGTTCGCTGATCGTTTTCGGCGCCTACATGCCCAAGGATTTCTCGATTCCCAGCTCGTCCACGGCGGTCATCCTCATGGACACCGGCGTCGCGGTGCTCGCCGGTTTCGCGATCTTCCCGCTGGTGTTCCAGTACGGCCTCAACCCGGGCGGCGGCCCGGGGCTCATCTTCCAGACGTTGCCGCTGGCTTTCGGCCAGATGCCGGGCGGCCAGCTGTTCGGCTCCATCTTTTTCGTACTGCTGATCTCCGCGGCCTTGTCCTCCTGCCTGGGGCTTGCCGAGGGCGTGACCAACTGGCTCGACGAGCATGCGGGCGTGCCGCGCCCCCGGGGCGTGCTGTACGTCGTGGGTGCCGCGTGGCTGCTCGGCATTGCCTCGATACTCGGGTTTTCGGCGTGGCAGGACGTGCGGCTGCTCGAGTTCATCCCGTCCTACCGGGGGCTCGACATCTTCGACACGCTGGACACGCTGGCGGCCAACAACCTGCTGCTGATCGGCGGCTCAATGTCATCGATATTCTTCGGGTGGTTCGTCCCGAAGGCACTCAAGCTGGAGGAGATCGGCGTGCGCGACGGTGTGTTCTTCGGTTTCTGGCGACTGATGATCCGCTTCGTCATACCGCCGGTGCTGATTGTCACGCTCGTCATGGGCATCATGGAGTAGCACGCGGATCATGCTGAACATGAGGCGCCGCTCGCTCGCGGCCGTCGCCACGCTAACGGTCCTGGCGCCGGCCCTGCCCGCCGACGAGCCGCTCACCATGGCGGGAGTGCTCGAGGCTGCCGCAGCGTCGGACTGGCGCGAGCTGGACCAGTCGCGGGCGCTGTACCTGTATCTCGATTCGGGTGTCGTCGTGTTCGAGCTTGCGCCCGAGTTCGCGCCGCAGCACGTCGACAACGTCCGCAAGCTGGTCGCGGGGCGTTACTTCGACGGGCTCGCGATCCTGCGCTCGCAGGACAACTATGTCGCGCAGTGGGGAGACCCAGCCGCCGGAACAGCTGCTGCCAGGCCGCTGGGTGAGGCGAGTCACGGTCTGCCGCCGGAGTTTTACCGTGCGAAAGCCGGTCTCGAGATAACGCCGCTCGACAGCACCGATGCCTATGCCGAGGCGGTCGGCTTCGTCGACGGCTTCCCGGTCGGCAGCGACGGCGAGCGCGCCTGGCTCGCACACTGCTACGGCATGCTGGGCGCAGGCCGCGGGAACGAGCCGGGCAGCGGCAGCGGCGCGGAGCTCTACGTCGTCACCGGCCATGCACCGCGGCACCTCGATCGCAACGTGACGCTGCTCGGCCGCACGGTTCACGGCATAGAACGGCTGTCGGTGCTGCCGCGGGGCACCGCTGCGCTCGGCTTCTATGCCGAGGCGAGCGAGCAGGTGCCGGTGCGACGAATGCGTTTCGGCACCGAGCTGCCGGAGAACGAGCGCATCCGGCTCGACCTGCTGCGCACCGACACGGCAAGCTTCGAACGGCTCGTCGAGGCAAGACGCGACCGGCGCGAGGAGTGGTTCCTGGATCCCGTCGGCCGCATCGAGCTATGCAACGTGCCCCTGCCCGTGCGCGCACACGTCGACTGAGCAGATTTCATGAGCACGATCGTCGTCGGCGGCGGACTGATGGGTCTCACGACTGCAGAGGTGCTGCTCGAGCGCGGCGAAAGCGTGACCGTGCTCGAGCTCCTCGATGGCGTGGCACTGGAGACCAGCTACGCGAATGGGGGCATGCTGACTCCGTCGATGCCGGAACCCTGGAACGGTCCAGGGGTGCTGCGGCATCTCGCGAGCTCGCTGTTCGATCCGCGCTCGCCAATGAAGCTCAGGCTGCGCGCGATCCCGTCGCTGACCGGCTGGGGCCTGCGCTTCCTGCAGCACTCGTCACAGCGGCACCATGACGCCGCCTGTGCCGCGAACTACTTGCTCGCGAGCTACTCGCTGGCGGAAACGCGTGCAATCACGGCCAGGCTGAAGCTCGAATACTGCCACGCGAGCCACGGCACGCTGAGCGTGTTTCGCAGCCGCGAGGTATTCGAAGCCAAGGAGGCTGTCTGCCGCATCGCCGGCGGCCTCGGCATGCGCTACGCGGTGCTTTCGGCCGAACAAATAGTCCGCCTCGTGCCGGCTCTCGCCGACATAAGGAACAGCATCTATTGCGGCATCCATTACCTGGACGACGACCACGGCGACGCACGGATGTTCTGCGATGCGCTGGCCGGCAGGTTCCGCGCGCAGGGCGGCCGCATCGAGACGGGTGTCCGCGTAACGCGCGTCGCGGCCGAAGGCGGGCGGGTGGTCGGCGTCGACACGGACCGCGGCCGCATCGATGCCAGGCGCGTCGTCGTGGCGGCAGGTACCGCAAGCCCGGCGCTGCTGCAGACCGTCGGCGTGCACCTGCCGGTGAAGCCGGTCAAGGGCTACTCCGTCACCGTCGACGCCGCGGGCATCGACGGGCTGCCGACGCTGCCGGTGATCGACGATTTCAAGCACGCCGGGATCACGCCGCTCGGCACGCGCCTGCGCATGGTCGGGACCGCGGAGTTCACGGGCTTCGACAAGCGGCCGAACCGGGTGCGCACGGACAATCTGTACGACCTGCTGGTCACGACGATGCCGGCTATAGCGGCACGCCTCGACCGGAGCCGCGCGGACGCCTGGGCAGGGTTGCGGCCGGTCAGCTACGATGGCAAGCCGTTCATCGATGCCTGCGGCCCGGACGGCCTCTGGGTGAACGCGGGCCATGGCCCGCTCGGCTGGACGCTGGCGATGGGCTCCGCGCTCCTGCTGGCCGACCGGATCGACGGCAGGCCGCCCGCCGTGCGCCACGAGCCCTTCGTGCTGGACCGGCGCCTGCGGCATGCGGCCGACTGAACCGGGCGGCACTTATTCCGAATTGCAATATCACGATGCGGGCGAGCGCCGGAAATTCACGCGCCGATTCAGTAAGCTTGCGCGCTGTTTTGCCGGACGAATTGCCATGCGCGCCCTGATCGCGACCTTTTGCCTGCCGCTTCTTGCCGCGTGCTCGAACGAAGCCCGCGAGCCGACCGTGGCCGGGCGCTGGTATACCGCCTCGCAGGTCGAGGCGGGCGAGCCGTTGTTCCGGCAGTACTGCGCGACCTGCCACGGGGAGGACGGCTCGGCGACGCCGGACTGGCGCAGGCTCGATGCGAACGGCAACTACCCGCCGCCGCCGCTCAACGGCAGCGCGCACACCTGGCATCATCCGCTCGACGTGCTCGACGCTACGATCGTCCAGGGCGGGGCGCCCTTCGGCGGGCAGATGCCGGCTTTCGGCTCGGCACTCGACGCCGACGACCGCCTGGCGATCATTGCCTACCTGCAGCACTGGTGGCCGGACGACATCTACGGAAAATGGCGCGAGATCGATGAGCGCAGCCGCTGACGGGACGCTGGCATCGATCATCACCCTGTTCGCCTGCGCCGCCCCGTGGCAGGCGGGCGCCCAGGAGGAGTCGATCAACGAGATCCAGGTCACCGCAACCCGCCGACCCGTCGAGTCCGGCAAGCTGTCGGCGGCGCTGGCGCTGATCCCGGCCGGCAAGGCGTCCGCCGGCCCGCTGGTAACGGACCTGCTCGTCGCGGAGCCCGGCGTGTTTCGCCAGCAGACGACGCCAGGGCAGGGCGCGGCGATCGTGCGTGGCCTGAAGGGCTCCGAGGTACTGCACCTCGTCGACGGCATGCGGCTCAACAACGCGATCTTCCGCAACGCGCCGACGCAGTACCTCGCGCTGGTTTCGCCCGGCAGCGTCGAGCGCATCGAACTGCTGCGCGGCTCACCGACGTCGCTGTACGGCAGCGACGCGGTCGGCGGCGTCATCAACGTGATCACGCGCCGGCCGGAGTTCGGGGGCGCTGCTACCGCGTACCGAGGCGACCTGGGCCTTGCCCTCGACAGTGCCGAACAGCTGCGCTCGGTCCAGGGCACGGCCGAGGCCGGCAACGAACGCGCGGGGCTGCTGCTGTCCGGCGACTACCTCGAGACCGGCCACCGCCGGATCGGCGGCGGCGAGCGTATCGTGCCGAGCGGCTACAAGGCCTGGGGCGCGCGGGCAGCCCTGCTACTCGCGCCGGACGACGAGACCGAGTGGTTCTTCGACCTGCAGACGGGCCGCCAGCCGCGCACGCCGCGCGTCGACGAACTGGTGCCCGGCTTCGGCCAGTCCGAGCCCTCGTCCGCCGAGTACTATTTCGAGCCGAACGAGCGGCACTTCGCGCACGTCCAGCATGTCCGGCGCGACGGCTGGTTCTCGGCCGACTGGACCGTCGACCTCGGCTGGCAGCGCATCGTCGACGACCTGCGCACACGGGATTTCGGCTCCGATATCCGCACGCTGGAGCAAAACGGCAGCGACCTCGTCGGCGGTTCCGTGCTGGCGAGCGACGACGGCGAGCGAATCTCCTGGGTCGCCGGCGTCGAGATCTACCACGACGAAGTGTCGAGCCGGCGCGTGCGCGAGAACGTCGTCGACGGCAACCGCCGCATCGCGACCGCACGCTATCCCGACGGCTCGACGATGGACCAGGCGGCCGCGTTCGTGAACATGGGCGGCGACATCGGCGTCCACAGCACGCTCAGTGGCGGTATTCGACTGAGCCGCGTCCGGCTCGACCTGCCGGCGACGGACATCACGTCGGTTACCGGCATCGATCTCGACGACTGGAGTGCTGATCTCGGCTGGAGCTTCGATGTCACCGAGGCGATGCAGTTCGTCGCGAATCTCGGTTACGGTTTCCGCGCGCCGAACGTGTTCGATGTCGGTACGCTGGGCGCTCGACCCGGTAATCGTTTCAACGTCCCGAACCCCGATCTCGAGTCCGAACGGGCATTGATGCTCGACGCCGGCATCAAGCACCGCGGCGCGCGCCTCGATGCCGAGTTCATCGTCTGGCACCTCTCCTACCGCGACCGGATCGCGTCCGTGCTGACAGGCGAGGTCACGCCCGACGGTCGTGATGTCGTGCAGTCGCAGAACTTCGCCGCCGCGACGAGTTGGGGCGTCGAGTTCGCGGCGACCGCCGAGCTCACGGAGCGAGCGCTGTTGGACGTCGTGCTGAACCACTCGCGGGGCGAGCAGCAGGAAGCGGACGGCAGCGATGCCCCGGCCGACCGCATGCCGCCGGCGAACGGCCGGGTTGCGCTCGTCTACGACTGGAACGCGGCGCTCCGCATCGAGCCCTACCTCGTGTTCGCGCTGCGGCAGGAACGGTTGAGTCCGCGCGACGCGAACGACATTCGCATCGATCCGAACGGCACGCCGGGCTGGCTGACGCTGAACCTGCGCGCGGACTGGCAGCCCGACGAGCGCTGGCAGCTGACGCTGGCACTGGAAAACCTGCTCGATGCGCGCTATCGCTACCACGGTTCCGGCATCGACGCGCCGGGTCTGAACGTCCTGCTGGAGCTCCGGCGCCGCTGGTAACGCGACAACTTCCTGTATTCGAGCGCAACGGTGCCGGGAGCGGTCCCCCCGGGCGAACGGGCCTCTATCGGCCCCTTCGCGAGTCCCGGGCTACCGCGCCCGGCGCGAATGCGATGGGCCCCGTATTCTCCGGGCGCCGCCCCTTGTGGGGCGAATAGAATTCCCGCATACGCTCGATCAGTCGATCCGGGCCGATGGCCGGATCGAGTTCGGGGCCGATGCCCATCTGTTTGCGCGGATAGTCGATGTACGCGAGCACGATCGGAACACCCGCGTCCCGCGCGACCCGGTAGAAGCCGGTCTTCCAGTACTGCTTCCAGCGCCGGGTTCCCTCGGGCGCCAGTGCGAGGAACAGGTGCTCTTCTCGCTCGAATGCGTCGACGAGCTGCTGCACCGTCGAAGCCTGCATGCTGCGGTCGATCGGGATCGCCCCCAGGGCGCGCAAGAGATTGCCGAGCGGCCACCAGAACAGCGTGTGCTTTGCGAGAAAACTGACCTCGACATCCAGCGCGACCTTGTAGACGAGGAACCAGAAGCCGTCCCAGTTCGAGGTGTGCGGCGCCGCGGTGAACACGGCCTTGTCGAGCGGCGGAACCTCGCCGGTCGTGGTCCAGCCGGAAATTCGGAGTATAAGCCTGGCGAGCTCTTGCAGCATGGCCGCGACATTCTCACACTCACTCAAATTCGTCTATCCTCGCGTGCGCGATCCGGGAACAGGATCACGCCGGCGGCCCGCATCGGTGTTTTGCTAGACTGCGGTTTTCGCGCAAACCGGAGACTCATCGAGTGAAACACAGAATCGCGAACCTGCTCTGCGCACTGTCCCTGTTGCCGGCCTGTGGCCAGGAATCGGCAGGGCCCGCCGGCGGAGCGCCGGCCGTCGCCGACAACGAGCAGGTGCAGAGCCGCGGTGCCAACAAGGACAACTGGTGGGACGCGCTGCCCCGGCCCGAGTGGGCGGCCTTCGAGAAGATTCCACAGGACCAGGACTGGTTCGAGGTGTACCGCGTGGCCGACGGCGTGTACGCGATTTACGAGCCCGGGCAGTTCGAGGAGGTGATGTCCTTCCTGATCGAGGGCGAGGAACGGGCGCTGCTGTTCGACACCGGGCTCGGAATCGGCGATATGCGCCGCGTCGTCGAGCAGCTGACCGAGCTCGACGTCATCGTGCTGAACTCGCATACGCATTACGACCACATCGGCGGCAACTGGCAGTTCGACACGATTTACGGCCGGGATACCGCGTATACGCGCGGCCGCACGGCCGGCAGCCCGCCCGAGGCGGTCGCCGGCTTCCTGCAGGAAGGCTGGGTCTGGAAAGCGCTGCCGGAGGGCTTCGTGGCCGGGGAGTTTTCGAGCCGCGCCTTCGATATCGACCGCTACGTCGACGAGGGAGACAGGATCGAGCTCGGCGCTCGCTCGCTCGAGATCCTCGTGACGCCAGGTCACGCGCCGGACTCCATCTGCCTGCTCGACCACGAGAACCGGCTGCTGTTCACCGGCGACACGTTCTACCTCGCGCCGCTGTATACGCATCTCGAGGGCTCGTCCTTCGCCGATTACGCCCGCAGCGCGGCGCGGCTCGCCGGTCTCGCCGGCCGGATCGACGCCGCGCTGACCTCGCACAACGTGCCGGTCGTGGAGAGCCGCTACATGACGGCGCTCGGCGCCGCATTCGCCGCGATCGAGGCCGGCACCGCGACGGATTTCACGCTGAGCGACGGCTACCGCGAGTACCACTTCGACGGTTTCTCGGTCATCGTGCGCGACGAGGACCAGCCGGCGGGGCAGTGACCGGGATTCAGCCCGCGCGCTGCCCGACGTCGAGCAGGCCGAGCGCGGCCAGCGGTTCGCGCAGCTCCGCCTCGTCGCGGCCGAGCGCGGCACGGAAGCCCAGTGCCGCCGCTGCATCGACGTTCAGCGGGTTGTCGTCGAAGTACAGGATCTCGGCGGCCTCGCAGCCGTAGGTCTTCGTCAATTGCTCGAACGCGTCCGCGTGCGGCTTGACGAGTCCCGTCTGGTACGACAGGAAATAACGGCCGATCCGGTCGCCGAAGGTCCGCTCCACGCCGAAGGACTCCCAGTGGATGCCATTGGTGTTCGACAGTATGCCGACGTCGACCTCCGGGGCGATCGCCTGCACGACGCCGGGTGCATACGGGAATATGCCCCCCGGCCAGGCGTTGAAGCGCTCGATGAACTCGTCGGGGCCGTAACCGAAGCCCATCTCGCGGACGACCGCCCCGGCGAAGCTCGCCGCGTCGCAGTCGCCCCTCTCGAAGGTCTGCACGGCCGTCGACAGGAGCCAGCGGCGGTTGAACTCGGCGCGGTCGAAATCGACGCCGAAGACGGCTACCGGATCGTTGAGGTCCAGGAGCACGCCGCCGAGGTCGAATACGACGGCCCTGATCGAGGTGTCACGGGTCATGCTGTCCTCCGCCTCCGCGGTGTCATCAGTTCCGGATCTTCGTGTTCCACAGCGAGGCGGCCAGCAGCATCGACACGACCGACGTGCCGATCCAGAAGACGATCGCGGCGTCAAAATCGTAGATGCGCACATCCTCGACGAGCTGCATGTTGTCGCTGATCAGGGACGCGCTGACGTTTTCCTGGATCGCTGCCCCGAGGTAGCTGAATACGCCGACGAAGCCCATCGCGGCGCCGGTCGCGCCACGCGGGGCGATGTCGACGGCGAACAGCCCGCCGACCGATGCGACGAGGCCGCTGAGGGCGGCCCCGTACAGGGCGAACGCGAGCGTTAGCACGAGGTCGTTCTTCGGGCCATAGAAAATGACGAGCAGTGCCAATACCTCGACTATCGCGAAGATCAGGTTCGCGGGCGGCCGGCGCGCATCGAACAGCTTGTCGGAAATGAAGCCGAACGCGATCGAGCCGGCGATGCCGGCGATCGTATTGATCGCGAGAAACCAGCCCGCGTCGAGCAGCGAGTAACCGCGGATTTCCTGCAGGTACAGCACGCCCCAACTGTTGACCGCGTAGCGTGTCACGTACATGAGCGCGCTCGCGATCGCGATGACCCAGATGGCCGAGATGCCGAAGATCACGCGCTGGGTCCGCCAGGTCTCCTGTTTCTTGCCGGCTTCGCTTGGCTCGTTCTTGTATGTGCTGATGTCCGGCAGTCCCATCGTCTGCGGCGCATTGCGCAGGAACGCATACACCCAGGCGGCAACGGCGATGCAAAGAATACCGGGCGTGACGAAACCTGCGCGCCAGCCGAGGGCGGCGACGACCGCCGCGATGACGTAGAACGTCAGGCCCTCGCCGATCGAATGCGATGCGCTCCAGATGCCGTAACAGCGGCCGCGTTCGTGGATGCTGAACCAGTTCGTGATCGAGATGACGGCCGAAGGCGCGGCCATGCCCTGCACGAAGCCGTTCAGCGCCCACAGCGTGACCGACAACCACAGCAGCGTCGACGTGCCCATGAAGATATTGACGAGCGCCGACAGGAAAATGCTGGCGGAGAAGAAGACCCGGGGCGGCACGTAGTCCGACAGGAAGCCGTTGATGAACTTGCCGCTCGCGTAGCCGTAGAACAGGGCGGCCCCGATCATGCCGAGTTCCTCGACGGTGAAGATCCCGCCGTCGATCAGCGGTTTCTTGACGATCGAGAGCCCCAGGCGACAGGTATAGATGAATCCGTAGCCGAGCGTGATCGCCAGCATGACGCGCAGCCGGTGGCGCCGGAAAAGCGCGTCAATGTCGGCGCCGAAGGCGCTGGCGGTCACGTTCATCGATATACCCCTGGTCTGGCGCGGACCGATCACAGCACGCGCGGCCCCGATTTGACAACTAATTTGACAATAGGCGCAAATCGGCCGCGGCCGCCGTCAACCCGCTCGCCCGGCGGGCGTTGTATGCATCGACAACAAGCATTCCCTCAACTCGGCAGGAGCAGGATGATGAACACACGGAACTTATCGGTAGCTCGGGCCCTGATGCTGGTCGCCCTCGGTCTCGCGGTCCCGGCTGCTTGGGCCGATGCCGGCGAGCGTCTCGACGAGCGCGGCGACCGCATCGAGGAGCGCCTGGACGATCGCGGCGACCGGATCGACCAACGACTGGACCAGCGCGGCGACCGTATGGACGCGCGGCTGGACCAGCGAGGTGATCGGGTAAACGATCGCCTCGATCGCGCATCGGACCGGGCGGCAGACGCCGGCCGGGATAACTCGGCGGCGCGCCTCGATCGTCGCGGCGACCGCATCGATCAACGCCTGGATCACCGCGGCGATCGCGCGAATCATCGGCTGGACAATCGGGGTGACCGTATCGACGGCCGCCTCGACGACCGGGGCGAGCGCAGCAACCGCCGTCTCGACCAGCGCAGCCGGCATGCCGAGCGGTGGCAGGCCCGACGGCGCAACGGCGCCTGACCGGCACCCGGGCCGGGACCCGCTGTGCAGGGACGCGCAGCGGGTTTTTTCATGGCCGCCGCCGACAGGCGACAATTTTGCTATCGTTGGCACGCCGTCCGAATAACAACAAGGACCCTGCCGGTGCAGAAGAGATCCTGGTCGCTCGACTCGCTCGTATTGATGTTCTCGATCATCGTCGTGGCGCAGCTCCTCGTGTTCATGATCCCACAGGGCAATTTCGAACGCGTGCCCTATCCCGAGAACCCGAGCCGGACCATGGTCGTGCCGGACACCTACGAGAGGAGCGGCGAGGCGGACCGGGTCGACGTCCCGCCGTGGTACTTCCTGCTGGCCATCCCGAAGGGCTTCGAGGCGGCCCAGGAAATCATCTTCCTGATTTTCATCGCCGGCGGCGTCATCGCGATCCTGCGGAAGAGCGGGGCGATCGACGCGATGCTGCACACGGCGGTCGCAAAACTCGGGGGCAGCCCGTGGATCCTGATCGCCGGCTGCCTGCTGCTGTTCAGCTTCGGCTCCTACACGATCGGCATGGGCGAGGAATACGTGCCGCTGATACCGATCATTGTCTCGATGAGCCTCGCGATGCGCATGGACGCGATCGTCGCGATGGGGCTGGTCTGGATTCCGTATGGCATAGGCTGGTCCTGCGCCGGCACGAACCCGTTCGGCGTCATCATCGCGCAGAACATTGCCGGACTGCCGATTACCTCCGGCTGGGCGTTCCGGCTGGTCATGATGAGCGCTTTTCTCGCCGTCGCCTTTCATCACATCTACCGCTACGCGATGCGCGTGCGCCGGGCCCCGGAGACGAGCCTCGTCGCACATGTCGACTACAGCCGCGGCTTCGAGGCGCCGGCCGACATCAGCCTGGGCGGCGCGCGGCTCGGCGTGCTGCTCGTCTTCGGCGCCGGCGTGGTCGGCTTCGTCGTCGGTGCGGCGCTCTATGGCTGGTACATTACGGAGCTGATTGCCGTGTTCTTCGCGATCGGGCTCGCCTCCGCCGCCATCGCGCGGATATCGCCGACCGACACGAGCCGCAGCTTCATCGAGGGGGCGGCCGAGATGACGGCTGCGGCGCTGCTGGTCGGCTTCGCCCGTACGATCGAGGTAGTGCTCGCCGACGGCCAGGTCATCGACACGGTGATCGACTCCATCGCGAACCTACTGCGCGAATTCGGGCCGGACCTGTCCGCCGTCGGCATGCTGCTGGTGCAGACGATCACGAACTTCTTCATCCCATCAGGCAGCGGCCAGGCATTCGTGACGATGCCGATCATGTCGCCGCTCGCGACGCTGACCGGTGTGCCGCAGCAGACCGCGGTGCTCGCCTACCAGTTTGGCGACGGCTTCACGAACATGATGATCCCGACGAGCGCACTCGTGATGGGTGCGCTGGCACTGGGCAGGATCCCCTACGGCGCCTGGGTCCGATTCACCGTGCCGCTGCTGGCGAAGATCTTCGTGCTGGCGATCGCGTTCCTCGTGATCTCGGTGCACTTCGGCGACGCGCTCGGGCTGAACCCCTGATCGCGGACAATGATGGACGGTGATTCGAGGAATCGTTGGCGCATGGCCGCACTGCTGTTGGCCGGCATGCTGCAGGCAGCCGGCCCGGCCATTGCCCAGCAGTCCGTGCCCGCGTGCCGCGACCTGCCGGCGTATACCAGGCTCGATTTCTGGCTGGGTGAATGGGACGTCTACGTCGGTGCTACGCTGGCCGGGCGGAACAGGATCGAGTCGATACTGGATGGATGCGCGGTTTCCGAGCACTGGTCTGCGGCCGGCGGCGGCGAGGGCGTCAGCCTGTTCTACGTTGCGCCCGACGGCAGCTGGCGCCAGGTCTGGGTCACGGCGAACGCGGCGCGGCCCGGAGGGACGAAAGAGAAAACAGAACTGCCGGGCACGACAGCGGGCGAGATTCATTTCCAGGGGGAGATCCGGACGGCGGACGGCAGCTATCTCGACCGCACGACGCTGACGAGGATGGAGCCCGACGCCGTGCGGCAGCTGATCGAGGTCTCGACGGACGGCGGCGCGAGTTGGCGGGCCGTCTTCGACGCCGTCTACCGGCGCCGCCCGGCCGGGGGCGGGTAGGGATCAGGCACTCGCCTGGTACCAGTTGACCCCGTCGGCATCCGTCCAAAGTTCGATCAGTTTCTGGTTGCGCAGGTAGTTGAGGTGCGCGATCGATTCGCCGGCCGCCATGACATAGGTATTCTCGCGCACGCGGCTGCGAAACAGCGCCGGGAAAACGTCCACGGCGCGGCGCGGCTCCCGGCACATCTCGAGCAATTTTTCGAGCGCCGCCTCGTGTTCGCGCTGCAGCTGGTCGAGCCTCGCATGCGCGCCACGAAACGGCCGGCCGTGTGACGGCAGCACCAGCACGTCGTCCGGTACGCGGCTCTCCATGTGTTTCAACGAACTCAGCCATTCGGCCAGCGGGTCGGCGTCCGGTTCCGTGGGATAGACGCCGATGTGCGACGAGATCGTCGGGAGCAGCTGGTCGCCGCCGATCAGCACGTTATTGTCCGCATCGTACAGGCAGGCATGTTCCGGGGAGTGGCCGCGGCCGACGACGACCTCCCAGCTGCGCTCGCCTATCTCGATTCGGTCCCGGTCCTTGAGGCGCCGGTACGACTCGGGCAGTGAGGCGACGAAGCGGCCGAACATGCCGAACATCTTCTCGTAGCGGTGCATCGCCTCCGGCGGGAAACCCGCGCCGTGATAGAAGGCCTTACCCTCCGGCGGCGCGGGGCGGCCGGTGTCGGCGCACAGCACACGGCAGAGCATGTATTCCTCGCGACTCATCCAGAGCGTCGCCGACAGCCGGTCGCACAGCCAACCGGCGTTGCCAACGTGATCCGGGTGCAAATGGGTGACGATGACGCGTTCGACGCGTGCGGAACCGACGACTCGCTCGAGGGTTCGTTCCCAGATTGCCCTGGCATCGTCCGTGCCGGCGCCGGTGTCGACCATGACCCAGCCGGCACCATCGGCGAGCAGCCAGAGGTTGATGTGATCGAGTGCGAACGGCAGCGGCATGCGCAGCCAGACGAGGCCCGGCTCGAGTTCGAGGATGCCGCCGGATTCCGGGTTGGCCGGGTACGCGTAGCGGATGACGGGTTCGTCGAGCACGTCGAGCATCGCGGCATCTTCGCACGCGCCGGTCGAAACCGATACCCGCGACTTGTCCGCTCAGGCCGCCTTGCCGAGGCCCGGCGAGATCTGCGCCAGCGCGGAGCGGATCTCCGCACGCACGCGCGTCACGGCCTCGAGCTTGACGGGACCGAAACCGCGCATGTCGAGGTACAGGCGGATGACGGCCGCTGCGCGGTCGCGGTTGCCAGCGTCCAGTGCCTCCAGCAGCGACCCGACCTGGTTTTCGAACTCGACGACCAGCCGCCGTTCCATCCGGCGCTCGGCCGTGTAGCCAAAGGGGTCGAATACCGTGCCGCGCAGGCGTCTCATGCGGGCCAGCAGACGGAATACGGGCACCATCCAGGCGCCGAATTCGCGCTTCGGCGGCCGGCCGCGAGCGTCAGGCTTGCCGCCGAGGACCGGCGGGGCCAGGTGGAAGCGGATCCTGGCTTGCGGGCCGAATTCCGAGCGCAGCCCTTCCAGGAATCCGGTCGACGTGTGCAGGCGTGCGACTTCGTACTCGTCCTTGCAGGCGAGTAGCCGGAAATAAGCGCGCGCGACGGCCTCCGTCAGCGCCGCGGCGCCCGGCAGGTGCAGGGATGACTCCGCGGCGCGTACCCGTTCGACCAGGGCCTCGTACTTCTGGGCAAGTCGCGAGTCCTGGTACTCGGTGAGGAAGGCGACACGGCGCGCGATGACCTGCCCCAGCGTTTCCTGCGTATCGTCCGGGCTGCCTACCAGCGACTCGACGTACGCGGGCTCCGCGGCTGCAAGCCGGCCTATGCCGAAGGCGCGCAGGTTTTCCGGGACCTTGACCCCATTCAACTCGATCGCGCGCTCGAGGGCTGCCCGCGACACGGGTATCAGTCCGTGCTGCCACGCGAATCCGAGCATCACGACGTTCGAATAGATCGTGTCGCCGAGGAACGAAGTCGCGACGCGGTTTGCGGCCAGCGTCGACAGTCGCTCCTCGCCGACGATGTCGCGAATTGCGCCAATGCGTCGTGCGGCGTCCAGGTTTGCGTCTCGATGCAGCACGAAATCCGCCGTCGGCATCTCGGTCGTATTGATGACGGCGCGCGTGTGGCCGCGTCGATACGTCGTCGATGCCTTGCGCGAGGTGCTGACGACGAGATCGCAGCCGATCAGCGCATCGGCCTGCTCGTGGTCGATGCGCACCTGGTTCAGTTTCTTCGGTTCGGGCGAGATTCGTATGTAGCTCAGCACCGGCCCGAATTTCTGCGAGAAGCCCATGAAGTCGAGGACGCTGGCGCCCCTCGACTCCAGGTGCGCGGCCATCGTGATCAGCGCGCCGACGGTGACCACGCCTGTCCCGCCGACTCCGGTTACCAGCAGGTCGTAGGTGTCGCCGATGTCGGGCAGGGCGGCATCCGGCAGCGCCGCGATTGCTTCGGCAGGAAATCCCGCCCCCGCTGCCGCGCGTGTCCTTCGCTCGGCGCCCTCGACGGTGACGAAGCTCGGGCAGAAACCGTTCAGGCAGGAAAAATCCTTGTTGCAGCTCGACTGGTCGATCTGTCGCTTGCGGCCGAACGGCGTCTCCTTCGGCACGACCGACAGGCAGTTCGATTCGACGGAGCAGTCGCCGCAGCCCTCGCACACGAGGTCGTTGATTACCGCGTAGCGCTGCGGGTCCTCGAGCAGGCCGCGCTTGCGCCGGCGGCGCTTTTCCGTCGCGCAGGCCTGCGCGTAGATCAGCACCGTGACACCCGGGATCTCCCGGAGCTCGCGCTGGATGACATCGAGCTCGCGCCGATGCGAGATCGTCGTGCCGGGCGGGAGATCGGCCTGGCGGAAGCGCTCCGGCTCGTCGGAGACCAGCGCGATCCGCTCGACGCCCTCGGCGCGTACGGAATGGGCGACGCGCTCGACCGTCAGCGGCCCGTCCACCGGCTGGCCTCCCGTCATGGCGACCGCGTCGTTGAACAGGATCTTGAACGTGATGTTGGTGTTCGCGGCGAGCGCCTGGCGGATCGCGAGCGAGCCCGAGTGGTAATAGGTGCCGTCGCCGAGGTTCTGGAATACGTGCCGTCCGCCGCTGAACATCGAGCGCGTGATCCAGTTGACGCCTTCGCCGCCCATCTGGATCAGGCCCTCGGTGTCGCGATCCATCCATGCCGCCATGAAGTGACAGCCGATGCCCGCCAGCGCATCGGACCCTTCTGGCACTTTCGTGGATGTGTTGTGCGGGCAGCCGGAACAGAAATATGGTTTGCGGGATGCGCCGCCGATCTCCATGGCCGGTGTGCTGCGCTCCCGCAGCTGGTCCGCGCGCTCGGCCAGGCCCTTCGTGATGCCGAGCGCATCCAGGCGCCGCGCGACGACGCCGGCGAGCATCAGCGGCGACAGCTCGCCGGTCCACGGGATCAGTGGCCGGCCGGACTCGTCCTCCTTGCCGACCATGCGCTCCGGCTTGCGGCCCGGGTAATCGTAGAAGTACTCCTTGAACTGGCTCTCGATGATACCCCGCTTCTCCTCGACGACGAGCACCTCGCGCTTGCCGCGCACGAAGTCCAGTGCCGAGTCGTGCGCGAGCGGCCAGACCATGCCCACCTTGTAGATGTCCAGGCCGATCTGCAGCGCAACTTCGCGGTCGATGCCCAGCAGGCGCAGCGCCTCCAGCAGGTCGAGGTGTGCCTTGCCGGTCGTGACGATGCCGTAGCGTGCGTCCGGCGTGTTGACGATGCGACGGTCGATCGGGTTCGCCTCGGCGAAAGCCAGCGTCGCCGCTTTCTTCGCAATCAGGCGCTCCTCGATCTGCGGGCCGGGCAGGTCGGGCCAGCGGATGTGCAGCCCGTCGGGCGGCGGCACGAAATTATCGGGCAGCACGAATTGGGGGTAGGGCGGCAACTCGACCGACATCCCGGACTCGACGGTCTCGGATATCGCCTTGAAGCCCACCCACATGCCGCTGTAGCGGGACAGCGCGATCCCCCACAGACCGAACTCCAGGTACTCGGCGACGCTCGCAGGGTTCAGGTTCGGCATCAGCCAGGTCATGAACGCGACGTCAGACTGGTGCGGCATCGACGAGGAGACACAGCCGTGGTCGTCGCCGGCGACGACCAGCACGCCGCCGTGCGGCGAACTGCCGTATGCGTTGCCATGTTTCAGGGCGTCGCCGGCGCGGTCGAGCCCGGGGCCCTTGCCGTACCAGATCGCGAATACGCCATCGACGTCCCGGCGTGGATCGCCTTCCACCTGCTGCGTGCCGTGGACTGCCGTCGCGGCCAGGTCCTCGTTCACCGCCGGCAGGAAGCGGATGTTGCTGCGGTCCAGGAACTCCTGCGCCCGCCAGAGCTCCTGGTCGTAAGCGCCGAGCGGCGAGCCGCGGTAGCCGCTGATGAAGCCCGCCGTGTTCAGGCCGGCCGCGTAGTCCATGGCGCGTTGCATCAGCGGCAGCTTCACTAGGGCCTGGGTGCCGGTCAGGTAGACGCGGCCGGATTCGCGCCGGTAACGGTCGATCAGTTCGTAGTTGTCGAGGGGGAACCCGCGCCTGGCGGCGGTCGCGACGGCCATGCTTTCGTCCTTCGGTCGGCAGCCCGGAGCAGAACATGATCGCAGGTTCGCCGCGCAAAAGGGTGCCAGACTTCCCGAAAAATGGATGGAAACCCGGAAAATATTTCACTAAATGTAAAAAAACGGGTAATTTATAGCCTATGGGAAAGCAAACCGGGACAGAGCCGCTGAGCCGCAAGGATCGCGCGATCCTGACCGAGCTGCAGCGCGACAGCCGGCTGACGATGCAGGAACTCGCGGACAAGGTGGGGATGTCGAGCTCCGCCTGCTGGCGCCGCGTCCGGGCGCTCGAGCAGTCCGGCGTCATCGAGCGCTACGCGGCGATCGTCAACCCGCGCAGGGCGGGCTTCACGCTGTCGTCGATGACCCTCGTGTCATTGGCGCGCCACGAGGAACAAAACGTGGAGAACTTCGTGCGCGAGGTGCGCCGCCATCCCGAGGTGCTGGAGTGTTTCGCGACCAGCGGCGAGGCCGATTATCACCTGCGCGTCGTCGTGGAGGACATGGACGCCTACAACCGCTTTCTCGACGACTTCATCCTCAAGCTGCCCGGCGTTTCGCAGGTGCGCTCGAACATCATCCTCAAGGAGATCAAGGCCGACACGGCGCTGCCGTTCAGGGCCTGAATCAGCCGTTCATACCCTGCCACTGCTCGCTGGTCGCCACCATAGTGAGCACATCGTAGGCGGCGACAATGTCGCCGGCCTGGTTCGTGACCTCGGTGTCCCAGCGGACCTCGCCGTAGCCGGAGCCCTCGCGCAAGGTCTTCTGCTTGCAGGTCAGCCGAACCTTCAAGGCGTCGCCGGGATTGACCGGCTTCGCGAAGCGCAGCTCGTCGAGGCCGTAGTTCGCGAGCACCGGCCCGAATTCCGGGTCGACGAACAGCCCGGCCGCGAAGGAGACGATCAGGTAGCCGTGCGCGACCCGGCCGTCGAAAAACGGGTTCTTTCTCGCCGCAGCCTCGTCCGTGTGGGCGTAGAAGCGGTCGCCGGTGAATTCGGCGAAATGTTCGATGTCTTCCATGCTGACGACGCGCTCGGCGCTCATGAACGTGTCACCGAGCTGCAGCTCGTCGAAGGTCTTGCGGAACGGGTGCGGCGCGGCGCGATTCTCGTTCGCGCCCCTGATCCAACGTCCGCCGACGGCCGCGAGCGTTTCGGGCGAGCCCTGCAGCGCCGTGCGCTGCATGTAGTGCAGCACGCCACGGATACCGCCGAGTTCCTCGCCGCCGCCGGCGCGGCCCGGGCCGCCATGCACCAGATGCGGCAGCGGCGAGCCGTGGCCGGTCGACTCGGCGCCGCAATGACGGTTCACAATCAGCATGCGGCCGTGCCATGGCGCGGCGCCGAGGACGAGTTCGCGCGCCGCGGCGTCGTCGTTCGTGAATATCGAGCCGGCCAGGCTGCCGCCGCCGAGCCGCAGCAGCTCGATCGCGTCGTCCAGCGACTCGTACGGCAGGATCGTGGCGACCGGCCCGAAAGCCTCGACCGAATGCACGGCCGTCGCGGCCAGGGGGCGTTCGCAAACGAGCAGGGTCGGCCCGACGAAAGCACCCTTGTCGGCATCCGCCTCGAGCAGGTGCGGATCGTCGCCGCCGTCCAGCAGCAGCGAGGACTCGGCGGCGAGCATGGCGATACGCTGGCGCAGCTCCTCGCGCTGTCCCAGGCTGGCCAGCGCGCCCATCTGCACGTCCTTGCGGGCCGGGTTGCCTATGCGGAGTTCTGCCAGCGATTTCGACAGTGCACTCCCGAGATCCCCGGTTACGGACGCGGGCGCGAGGATGCGCCTGATCGCCGTGCACTTCTGCCCGGCCTTGCTCGTCATCTCGCGCACTACCTCTGCGACGAACAGGTCGAATTCCGGTGTGCCGGGCATGGCATCGGGCCCGAGGATCGACGCATTGAGCGAATCGGTCTCGGCGGTAAAGCGTACCGATTGGGCCAGCAGGCGCGGGTGCACCTGCAGCTTCTCGGCGGTGCTCTTGGAACCGGTGAAGGCTATCGTGTCCTGGCAGTCGAGTCGGTCGATCAGGTTGCCGACGCCGCCGCAGACGAGTTGCAGGGCGCCTTCCGGAAGCAGCCCGGATTCGATGATTCGGCGCACGATGCGCTCGGTGAGGTAGGCGGTTGCCGATGCCGGCTTCACGATGACCGGCACGCCGGCCAGCAGCGCCGGCGCGAGTTTCTCGAGCATGCCCCAGCAGGGGAAGTTGAACGCATTGATGTGCAGTGCGACGCCGTGCTTCGGAAGCCAGACGTGCTGTCCCACGAAGCTGCCCTTGCGCGACAGGGACTCCGGCGGGCCGTCCAGCACGAGTCCTGCGTTCGGCAGTTCGCGCCGACCCTTGCCGGAATAGACGAACAGCGTCGAGATACCGCCGTCGATATCGATCCAGCTGTCGGCCCGGGTCGCGCCGGTCATCGTCGACAGTTCGTAGAACTCTTCCTTGCGCTCTGACAGGTACTGCGCAAGCGATTTAAGGAGCAGCGCGCGCTGGTGAAACGTCATGCGCCGTAGCTTGGGACCACCGACGTCGCGTGCGAACGAGTGCATTGCGGTGAAGTCGAGCCCGCTGCTGTCGATCGTCCCGATCTCGGCGCCATCGACGGCGCTCCTCAACGTCTGGCCTCTGCCGCTGCCGGTTACCCACTGATTGCATGCAAAGCTGCCGAGTTCCATGAGACTGCTCCATACGCGGCGATGTGGCGCGCAAACCTGTGCTTGGGATACAGGATAACGGCCAGATTGAAAAATTTCGTATCGGATTGTACGTTCGGCCGGAACTTGCGCAAACAGCAGCCATGCCAATTCACCAGGCGACCCGGAAATTGATCGAGGAATTCAACGCGCGGCCCACGCGCCGCGCCAGTTCGCTCATCATGACCGTGTTCGGTGACTCGTTCGCGCCGCGTGGCGGGTCTGTCTGGCTGGGTAGCCTGATCCGCGCGCTGGGCGAGTTCGGGATCAGCGAGCGGCTGGTCCGGACCTCGGTGTTCCGGCTGTCCCGGGACGGCTGGCTCGAGTCCCAGAGCGTCGGGCGGCGGAGCTACTACGGGCTTACCGTGGACGGCGCGCTCCGCTTCCACCAGGCGACGCAGCGCATCTACGGCGAGCCCAGGCAGCGCTGGCGCGGCGAGTGGTGCATCGTGCTGCTCGCGGGCCTGGCGCCCGCCGCGCGCGATGCGCTGCGCAAGGACATGATCTGGCTCGGCTTCGGCTCGATCGGCGCCGGCCTGATGGTCCATCCCGAGCCCGATCGCGCCGAACTGGATGACGCGATCGCCCGTCACGGCGGTACGGAGGCCGTCGTCGTGCTGGGCGCGAAGAGCGGCAGCGTGCGGCACGACCACATGCTTCGCGGACTTGCTGCGAAGAGCTGGAACCTGGCGGACATAGACGCGCGCTACGCGGCCTTCATCGCCAGGTTCCGGCCGGTCTGCGCCGCGCTCCGCAGGGCGCACAGGCTCGAGCCCCTGGAGGCATTCCTGGTGCGCTCGCTCGCGATCCAGGAATATCGGCGCATACTGCTGCGCGATCCGCAATTGCCGCCGCCGCTGCTGCCAGCCGACTGGCATGGCCTTGCCGCCTACCGGCTGTGCCGGGAGCTTTACCTTGTCGTGTACGCGGACGCGGACCGGTACCTGGACCAGCACATTGAGACCGCGGCGGGACCCTTGCCGTCACCTGCGCGCGAGTTTTACGATCGATTCGGCGGCCTCCGGAGAAATAAGTCGTGAACGAAAAAGAAATGGCGGCCCGCTGCGCAGCAAGAATGTTCGACGACGACGCTGCGTCGCGGGAACTGGGCATCCGTATCGACTCTGTCGGGCGCGGTTCGGCGAGCGCGGTGATGACGGTGACCGGGTCGATGCTCAACGGGTTCCAGGTCTGCCACGGGGGATTCCTGTTCACGCTCGCCGATTCGGCGTTCGCCTATGCCTGCAATTCGTACAACGTGCTGACTCTCGCCGCCGGTGGCGCCATCGAGTTCCTGCGTCCGGCCGCCCTGGGCGACCGCCTGACGGCCGTGGCGACCGAGCGCAGCCGCGGCGGCCGTTCGGGCATCTACGACGTCAGCATCGTTAATCAGCGCGGCGAGGAAATCGCGCTGTTTCGCGGCCGTTCGCACGCGACGCGGCGGCCGGTCCTGCCCGAGGAGGGCGCAAACTGATACAAACCAAATTGAAAACACGCAGAAAATGTGACAATTTGACCGACTCACCGGGCGTCACGCGGAGCGGCTGATGTACACGCAGGGACTGGACCAGGCGAATAGCGCGGCGGAGCTCGCCGACGGGCAGGAAACGCCGGAGCAGCTGGCGCGATTCCAGGCTCGCATCGACGCGGAGGAAAAGATCGAGCCGAAAGACTGGATGCCGGCCGCCTATCGCAAGACGCTGATCCGGCAGATTTCCCAGCACGCCCATTCGGAAATCATCGGCATGCAGCCGGAAGGCAACTGGCTGACCCGTGCCCCCTCGCTGAAGCGCAAGGCAATCCTGCTGGCCAAGGTGCAGGACGAGGCCGGGCATGGCTTGTACCTGTACAGCTCGGCGGAGACGCTCGGCATTTCGCGCGACCAGATGGTTGAGCAACTGTTGGAGGGCAGGGCGAAGTATTCGAGCATCTTCAACTACCCGACGCTCAGCTGGGCCGACATCGGGGCGATCGGCTGGCTCGTCGATGGTGCCGCGATCATGAACCAGATCCCGTTATGCCGCTGCTCTTACGGGCCGTACGCCCGCGCGATGATACGGATCTGCAAAGAAGAGAGCTTCCACCAGCGGCAGGGTTTCGAAATCATGCTGACTCTGTGTCGCGGCAATGAAGCACAACAGGCGATGGCCCAGGATGCACTCGATCGCTGGTGGTGGCCGTCGCTGATGATGTTCGGGCCGAGTGACGGCGACTCTCAGCACAGCGCTCAGTCGATGAAGTGGAAAATCAAGCGCTTCAGTAATGACGAGCTGCGCCAGAAGTTCGTCGACGTCACCGTGCCGCAGGCCGAGTTCCTCGGCCTTGAAGTGCCGGATGACGAACTCGAATACGATCGCGAGGCTCGGCATTACCGCTTCGGCGAGATCGATTGGAGCGAATTTCACGAGGTGCTGAAGGGCAACGGGCCCTGCAACCGGCAGCGCATGGAAACACGCCGTCGCGCTCACGAGGGCGGCGCCTGGGTGCGCGAGGCGGCGGTGGCGCATGCGGAAAAACGTGCCGCGAAGAATGCGGCCTGACGATCGGGAGGCGCTGCAGTGACGAAGCAGGACTGGCCGCTCTACGAGGTATTCATTCGCTCGAAATCCGGGTTGAGCCACCGGCACGTCGGCAGCGTGCATGCCGCCGATGCGCAGATGGCGCTCGATCACGCGCGTGACACTTATACGCGCCGCAGCGAAGGCGTGAGTATCTGGGTCGTTCGCTCGACCGACATCGTCGCATCGGACCCGGGCGAGGCGGCCGCGTTTTTCGAGCCGGCAGAGGACAAGATCTACCGGCACCCGACCTTTTACGAGGTTCCCGATGGCGTCGAAAACATCTGAATCTGGGGGCGACGACGCTGCGGTTTTGCTGGCCTGCGTCAGGCGTCTCGGCGACAACGCGCTGGTCCTCGGGCAGCGACTGACGGAACTCGTGGCCCATGGGCCGGAGCTCGAGGAAGAGCTGGCGAACGCCAATTTCGCGCTCGACTACATCGGCCAGGCGCGCATGTTCTACAGCTACGCGGGGGAGCTCGAAGGGCAGGGGCGGAGCGAGGACGATTTTGCCTTCCTGCGCGATGCCCACGAGTTCCAGAACTTCTTGCTGCTGGAGCAGCCGAACGGCCATTTCGGCGACACGGTCGTCCGGCAGCTGCTGTTCCAGGCCTTCTACGTGCTGCAGCTCGCGGCGTTCGCACAGTGCAGCGACGAGCGCCTGGCAAGCATCGCGACGCGAGTCGTCAAGGAGGTTCGTTATCACCTCCGGCACAGCACGCAATGGTTCGTCCGCCTGGGCGACGGCACGGACCTGAGCCATGCCCGCGTCGCGGAGTCGGTGGAGCGGTTGTGGCCGTATACCAGTGAGCTGTTCGACGGCGACGCGATCGACGACGCGATGCGAGTGTCCTGGGGCGGACCCGACCTCGACGCTCTGCGGGGCGAATGGCGGAGGAGCCTCGAGTTCGTGTTTGCCGATGCCGGGCTGCGGGTCCCGGTCGACGGCTGGAAGCCGGGCGGCGGCCGCCGCGGTGTGCATACCGAGCACATGGGCTACCTCCTGGCCGAGCTGCAGTTCATGCAGCGCGCCTACCCGGGCGCAGCATGGTGAGATGATGGTCATTCGCAAGCACGCGCGGCAGGAGCGGCTCGAGGCGCAGATCCTGGCCTGGCTCGAGGATGTGGCGGACCCGGAAATCCCGGTACTGAGCGTCGTGGATCTCGGTATCGTTCGTGGTGTGCACGCCGGCGCGGACGGCATCGAGATAGAGGTTACGCCGACCTATTCCGGCTGCCCGGCGACGGACGTCATCGAGCAGAGTATTGTCGATGCGCTGGAGGAGCGTGGTCTCAATTCGATCCGTGTCCGGCGCTGCCTGTCGCCTCCCTGGACGACAGACTGGATCAGCGCCGCCGGCCGGGCCAAGCTCGCCGCATACGGCATCGCGCCGCCGGATCGCTCGGCGGACAAGCGCTCCCTGTCCGGCGATGCGCCACGCGTGTCCTGCCCGCGCTGCGCGTCCGGTAACACGGCTCTCGTCAGCCAGTTCGGTTCCACGCCGTGCAAGGCCGCGTACCGCTGCGCGTCCTGCCTGGAGCCTTTCGAGTACTTCAAATGCCTCTGAATCGTTGCTAGCCGCAGGCCATCCAGTTCATGCGCCAGTATCACAGCCTGAAAATTGCCAGCGTTCAACAAGAGACCGCCGATTCGGTGCGCATCGCGCTCGACGTCCCGGAAGAACTGCGCGACGAGTTTCGGCACCTGCCGGGCCAGCACCTGCCCATCGAGGCCGAGATAGGCGGCAAGCGCGTTCGCCGGACCTACAGCATCTGCACGCCGCCAGGCACCTGGCCCGTGCAGATCGGCATACGGATCCAGCCCGGAGGCCAGTTCTCGAATTACGCCGCCGGCCTCTCGGCGGACGACACGCTGCGCGTGATGCCGCCGTTCGGACAGTTTCACCCCGACGTAACACCGGGCGACGACAGGTCCGGCGTCGCGTTCGCGGCGGGCAGCGGTATAACCCCTATAATTTCGATCATCGCTGCGACGCTGGCAGCCGAGCCGCAAAGTCGCTTTACGCTGTTCTACGCGAATCGAACGCAACGCAGCACGATGTTCATCGACGATCTGTATGGCCTCAAGAATCGATACCCGGACAGGCTGCAGCTCGTCTTCCTGTTTTCGCAGGAGGAGCAGGAATTCCCGGTGCTTGCCGGGCGCCTCGAGCGCGGCAAGGTGCGCGAGCTGATGGAGCGGTTTTTCGCCGGTGGCCGCGCAAGCGAGGTTTACGTCTGTGGCCCCGGCACGATGAGCGACGAGGTCGGCGAGGCGCTACAGGAACTCGGGATCGACCAGGCGATTATCCACCGGGAGCGCTTCGGTACGGCGCGTGCCGGCGCGAGGACGCCGGCGCCAGAGCGCGGGAGCAGCGACAGGCAGACGCGCGTCACCGTGATCATGGACGGGCACCGGAAAGCATTCACGATGCAGTCGGAAGGAGTCGCAATCGTCGATGCAGCTGCGGAGCAGGGTATAGACCTGCCGTATTCCTGCAAGGGCGGCGTCTGTGCTACCTGCAGGACACACCTCCGCGAGGGCAGTGTACGCATGGACACCAATTACGGGCTCGAGCCCTGGGAACTCGAGCAAGGCTATATCCTCGCGTGTCAGTCGCATCCTGAGAGCGAGGAGATCACGCTCGATTACGACCGCACCTGATCCGCACCCCGAGCCGGCGAAAGCAGGATTGGCGAGCAGGCGCGTGCGATGTTCGGTAAGATTGGGGACCAACAAATGGCTCTTCGCACTCCGGCATTGGCTGCGGTGACGAAGCGCTGATAAGGGGGTGTCGGACCCCGCTGCGTGGCAGGAACCGGGACCTGGGCCCGGGGCGCGGCGGGGAAGGCCGTCCGGAAACTTGCAGGCGCCGGAGCGCGTATGACCAATAAAACAATAAAGGCGGGGGAAGTTGCCCTGCCGCCGGATCGCCGTAATTCCTACGGTTACGACGACCTGATCCGCTGCGCAAGGGGCGAGCTGTTCGACAAGGACAGCGGCCGCCTGCCCTTGCCGGACATGCTGATGACCGATCGGATCACGCTGATCACGAACGAGGGCGGCAAGCATGGCAAGGGCCAGATCACGGCGGAGATGGATATACACCCCGACCTCTGGTTTTTCAAATGTCACTTCGCCGGTGATCCGGTGATGCCGGGCTGCCTGGGTCTTGATGCGTTGTGGCAGCTCGTCGGCTTCTATCTCGTCTGGCTCGGTCACCTGGGCCGTGGCCGCGCGCTCGGCGTCGGCGAGGTCAAGTTCACCGGGCAGGTCCTGCCCACCGCGAAGCTCGTCACCTACCAGATCGATTTCAAGCGCGTCATCACGCGGAAGCTGAGGCTGGCGATCGCGGACGGTACCGTGTCCGTCGACGGCCGGCAGATTTACACGGCCGAAGACCTGCGGGTCGGGCTGTTTACGTCAACAGATAACTTCTAGGGAGCACAAATGCGTCGCGTAGTCGTTACCGGCCTCGGAGTCGTGTCCTGCCTCGGCAACTCGAAGGCCGAGGTAATCGATTCCCTGCGCGCGGGCCGCTCGGGAATTCGGGCCAACGAGACCTTCAGGGAGATGGGCTTGAGGAGCCAGGTCGCCGGCAGCGTCGACATCGATGTCGATTCGCTGATCGATCGCCGTGCCCGCCGCTTCATGGGCGATGCGGCAGCGTTTGCCTTCATCTCGATGCAGCAGGCCATCAAAGACTCGGGACTCGAGCCCGGTGACGTATCCAACCCGATGACAGGCATCATTGCGTCATCCGGCGGTGCGTCGAGCTCGAACATCGTGAAGAGCGCGGACATCGCGCGGGAAAAGGGCGTACGCAAAATAGGGCCCTACATGGTGCCGCGCACGATGAGCAGCACGGTGTCGGCCTGCCTGGCGACGCCGTTCCACATCAAGGGCCTCAACTATTCGATTACCTCGGCCTGCGCCACGAGTGCGCACTGTGTCGGCGCAGGTGTCGAACAGATCCAGTGGGGCAAGCAGGACATCGTCTTCGCCGGCGGCGGCGAGGAGGAGGACTGGACTCTGGCGGCTTTTTTCGACGCGATGGGTGCGTTGTCGACCTCTTACAACGATACGCCGGGGCTGGCCTCCAGGCCGTATGACAGCAAGCGCGACGGATTCGTGATCGCGGCGGGCGGAGGCATGGTCGTGCTCGAGGAACTGGAGCATGCGAAGGCTCGCGGCGCCAGGATCTATGCCGAAATCGTCGGCTATGGTGCGACGTCCGACGGCTACGACATGGTCGCCCCATCCGGTGAGGGGGCGGTGCGCTGCATGGAGATGGCGCGCGCGACCTGCAAAGATCCGGTGGACTACATCAACACGCACGGCACGAGCACTCCGGTGGGCGATACCACCGAGTTGAAGGCGATACGCGACGTGTTCGGCGACAGGATTCCGAGGTTCTCGTCGAGCAAGTCGCTGTGCGGACACTCGCTCGGAGCGACCGGGGTGCAGGAAGCGATCCACTGCCTGCTGATGCTCGAAAATGACTTCATCATGCCGTCGATCAACATCGTGGACCCGGATCCCGAACTGGGCGACATGCCGGTCGTGAAGAAATGCGAGGAGCGTGCCGGAATTCGCACCGCCATGACCAACAGTTTCGGTTTCGGCGGCACGAACGCGACGCTGATTTTCGCGAAAATCGACTGACGAGCGCCATGGCAGCCGGGCTACCTGCTGAGCGCAGCCGCCGGAGAAGCACAACATGACGCTCGAGGTCATCAGCGAACACGCTTGTTTTGGCGGCACGGTGGGTTTCTACCGGCACCGGTCGACGGTCAATGCGTGCGATATGCGCTTTGCCGTATTCCAGCCACCGCAGGCGGCCAGTGGCCCGGTGCCGGTGCTGACCTGGCTCGCAGGCCTGACCTGCACTGAAGAAACCTTCATGATCAAGGCCGGGGCGCAGCGCGTAGCAGCGGAACTCGGCCTCATGATCGTGGCGCCGGATACGAGTCCGCGCGGCGAAGATGTGCCCGACGATCCCGACGGTGCGTGGGATTTCGGCCTGGCCGCGGGCTTCTACCTGAATGCCACGGAGGAGCCCTGGCGCCGCAACTACAGGATGTACGACTACATCGTGCACGAGTTGCAGCAGCTTGTATTCGACGAGTTTCCCGGCGACCGCAGCAGGCAGGGGATGTTCGGGCACTCGATGGGAGGCCACGGCGCCCTGACGATCGGCCTCAAGCATCCCGAGATCTACGGCTCTGTCTCGGCATTCGCGCCGATCAGCAACCCGATGGACTGCCCCTGGGGCCGCAAGGCTTTCGGCAACTATCTCGGGTCCGACCCGGCGTCGTGGAGATCCTGGGACGCGACCGAGCTGGTACGCAGCCTGCCCAGGCTGCCCAGGCACCCGATCCTGGTCGACCAGGGCCTCGCGGACCAGTTCCTGGAGAGGGAGCTGAAACCGGAGCGGTTCGAGGCGGCCTGCGCGGAGGGTGGCGTGGCGCTGGAATTTCGCCGTCACGCGGGCTACGACCATGGCTACTATTTCATCTCGACGTTCATCGAGGATCACCTGCGGCGCCATGCAGCGCAGCTCGCTGCCTGACGCGACCCACGGCCGGCGCCGCCCATGACGGAATTGCTGCTGCTCGCGCTCGCCATGCTCGCGACCGGTGCCGTGGGCGGCGTGCTCGCTGGCCTGCTCGGCATCGGCGGCGGCATCATCATCGTTCCGGTGCTGGACGCGGCCCTGCAGTTTCTCGGCACCGATGCGTCGATCCGGATGCATGTCGCGGTCGCAACCTCGCTGGCGACGATCATCCCGACCTCGATTGCCTCGTCGAGGGCGCATTACCGGCGAGGCAGCGTCGACGTGCCGCTGGTCAGGCGCTGGGCGCCGTTCGTGCTCGGCGGCTCGCTGGCCGGTACCTGGATCGCGGCGCAGGTCGACAGCAGCGTTCTGTCGGCGGTGTTCGCGGCCGTTGCATTCCTCATTTCAATCAAGCTGTTGCTGCCCCTGGAGGACCGTCGCCTGGCGGCGGACGTGCCGCGCGCATGGCCGGTCAACGCCGTGCCGCTGTGCATAGGCGGGGTCTCCAGCATGATGGGAATCGGCGGCGGGACGCTCTCCGTCGCCGCGCTGACACTTTTCAACCAGCCGATCCATCGTGCCGTGGGGACCGCCGCCCTGTTCGGCCTGGTCATTGCGCTGCCCGGCACTGCCGGTTTCATGCTGAGCGGCTACGGCGATCCGAGGCTGCCGCCCGGCAGCGTCGGCTACGTGAACCTGGTGGGATTCGCGCTGATAGCACCCACGACGGTACTGGCCGCGCCGCTGGGAGCGGCGATCGCCCATCGGCTGACGGCGCGCCAGCTCGCCGTGATGTTCGGCCTGTTCCTGCTGCTGATGTCGGTCCGCATGGCGGGGCAGGCGTTCTAAGCACCGACGGGCAAGGCCGACCGAACCTTCAATGCCAGCGACAGTCCCGGGGTCGGCCGGGATATACTTGCCCCGCCCGCCCCGACGATGCAGGACCGAAAGAAATGAAAGTAACCGCCGACATTGCGAGCCAGATTCTCAATTCTTCGGCCGACGCGATGCTGCTGGTCGACGAAGCCGGGGCCATCCTGTTTGCGAACCGGAGCGCAGCCGAGCTATTCGGCTATGCAAGCGACGAGATGATCGGCAAGGCGGTCGAGACGCTGATGCCCGAATCATTTCGCAAGGCACACCAGAAGCATCGCGAGGCGTATGGGCGCAGGCCGAGGGCCAGGCCACTGATATCGGGCCTGATGTTGCTCGGCCTGCGGAAAAACGGGGAAACTTTCGAGCTCGATATTGCATTGACGCCGCTGGAAACGGACCAGGGGATGGTGGTAGCGACCACGCTGCGCGAGATCAGCCGGGAAGACGCGTCAGAGACCTATTTCCGGAACCTGCTCGAGTCGGCGCCGGATGCCATGATTATCGTCGACGACCACGGCAAGGTCGCGATCGTCAACCACCAGGCCGAACAAATGTTCGGATACACCCGCGAGGAAATGCTCGGCAGCGATATCGAGGCGTTGTTGCCGACGAGATTTCGTGAGCGGCATGTCGGCCACCGGGACGCCTACCTGGAGTCGCCGCACGTGCGACCGATGGGCGCCGGCCTCGAATTGCTCGGCAGGCGCAAGGACGGTAGCGAATTTCCCGTCGAGATCAGCCTGAGCCCGGTGCGGCACTCGGCAGGTACGTTTGTATCCAGTGTCATTCGTGACGTCACGCGGCGCAAGCAGATGGAGGCGGAGCTGATCGCGGCGCGGCAGGCGGCGGAACGTGCCAACAAGGCCAACACCGCGTTCCTCGCCGCCGCCAGTCACGACCTCCGCCAGCCGGTACAGGCGCTGAGCCTTCTGAATGGCGCGCTGCGTCGCACGGTCAAGGATCCCCTCGCACGCGACATGCTGGAGAGCCAGCAGCATTCACTGGACGCGATGACCAACCTGCTGAATTCGCTGCTGGACATCAGCCGACTCGACGCTGGAGCGGTAGAGCCGGAACTCGAGGACTTCCCGATACAGCGTCTCGTCGATCGGCTGTCCGCCGAATTCGGCCGGCAGGCGAGTCACAAGGGGCTGGTTTTCACATCCTGCGAATGCGATTGCCTGGTCAGGAGTGACCCGAACCTGCTCGGCGAAATCATTCAGAACTTCGTATCGAACGCGATTCGGTACACGCAAAAGGGCAGCGTGAGCATGTCCTGCGTGCCCTCAGGAAGCGAGCTGCGAATCGACGTGCGTGATACGGGAATCGGTATCGAAGCCGATCAGCTCGACGCGATTTTCAAGGAATTCCACCAATGCAAGACGCCTGGCGCGGAGCAGGAGGGCTTCGGCCTGGGCCTGGCGATCGTGCGCCGACTCGCAGACCTGCTTGGTCACAAGATCACGGTCGAATCGGTGCCGGGTCACGGTTCATGTTTCTCCGTGCACCTGCCGCTGGTCGAGGGCAGGGCGCCGGTCGACGGAGACGCCGACATTCTCGATGACGAAGACCTGGTCGAAGACGCCAGCGGGACGATCATCCTGATCGAGGACGACTTCGCCGTCGCGAATGCCTGGGGCCTGCTGCTGGAGGCTGAAGGGCACCGGGTCGCGACCGCACAGTCGGCGACGGAGGCGCGCGCGATCGTCAGGCACCTGGATCATGCCCCCGACCTGGTCATTTCGGATTTTCACCTGATCGACGGGTCGACCGGCGTCGACGCCGTAAAGGAAATCCGGGACGAGTTCGGTTTCAGCGTCCCGGCGTTCATCGTCAGCGGCGACACCTCGAAGGTCGTTGACGCTGCGCGCGATCTCGAGAATTGCGCGCTGATGAGCAAGCCTGTCAACACCGACACGCTGCTCAAGCGGGTCCGTCACGCGGTGCTGATGGGGTCGGTCGGCGAGGACTAGCGGGACTTCGTGAACGACTCGCCTGCAGCAGCAGGCCGCGTTTCGACAGGCTGCCGGAACGACCGCGGCGCGCTGCAAGTCCCGGCGCGGGCGCCCGAGTCTGCCGCTACATCGACTGCCATGCCAGCCAGCTTGCCATCGACTTGCTGAGTGCGACGCCGACGATGTAAACAAAGCACAGCACGGCGAGCGCGAACGCGGCCTGGCGGACAGCGATCGACTTGCCCCGGCGCAGCGCGAGCGAACCCAGGACCACGTAGGCGACGAGTACACCGAATTTCATCAGCAACCAGCCGTTCTGCATGACCTGCAGGCGCAGCGCGTAAATGAGCCCGATGCCGGAAACAAGAAAAATCGCGTCGACCACGTGCGGCACGATCCGAACCCACTTGCGCTCGAGCAGTCCCGGATCCGTCATCATCCAGTAGCCACGCAGCACGAAGCCGTTGAACGACAGGATCGCCGCGCACAGGTGTATCAGTTTGAAACTCGTATACATATGAGTCGAGAATAGTCCGCCGCGCCATTCGGCCACGCAGGCAGGGTAGCAAAACTTTCGCGCCTGTCGTTATTCACCCGTGGCCGGCCGGCCAAGTATCATCCGGGCAATCGCCGGAGTTTTGCATGCACTGGCTCGAATTGCTCATCCTGTCCGTCGCAGCCCTCGCGCTGATCCCGTTGCTCGTGCTGTTCGTCGGCACGCTACTGTCACTCGACCCGGGGCGAGCCCATGCGGCGGCCAGCGCGGCACTGCCGTTGCTCGCAGATCCGGCGGTTTCGCCAGACGGGCTCCTGAGGATCCGCGTCGCCGGAATGGATTTCCGGGCTCGCGTGGCAAACCTGCGCGGACGCGGTGACGGCGTGATCCTGCTGCACGGCTGGCCACAGACCTCGGCTTCCTGGCAGCCGGTGATGACCGAGCTGGCCCGGCTCGGCTACCGGGTCGCCGCCTTCGACCAGCGCGGCTACAGCCCGGGCGCGCGGCCCACAGGCATCGCTGCGTATGCGCTGGAGCAACTGGTGGCCGACGTGATCGGCATCGCCGATGCGCTCGGCTTCGACCGTTTTCACCTCGCCGGCCACGACTGGGGCGCCGCCGTCGGCTGGAGCGTACTGATTGCGAGGCCCGATCGGATCCTGTCCTGGTCTGCCCTGTCGATCGCGCACCCGGCGGCATTCGGCGAAGCGCTCCGCCGGGATGCCGACCAGCGGCGGCGCAGCCGGTACATACAGTTCTTCCGGCTGCCGTTCCTGCCGGAGTTGCTGCTGGGCTTCAACCGCAACCAGCTGATGCGGCGGGTGATGTACCGGCATATGCCGGCGGAGCACGTCGCCGAATACCGTCGCATGCTGGCGGAACCCGGCGCCCTGACGGCAGTGCTCAACTGGTACCGGGCGATGGTGACGCGGCAAAGCCCCTGGCCACGAGAACCCGTCAAGCAGCCGGTGCTATTCATCTGGGGCAACCGGGATCCGGCCGCCGGGCGGCGGGCCGTCGAGCTGCAGCGTGACTATATCCGTGGTTACTACCGCTATGTCGAACTCGATGCCGGTCACTGGCTGCTGGAGTGCGAGCCGGCGGCCGTTCTCCGCGAACTGACGGCCCATATCGCGGCTCATTCCCTCGCCTGAGTGGCCCACCTGCCCCGGGCCGAACGCGGCTCAAAAAAAACCGGCACGTGTAAGGTGCCGGTCAAACCATTAAGGCAGGGGATGACCGGAGGCGATCTTCCGCCCCCGGCAGGGGGTTATGGGTCAGGCAGCCTTGTCGCTGGACAGATTAACCGGCGTCCGGAACCAGTCCGGCTTTACGATCAGAAGATCGCAAGGCAGATGTTCCAGCGTCCGCTCGGCCGTTGCACCGATGAACAGGCGCTTCCAGCGATTGCGGGCTACCGCACCCATCACGACCACTGCCGCATCCAGGTTCGAGGCAAGCAGCGGAAGTTCTTCATGCGTGAGGCCCGCAACGAGGTGCGCTTTGTCACCCTGGATTCCGTGGAACTGGGTGATCTCCTTGAAGCGCTTCTCGTGCTGCTCACGCATCTGTTCTTCGATCTCGTCGAACGGCAACGAAACCGGGATATACGCATTGGCGGTCGCGGTAGCTACGGCGATCCGCGGGTCGTAGGAATGGAAGGCGCGCACCTCGCCCTTTGATTTCTCGGCGAGCGTCTTCGCCAATACCAGGATTTCGTCGTCGAGCGCCGCCGGCTTGTCGTGTTCGTTCAGAGGATCGATCGCTGCGAGAAATACTGGGTGTTGGGTGAACTCGCGCGGTTTGACGAGCCAGAGTGGCACCGGACAAGTCCGGATCAGGTTCCAGTCCGTGTTCGTCAGCAGTGCGCGGGCCAGCGCGGAATGGTGGTGCGTATCCTTGAAAACGACATCGGCGTGCGTGGCGATTGCGCGGCGGACGATTCCCTCGTACAACGGGTGGTCCCAGGATGCCGAGGTCTTCACGACGATGCCGGACGCGCGCAGCGGCTCGGCCAGCTTCTCCAGGAATTTCTCCTGCCCGGCAATGACCTCCTTGCGGGCTTTCTCCAGCGACGGCGAATCGAACAGGCGGTCGCCGGCGAGGTACTCATTGTAATAACAGACATACAGTTCCAGCTTCGCGCCGGTGTTCCGGGCCAGCCAGGCGGCACGGTTCATCGCCGGCTGTGCGTCAGCAGTTGGGTCGATGACACACATTATTTGCTTGATGTTATGCATGTGCTGTTCCTGCCCCTGTTGGTCAAGGCCGCTCATCGTGGCCTTCAATCGCAGCCTAGGTCCGACTGCCCGAATTGCCTATACGACCTGATCCTTAGCCAGTATCGGAATCTACTTATCGAAAATCCGTAAGGGGATTTACGGATACTTGCTAATCTGGGTCGGCCCGTAGACTTCATTGGATTTCATGGCAAGGCCACGGTCGATGCTGTGGCCGGAAGGAGTACTGTGCGCATGGGAGACCAGTGGGTCGAAGCCGCGAGAACCCGGCTCGAGGCCAAGAAGGCCGAGCTCAGCGCGCGGCTGGAGCGGGTCACGCGCAATGTCCGGCAGAGTCTTGCATCGGATTCCGAAGAGCGCGCACAACAGCTCGAGAACAGCGAGGTGATCGACGCGCTGGGCAATGACGCGCGTGTCGAGCTCAACAAGGTAAATGCTGCGCTGCAGCGAATCGAGGTCGGCGAGTACGGGGTTTGCGAGGACTGCGATGCGCCGATCAGCCAGGAGCGCCTGCGTGTGCATCCATATGCTCGCAAGTGCATCGATTGTGCCTCGCTCGACGAGGAATTGAAGGCCCGGCCCTGAGGGCGGCACCTGGCGCTATTCTTCATCCATGTGCATGCGGACGAGGTCCGCAAGCGACTTGGCCTCCATCTTTTCCATCACCCTTGCCCGGTGGATTTCCACGGTGCGCTGGCTGACCCCCAGCTCGTAGGCGATGATCTTGTTCGGCTTGCCGGTCACGACCAGGTCCAGGACCTCGCGCTCGCGCCGGGTCAGCTTGCGCAACTTGGACGTCACCTCGTCGTGATGTTCGCGGGCCGAGCGCCGCTCCTCGTCGGTCTTCAGCGCCTCCCGGATCCGGTCCAGCAGCTCCTGGTCGCGGAACGGCTTCTGGATGAAGTCGACGGCTCCCTTCTGCATGGCCTCGACCGCCATCGGCACGTCACCGTGGCCGGTGATGAAGATGATCGGCAGGGAGCTCTCCATCTCGATCAGTTTCTGCTGCAGTTCGAGGCCGCCCAACCCTGGCATCCGGATGTCCAGGACGAGGCATCCGGGGCGATCGATCGAATACTTGGACAGGAAATCGTCGCCCGAATGGAAAATTTCGTATTCCAGCCCGACCGAACGCATCAGCAGTTCCATTGCGTGCCGGATAGCCTGATCGTCGTCGACGACGAATACGGTTGATTTCTGCCCGGTGAAGTCTGACATCGATGTACCCGTTAACGCGGTGCCCGTCCCGGCTACCGCGACCTGTTTAACATGTATTTACAGCCACTTGTAGTACGATCCCGCCGATTCCCACGGGATTCAAGAGCGATAAGGTACCTGAATGCATCCTCTGGTTCATCTGGCGATAATCTGGGCCGGCGTTTTCGTCGCCGTCGTTGCGGCCAAGAGGACGCGCCTGACCCCGGTACTCTACTTCCTGTTCGTGGGATTCGTCCTCGTAAATGTCGGCGTTCTGCCCCACGAGAGCGGGGACTTCATCCGGGAATTCGCCGAACTGGGTATCGTACTGATCATGTTCGCCCTCGGTTTCGAGGAGTCCACCGATAACTTCCTGGGCAGCCTGAAAAAAAGCTGGGGTATCGCGCTGTTCGGGGCCGTCGCGCCGTTCGCCGCGGCCTACATCATCGCCGACCAGGTATGGCAAGACCGAAATATCTCCCTGATGTGCGCGCTGGCAATGACAGCCACCGCGGTCTCGCTGACCATGGTCTCATTGAAGGGCGTCGGCCTGCAGAAGTCGCCGGTCGCAACGAGAATCATGACCTCGGCAGTGCTGGACGACATCGGTTCGCTCGTGATGGTCGCGATCGTCGTGCCGATTGCCGTCGGTGGGCAACCGATTACCCTCGAGTCGACCCTGGTGACGGCCGGCAAGGCGGCCGTCTTCTTCGTTCTCGTGTCCATCGTCGGCGCGTGGATCTTCCCCCACAAGCCGAAGGGCTGGTTCGCCCGCGTACCGCTGCTCGGCCGCCTGGGAGTGCGTCATATCCTGACCTTCGACGACGGCAACCACGCGACGCTCGCGATACTGCTCGTCGCCCTGGTGGTCGGCATCGTCGCGACCTGGTTCGGCTTCCACCCGGCCGTAGGCGCCTACATGGCCGGCCTGATCGTCAAGGAAGAGTATTTCACCGTCGGCGACGAGCCCACGATGTTCGACCTGAAAAAGCGCAACGTCTACCTCGAGACCAAGCATATCGTGGACAACGCGGCGTTCTCCTGGATAGGGCCGGTTTTCTTCGTCGACCTGGGTGCCAAGCTGTTGTTCGACCTGGATGTTTTCACCGCCGTCCTGCCTTACGCGCTGCTCATGACGGCGAGCATCCTGATCGTCCAGGTCGCATCGGCCGGGCTTGCAGCACGTTACACCGGCGGCATGAATTTCGCCGAGAGCCTGATGGTGGGCTTCGGCATGCTCGGCCGGGCGGAGCTCGCCTTCGTCGTCATGGATATCGCCTACGTCCAGAACCGGATACTCAATGCCGAGGCCTTCTTCACGCTGATGATGACCGCGTTCTTCCTGAACATCGCCGTGCCCCTCACGATCAGCTGGTGGCTGCCGCATTACAACCGGGCGCTGCAGGCCGCCGGGGACGCGTCCCGGGCGCCCTCCTAATCGAGGCGACGCGAAAAGCGCCGCACGGCGCCTGCCATGGCAACCAGCGTGAAGGCCAATAGCGCGTAGACCTCCGGCAGGAGCTCGGCCAGCCGCGCTTCGCGCAGCATGATCCCGCGAGTCAGCCGGATGAAATGGGTGTTCGGCAGGAGCTCGCCGAGCCACTGTGCGAACGGCGGCATTCCGGCGAACGGAAACATGAAGCCCGACAGCAATATCGACGGCAGCAGGAAAAAGATCGTCATCTGCATCGCCTGAAACTGCGTGCGTGCGACCGTCGACAGGAGCAGGCCGAGCGCCAGGTTGGCGATGATGAAAACCGCGGCCGCCATGTACAGTTCCACGATGCTGCCGCGCGTGGGCACGTCGAACAGCAGCCGGCCGACGATGAGAATCAGGGCCAGCTGGATCAACCCGATGACGACGTAAGGCGCGATCTTGCCCAGCATGAGCTCGAGCGTGCTGACCGGTGTATTGATCAGCAGTTCGAGATTGCCGCGCTCTCGTTCCCGAACGATTGCTACGGCGGTGAAAAGGCTCATCGTCAGCGTCAGGATGATGCCGATCAGTCCGGGGACGATGTTGATTGCCGTACGGCGCTCCGGGTTGTAATAGGGGCGCACTTCGAGCGTACGCGCCGGTCTCGAGGCTTTGCCCGTATCGAACGCCAGCGGCATGAATGCGAGCTGGTTTGCCACGCCGAGTATGGTCGGGTCGGCCCCGTCCACGAGCAGGTGGGCCGCCGGGCGGCCCGGGTCCAGCACACGCCGGTCGAAGTCCGGAGGGATGAGTACGCCGACCGAAATGCTGCCGTCCCGCAGCCAGCGCTCGAGTTCCTCCGGCCCCGCGGCGGCCCGCCCCAGGTCGAGCACCTGCGTCTGGCCGAGCTCCGCGATGAACTGGCGCGACAGGTGGGTGTCGGACTGGTCCGCTACCGCCGCGACGAGGTTGCGCACGTCAGTATTGATCGCGTAACCGAACAGCAGGATCTGGATGATCGGAATGCCGACGATCATGCCGAAGGTCAGCCGGTCGCGGCGCAGCTGGCGGAGTTCCTTGCGGATGATGGCCAGGAGCCGGATCAGTGCCTTCACGCCCGCGCCTCCCGCCGCCGGCCGTTTTGCGTTACGGCGACGAATACGTCCTCGAGCGACGCTGGCACGATCTCCGCCTCCGCGCGCACGCCGGCTCCCGACAACGCCGCGCGCACGAGTTCGAGAGCCCGCGGAACCGAATCCGGGATCAGTATGCGCAGGCGGACGCCGAGCTGCGTGACGCTCACGACTTCCGCGTGCCCGGAAAGTGCGCGCTGTGCGGCATAGGGGTCGTCGCCCGACACCTCGACGACCGTCATGCCGGTGGAGGCCTTCAGCTCCGACGGGGCTCCGTCGGCGACCTTGACGCCCCGGTCGAGGATGGCGAGCCGGTGACATCGTTCCGCCTCGTCCATGTAGTGCGTCGACACGAGTATCGTCGTGCCGGCCTCGGCCAGTTCGAACAACTTGCCCCAGAAATCCCGCCGGGTCTTCGGGTCGACGGCGCTGGTCGGCTCGTCCAGCAGCAGGAGTTCCGGCCGGTGCAAAACCGCGCAGGCCAGCGCGAGCCGCTGCTTCTGGCCGCCGCTCAGTGTTCCAGCGAACTGACGGCGCTGGTCGGTCAGGTCGTAGCGCTCCAGCACCTCGGCGATACGGCGTTTTCGTCGTTGCCGGTCAAACGCATAGATGTCGGCGATGAACTCGAGGTTTTCCTCGCTCGTGAGGTCCTCGTACAGGGAAAACCTCTGCGTCATGTAGCCGATGCGCGGCTTGAGCGCTGCCGCATCGACGGGTACGTCGAGACCGAGGACGCGGGCACGACCGCTGCTCGGGGTCAGCAGGCCGCAAAGCATCCGGATCGTCGTCGACTTGCCCGAGCCGTTGGGGCCCAGAAAGCCATAGATCCGGGAACGCGGCACGTCGAGGTCCAGGTGGCTCACGGCAACCAGCTCGCCGAAGCTCTTGGTCAGGCCACGGGCGCTGATCGCCCGGTCATCCGCAGCGGTCACCTCAGTGAGTCCCGGCCAGGCCCGGGAACTCGACTTCGACCGGCACGCCATCGGGCAGGCGCCGGTCGATGCCGACGAGGTCGATCTTGGCATGAAAGCTCAGCCGCCCGCGGTCGTGTTCGGTGAGCGCGAAATAGGGTGTGAACGCGGCCTCGCTCGCCACCCACCGGACTTTGCCGTCGACGGGCCGGTCCAGGCCGTCCACGAAGACGCGTGCCGCGGCCCCGGGCGATATCCGGACGCGCAGCGACTCGGGCACGTAGACCCGGGCGTGCGCCTGCGTGCCCGCGAGCAGGACGGCGACCGGCTGGCCGACGGCAGGGCGCTCCCCGAGCTCGAACGGCAGACTGTCGAGGACGCCGTCCACCGGGGCCGTGACGACGTGCCGCGCCGCATCGAGCGCGAGGGCGTCGAGGCGTGCCTCCTGCTGCCGGACCGCCTGTTCCGCCTGGCGCAGTTCCTCCACGGTGGTGCCGCTCAGGAGTTCCGCCAGCCGGGCCTCGCGGAATGCCAGCGCGGCGAGCGCGGCATCCAGCGCGGCCCGCGCGCGGTCCCGGGATTCCGGCGAGCCCAACGCCCGCTCGTAGACCTGCACAGCTCGTTCCCACTCGATGCGGCGGAACTCGACGTCCTCGCGGGCGCCGGCGACGTTCGCCCTCTCGGCCTCGATCAGCTCGGCGCGGGGGCCGCGCACGAGCTCGTCGAGACGGGCCCGGCTCTGTGCCAGCGCCGCTTCGGCCTCCGCCAGCCGAGCGCTGGCGCGGCGGTCGTCCAGTCGGAGGATGTGCTGTCCGGCGCTGACGCTTGCGCCCTCGGGCAGCAGCCGCTCCACTAGCGGCTCGGCGAACTCCGCCGCGAGCTCGATTCGGTCCGACTCGAGCTGGCCCACGTAGCGGTCCTCGTTCCCGCCCGCGCCGCATCCACCGGCCAGGACCGCCATGCCGATAATCCAGGTTGCCTGTCTCATATACGCTTGTCCTTGCCGTCCGCGCGGATCGCGCGCAGTACGAGATCGATATGCGCTTCTATCATCCGGTCCGTGTCCAGCCGCCGGTGTTGCTGGAAGACGGTCAACCACAGGACCGAGAACAGCACCGGGGTCACCAGCAACTGCGGGAAATCGTCCAGCGCGGATGGCCGGAACTCACCGTTCGCCACGCCCCGGCGGATCACCTGCGACAGCGCGGCGAGACCGTGACTGGCGACGTTCTCCCAGTAATAGGCCGTCAGGTCCGGGTGCTTGGGCCCCTCGGCGATCATCAGCCGCACGAGAATCGCAGCCGGCGAGCGGGGCAGCTGTTGCGCGAATGCGAGAAAGGGGCCTCGCAGGAACGCTTCGGCGGACAGCTCGCTCGTCTGGACCATGTCCTGGAGCTCGGTCACCTTCGGGCTCACGAAGCTCCGGATGACGGCCTTGAACAGTTCTTCCTTGGTCCTGAAGTAAAGATACAGCAAGCCCTTGCTGACGCCGGCGCGGCGGGCCACGTCGTCGACCCGGGTCGCGTCGTAGCCTTTCTCGGCGAAAGCCTCCATGGCCGCCTCGGTGATCTCGGCAGGGCGGTCCTCCTTGCGCCTGCGGTAGCGGGGTTTCGGCATGCACGGCAGTTAGTGACCCAGAGGTCAGCAAGTATATTTAATGACCAACGGGTCAGCAAGCCCCCGGGGAGGCGGCGCGGTTCAAGCGGGGGAAGCCGGTGATATAGTCTCGCGCCATGTTTACCTACCTCGACCCGTCCATCCGCGAGCGCCTAATCGGTGAGGGCAAGCTGATCCGGATCGACGCCGAGGGCAATGCGACGGACCCGCGGGCCGGACCCGTGCCGGGCGGCCGCTTCCTGAGCATACTCGGGCCGATACCGCTCCCGCTAGACCGCGGCGGGCGGAAGTATCGCGTGCAGTGGTACGTGTCGGTGCGCCACACGGAACTCGGCGCCGTGCAGGCGCTTGCCGACCAGCTGGTCGCGCAGCACGGGCAGCAGTCGTTCGCGATGATGGCCTCGTCGATGGCCGTCAACAGCGTGCTTGTCATTGGCGATCCGCAAAGCTGGGACCGGCCGCTGATCCGGGTGCATTCGAGTTGCCTGACGGGTGATGTGTTCGGGTCCGAACGCTGCGAATGCGGGCCGCAGCTCGACGCGGCGCTGGAGCGCATCGCATCGGACACGGAAGGAGGGCTACTGATCTACATGGCCGGGCACGAAGGACGCGGTATCGGCCTGTGGGCAAAAGCGGCCACTTACCTGTTGCAGGACGCGGGCGAGAATACCTACCAGGCCAACCGTTCGCTCGGCCTGCCGGACGACTCTCGCGATTTCAGCGATGCGGCGTCGCTGATCAAACACTTCCACGGCAAGCGGCCGTTCCGCCTGCTGACCAACAACCCGAAGAAGGTCGGCGATCTCAACGCGCTGGGACTGACGGGCATCGAGCGGGTACGCCATGTCGCAGGAATTCGCG
>JAOUIH010000193.1 GCA_029884165.1 Gammaproteobacteria bacterium | reverse complement strand
CGGAGTTGCTGGCGCGTGCGGACGAGATGCCGTGCGTGACCGACCTCGAGGGCTGCACGTACCTGCAGCAGGAACGCAAGGGTGTGCTGCTCGGCGTGTACGAGCGCAACCCGCGGCACTGGAAGACCGAAGGCGCCGAGTGGGACTACGGCATGGAGCTGCTGCCGGAGGACATCGACCGCATCAGCCCTGAACTGCTGATTGGATTCGCACGGTTTCCGTCTCTGGAGCGCGCTGGCATCCGCAAATGGGTGAACGGCGCGTTCACCTTCACACCCGACGGCAATCCGCTCGTCGGCCCCGTGCCTGGCCTGCGCAACTTCTGGGCCGCCTGCGGCTGCATGGGCGGTTTCTCGCAGGGCGGCGCCATCGGCAAGGTGCTCGCGGAGTGGATCGTCGAGGGCGACCCCGGCACCGACATCTTCGGCATGGACGTCGCCCGTTACGGCAAGTTCGCGGCGGACGACCGTTACCTGCGCGACACGACGGCGCAGTTCTACGCGCGCCGTTTCGTCATCGCTTACCCCAACGAGGAATTGCCGGCAGGCCGCCCGCTCAAGACGACGCCGAGCTACGAGGCGCAGCAGGCGCTCGGCGCGCGCTGCGGCGTGGTGTGGGGCATGGAATCACCGCAGTACTTCGCGACCGGTGAGCCCGACTTCGTCGAGCCGCCGACGCTGCGACGGTCCGCGGCAGAGCGGTTCGTCGCCGCGGAAGTCGCGGCGACCCGAAGCGCGGCGGGGCTGCTCGATACCGGCGTGTATGCGCGCTACGAAGTCCGCGGACCCGGCGCGGGACAATGGCTCGATCACCTGCTCGCTTCGCGCATGCCGGCCGCAGGTCGCATTCGCCTTGCGCCGATGCTCAATCCTGCGGGGCGCCTGATGGGCGATCTCACCGTCACGCGGCTCGACGACCACCGCTACTGGCTCGTGGGCTCTTACTACCTGCAGGAGTGGCACCTGCGCTGGTTCCGGGATCACCTGCCCGCCCGGGGCGTGGAGATCGAGAACCTCTCGGAAAGCTGGCTCGGGTTTTCCCTGTCGGGACCGCGTTCGCGCGCGATCCTGGCCTCGCTCACGACGAGCGACGTTTCCGACCGGGCCATTCCATTCATGGGTTGCGCCAGCCTTGCAGTCGGGCCGACGTCAGCGGTCGTGGCGCGCCTCTCGCTCACGGGCGAACTCGGCTACGAGATCAACGTGCGTGCCTCGCAGCAGCACGCACTCTGGCAGGCGTTGATGGCCGCCGGCACTCCGCTGGGCATGCGCCCGATCGGCATGCGCGCGCAGGACAGCCTGCGGCTCGAGAAGGGCTACGGCGTCTGGTCGCTCGAGTTCTCCACGTCCTGCACGCCGGCGATGGCAGGCCTCGAGCGCTTTGTCGCTGCAGACAAGGGGGACTTCATCGGGCGCGATGCATTCCTGGCCGCGCAAGAGGCCGGCCCGCCGCAACAGTTGGTGCTGCTGCAGCTGGAGTCGCCGGAGGCCGACGCCACCGGCTACGAGCCGATCCGTCACGGCAACCAGCGCGTCGGCTACGTCACCTCCGGAGCCTACGGCCATCACGTGCGGCAGAGCCTGGCGCTGGCCTACGTCGACACAGGATGGTGCGCGACAACCGAGCCGTTGTCGGTCACGATCCTGGGCAAGCCGCGCGCGGCCCGGATCCTGCACGCCCCGCCTTATGACCCCGCGGGCTCGAAACTGCGTGGCTGACACCCGGCGAATTCGCGGAGTCGACGAATGAAGGTTCGCTGGATCATCTTCCTGTTCCTCTGCGGCTTCGCGATGCTGTCGTACGTCCAGCGCACGAGCCTCGGCGTCGCCGCCCAGAACATCATGCCGGACCTGCACCTCTCGCAGCTGCAGATCGGCTGGCTCAACGCGGCGTTCGCCACCTGCTACACGCTCGCGCAATTGCCGGGCGGTGTGCTCGGCCAGCGATACGGCGCGCGGCTGACCTACGCCGCGGTCGGTCTCGTCGGCCTCGTCGCCACGATCGCCACCCCGCTTGCGCCGGTGGTGCTGGCAGGCACGGCGCTGTTCATCGCGCTGCTTGCCGCGCAGGGGCTGCTCGGCCTGTCGCAGGGCCCGGTGTTTCCAATGACCGCTGCCGTGTCGCAGACCTGGTTTCCGCAGCGTCAGTGGGCGATGACCAACGGCACCATCTCGCTGGGCATGAACATCGGCGGCGCGATGACCGCGCCGTTGATCGTGGTGCTCACTGCGCACCTCGGCTGGCAGGGTGCGATGCTGTGGATCGCCCTGCCCGCCGTGCTGCTCACGGCGGCCTGGGCCTGGTACGGGCGCGACACGCCGAAAGAACATCCGCGAGTCACGCCGGAAGAACTGGCGGAACTCGAGCCGAGCGACCTGGAAAAGCCGGCGCCGATGACTCGCGCACGCATGATGCAGATCGTCGGGCAGCGCGACGTGCTGCTACTGACCTTTGCTTACTTCTGCCTCAACATCGTCTTCTACCTGTTGAGCACGTGGTCATTCCTGTACCTGGTGCAGGAGCGGCACTTCACCGGGCTCGAAAGCGGATTCGCAGGCATGCTGCCGTGGATCGGCGCCGGGCTGGGCGCCGGCATCGGTGGTCTGCTCTCCGACCACATGGCGACGAGGATCGGCTATCGCTGGGGCTATCGACTCGTCCCGATGTTCTCGCTGCCACTGGCGGGCCTGCTGCTCCTCGTGACCGTCGGCGTCTCGGCGCCCTACGCCGCCGTGCTGGCACTGATGGCGACGTTCTTCATGATCGAGCTGAACGAGGGCCCGTTCTGGGCGGCGATGATGCGGGTGGCACGTTCGGACACGGGGGCGGCTACTGGCGTGTTGAACACGGGCGGAAATTTCGCGGGCATCGTGTCGGCGCCGGTCATTGGCGCACTGTCGGGTGCGGGCAACTGGCACGCGACGTTCGCGATCGCCGCGGCGTTCGCGTTCGTCGGTGGGGCGTGCTGGTTTGCGATCGATCCGGACCGGCGCGTCGGCGCCCGCCATCCGTGCGGCTAGGGTCGCGCGGCGGCGTTCGCTCCCAGGTGCGATTCGAGGAACTGCTCGATTTCTTCCAGGACCTGGACGCGCGTACCGGCCTGCGACAACCAGTGGTCTTCACCTGGCAACTTGACGTACTCGACCGGGCGCCCGATGCCCTGCAATGCCGCGGCCATGACCTCGGACTGCCGCGGCGATACTACGGTGTCGAACTCGCCGTGCATCAGCAGCACGGGCGCGCGGAAGCTCTGCGGCGAGCGTGCCGGTGACCGCGCCGGCAACTTCGGATCCGTCGCCTTGCCGATGTGCTGCTTCCAGTATGCGATCGCATCCGAGTCTTCGCCGCCGCGGCGCTGCAGGTCGCCCAGCATCAGCGGCAGGTCGGACACGCCGTTGATGCTGGCGGCGCAGGCATAGAGGTCGGGCCGGAAGGCTGCGCCGGCGAGGGCCGCATATCCGCCGTAACTGGCGCCGACGATGCAGACCCGCGACGGATCGGCGATCCCGCTGGCAATCATGTGACGCACACCGTCGCTCACGTCGTCCTGCATGCGGCCGCCCCATTCGCCATAGCCTGCCAGCCGGTGCGCACGCCCGAAGCCGGTCGAACCGCGAAACTGCGGCTGCAGCACCACATATCCGCGCGTGGCGACAAACTGCGCCAGCCAGTCGAAGGCGAACTCGTCGCGGGACTCGGGTCCGCCGTGCGGCATCACGACCAGCGGCAGGTTTTCGGCCTTGCGTCCAGGCGGCACCAGCAGGTAGGCCGGAATGCTGACGCCGTCGCGCGCGAGGTACTGTATGGCACGCACTTCCGCGAGCGTGGCGCCGATCAGCCCGACGTACCCCTCGCCGACGATGTCGGCCGCGCCCTTCTCGAAATCAATGAGATAGATCGTCGACGGATGAGACGGCGATTCGACGTTGGCGAGGACCCGCCGGCCGTCGACCGATCGATCCATGATGTGGACGGCACGGCCGGGAAAGGCCTTGTCGAGCTTGCGTTGCTGCGCGGTCCGCGCCGGGTCCAGCCACTGCACGGTCCCGGTGAGTCCGCCGGTCCGGTAACCCAGCAATGCCTGGCTCGCAGGCTCGGCGTAGATGGCCGCAATGTCCGTACCCGGCACTTCGTGCAGCAGGGCCGGCGGCGCCGAGCCGTCCAGCGGGACCGACCAGACCCTGGCGTTGGCGGTGCCGTTTTCGCCCAGGAATACCAGCGACTTCCCGTCTGCAGTCAGGCCGCCGAGCGCGAGGTCCTCGCGTCCCGTGACGCGGTGCACTTCGTGCCAGCCGCTGCTGGTGCGGCCGTACAGGCCGGACTGCTCGGCCTCCACGCGCCGGTCGAGACGACCCACCGGCCTGCCCTGCGCGTCGAAGGCCCACTCCTGCGTGTACGACGTGCCTCGTTCGACCAGGCGGTCCTTCCCGGTACCGGTGTCGACTTCATACAGCGTGTCGACGTACCCGGAGTCCTTGCGCGCATCCTGCAGGCGCGTGTCGATCGTCTGTCGCGCCCGCGAACTCGAGTAGTCCCAGGCCTGGATCAGGACCTTGTTTGGCTTTCCCGGGCTCGGCCCGATCACGCGGGTGTTGGTGCGCAGGT
>JAOUIH010000192.1 GCA_029884165.1 Gammaproteobacteria bacterium | reverse complement strand
AGATGCCCGCGCGATCTCGCCGACCGAATCGAGGTTCTCGACGTCCCAGCACAGGGCCATGACGTCCTCGATCTGCGACGCCGGCAACGCGGTCTGCGCCTGGTCCGCGAATTTCTGTTCGAGATGTTCCCTCGTCAACGGGCGCTGGACGCTGCCGATCGCATGCTCGATATGGGTGGAATAGACAGTGCCGTCCCGGAGCGTGATCGAAACGAAGGCCTCCTCTTCACTGACGTCTTCATCGACAACGGCCTCGACACGGTCACGCAACGCAACGACCTCCGGCACCCGCACCGCCTCGTCGGTGAACTGGTTCGGACCGGCAAGGCCGCTCACGATCGCGGCTGCGCTGATGTAGAAAATGCTGAACTTGGCTTCCAGTCCCGTCTGCGGTGTCTTCTTGCCGGTCAGCTTGATGACCAGCGGGTTGACGCGTAGCGACACCTTTTCAATCCGGTCAGCCGTCAGCTTGTGATCATTCCGTAGCTGGATGCAACCGTCGATGATCGGGTGTGTGACGATGCCGCAGGAGAACGGCTTATAGGTGTTCTTGTCGGTTTCCCAGCGAGCGCCGAGCTCGTCCGTGACCTGTGAGAAATCCTGTTCGTCGGAATACGTGAACGCGAATCCTTCTTTCGCTTCCAGGACACCCGGAGAACTCGTGTAGTCCTTCGCTGCAAGCAACGCCGCTTTCAGGCCGTTCTGTCCGGCGCTACCGACATGAAACGATTTGGACATCGTGCCGAACATTTCTTTCAGGCCCGCTGACTGGGTGGCCGCAATACCCATCGCCCAGATCATCTGTTGTTCGGTGAGGCCGAGCAGTTTTCCGCAGGCGACCGCCGATCCGAAAACGCCGGCGGTGCCGGTGATGTGGAATCCGCGCTCGTAGTGTGATGGATAGACAGCGAGACCGATGCGGCATTCGGCCTCGACACCGAGGATGAAGGCGTGCATGAAGTCCCTGCCACTGGCGTTGCGCTTCTCGGCGAGCGCGAGCAACCCGGATGCCACCGGCCCGGCGGGATGGATAATGGTAGCCAGGTGCGTGTCGTCGTAGTCGAGGACGTGAGACGTGATGCCGTTGAGCATTGCCGCGTGCATGATGTCGAGCCGCTCGCTGCGGCCCAGCACGGTGGCCTCCGGCTTACCGGAGAACTCCGCAAGCGCTGCCAGCGCGCGATCCGTGGTTGCGTGCCTGGCGCCGCCGAGACAACAACCGACCCAGTTAAAGATCGAGCGAATGGCCTCGTACCGTGTTCGCTCCGGAATGTCGCCCCATTCCGAGGCGACAATCCAGCTGGCAAGCTGCCGTGTCACGTCCGGCGGGTTCGACGCCAGGGCCTTCGCGGTTGCCGCGATCGCGACTGTGGGAGTAACAGGCAGGGCGGTGCTGCCAAGGGCAATGCCGGAAGCCTTGATGAAATTTCGTCGAGACAGTGCGTCAGTCATGTTGTCTCCAGGTCAGCAATATTGCCCTTTCATTCGCAGGTGACGGGCATCTGTTGTTGTCGTTTTCAGGGACCGGGACAAAGTATACGCGGGACCGCGACAATACGTGGCGTGCTGCTGAGGTCGAGAGATTTGCATGATCCTGTTGCCAGTACTCCGGACGCGCGTGCTCTGACCCCTTTGATTCTTTGAGTCAATCGTACGGCCGTCGTGGGAGGCCGGCCCCTACTCCAGGCCGGCCGCAATCTCGCGAATTTCCTCCGCGCTGTGCTCGCCGGCCAGCGCGGTGCCCGGCACCAGGTACCGGCCCTTGTCCAGGTTGCCGATCAGGACCGGCTCGTAACCGACGTCGCGGATCAGCTCCGAGGCGATGGCCACCGCCTCGGCGTCGTCGCCGGCAATCGGCATGCCGACGACGCCGGGTTCCCGGTAGGCCGAGCCCATGCGCGCGGCGCCGATTGCGTTGAACGCGCGCACGATGCGGGCGCCGGGCAGAAGTTCTGCCGAGGCTAGGCCGGCGCCCTTCTCCCGGGCCCAGTCGGCGATCTCGCCGTCGCGGTTCGGGAAGGGATTGCTGGCGTCGATGACGACCTTGCCGTCGACCAGGTCCGCCATGTCCCTGCCGATGTCGGGCAAGGCGCGATACGGGACGGCGACCAGGATCACGTCGCCGAATGCTGCGGCTTCGCGTGGCGTGCCGGCGCGAGCGCCGCCGCCGAGATCGGCCGCCAGCTTCCGGTCGTTCTCGATGTGCCGCGAGGAGAACATGACCTCGTGCCCGGCCCTGACCCAGGACGCGCCGATCGCGCCACCGACGTTGCCCGAGCCGATGACGCCGATCTTCATCTTGTCCTGCGCACGCGCGGACAGCGGCAGGACCGCGCTCGAAACGAGAACCACGAACGAGACAAGAAACTCGCGACGTTGCTGGTGCATGGCGTACCCCCTGGAGATTGGCAGCGCAGAATTCCGGGGACAGTTTACCTAATTAGGAATTAGGTAAACTGTCCCCGGAATTCACCTACCGAAGCGGCTCGGTCCCCTGGCTCAGCGCGTTCATGTACTGGACGTAAACAAATACCCGGTCACGCTGTTTGCCGGTCTTCTCCGACACGATGCCCAGTCTTGACAGGTGATCGATCGACTTGCGGACAGTCGGCGCGGACAACGGCAGTTCCTGGACTGCGTCTGCAACGGTAATCATCGGCCGTTTCTGCATGAGCTGGTGAACCTGCAGTGCAGAGCCGGCAGGGCGCCCCAACGACTCGATGGCTTTGCGGTCCTTCGCGAACAAATCAAGAATCGATTTGGCCGCCGTTGCCGCCTGGCGAGACGTTTCCTCGATGCCGTCGAGGAAAAAAGCCAGCCAACGTTCCCAATCGCCATCGGTTCGTATTCGCTGCAGAAGGTCATAGTATGTTTGACGATGCACTTTGAGGTACAGACTGAGATACAGGAGCGGTTCCTTGAGGACGCCTTCGGCGTGCAGCATCAGCGTGATCAGTAATCGTCCCAGGCGGCCGTTGCCATCCAGGAACGGGTGTATAGACTCGAACTGCGCATGGGCGAGACCCGCGCGCACCAGCAGCGGCAACGGTCGCTCCCGATCGTGTATGAATCGCTCGAGGTCGCTCATGCACTCCGCCACGTATTGCGGCGGCGGGGGCACGTATAGCGCGTTGCCCGGACGGGTACCGCCGATCCAGTTCTGGGTGCGACGGAATTCTCCGGGCCCTTTCCGGCTGCCCCGGCCCTTGCGCAGCAGCTTCGCGTGAACTTCTTTCAGGAGGCGACTCGACAGCGGCAGGCCCGCTTTGATGCGGCGGATGCCGAGGTACAGCGCCGCCACGTAATTGGACACCTCGGTGACGTCCTCAGGCGAGCCCCCAGGGGCCAGGTCGCTCTCGTACAGCAGAAGGTCGGACAGTGACGACTGGGTTCCCTCGATCTGCGAGGACAGCAGCGCCTCCTTGCGTACGTACATGTAAAGGAACAGCGGCGTGTCGGGCAGTATGGAGGTCATCCCATCCAGGTGGCCCAGCGCTCGGTTGGCTGCTTCGATCTGCTTGAAGAACGGCCCCAGGTCGATCGACGGTGATGGTGGCAGTGGCGGCGGCACGTAGGCACGGATCGACTCGCCGGCTACGGTGCTGGTCTCGTACCGGCCGAGCCGGGATGATGCTTTTCTCGTCATTGTGCCCAGGAAAGGATCCTTTCCCAGTAGCTTAGGTTAGGAAAGGATATGCCTGAATCCTTTCTTAGTAAACCGGGTCGGTGTTCGGCAAATCTCGGGGACAGTTTACCTAACTCGGAGATAGGTAAACTGTCCCCGGAATTCCGATTAACGTCGCCGGTCCGCGAGGACGAACGGCAGGTACAGCAGCACGAACAATCCCAGCGCCAGGAACTCCGCCATGACGATATACCAGGGCCAGGGACCGAACAGGTTGAGGACGCTGGCGGTCTTCGGACGCGCCAGCGTGTACATGTAATTGCTGCCGAGCACGACGTTGATGCCGGTGACGATCACGAGGTAGACGTTCAGTGCGAGCATCGTCCTCCACACGGATGACCAGTTCGGGCGCAGGCCCTCGATGCGCGTCATGTAGACCATCGCGACGACGACCATGCCGTGCGAGACGAGCGTCTGGAACGCGCGGTAGTGCGGCAGCCCGTAGATGCCCGCGCTCGGCGTGATCAGCGCCTGCATCGCGCCCGCGATGCCGATGAAGAAGACGATCTCGTAGACGCGGTAGTTCCGCGTCAGCAGCACGAGTATCGAGCCCCAGATGCTGAGCGAGGTCGCATGCAGCGGCAGGTGATCCTGCAGGTTCCAGACGCCGCCGGCGACGTTCCACCAGTGCCAGCCGATCTCGTTGGCGATCATGATGCCGGCGACCAGCCAGCGCGCGCGGCGGCGCCCTGCCTCGCCCGGCTCGCGCCAGCCCCAGACGAGGAACGCGACGGCGGCGCCCAGAACCGCAAGCGCAGCCAGGTGGCCGGGGCCGAACAGCACGAAGGCCGGGCCGGCGTAGTCGTGGTCGAAGTACGGGGCCAGGCCGGCGTTCCAGGAGTTGTCGGGCGAAGGCGATGTCACAAGCGGATTCTAGCTTGCGGGAAGGCAGTGATGGGCTGAGGCGGCTGTCGCCCGCGAGCGCGGGCTCCTACAGGGTCTTTTGTCAT
>JAOUIH010000191.1 GCA_029884165.1 Gammaproteobacteria bacterium | reverse complement strand
GCTGCGCCTCGTGCGTCACGCTCATGCCGCAGACCGGGTCTTTCAATTCCTCCGGCGCAAGGTACTTCTCCGGCCCGGCCGCGAACTTCGTCCTGCAGCCGTTGCAGCAGAAGTAATACGTCTCGCCCGCGTGCTCGTGCGAGTGCTGCGACTCGCGCGTCACGCTCATGCCGCAGACCGGGTCTTTCAGTTCCGGCGCCGCGCCGTGGCAGCACGGCTGGCCTGCATGTTCATGGGATTCGCTCACCTGTCCGCCCCTCTGGTCGCCCGGCGTATAGGGCGCACATGATAACGCCTGCGGTCCTTGGCGGCGCGGGACCTTGTTGCGTCGCTACGGGTCGTATAGCGTGGCGCGGTGTTTGCCCAGGTTTCGCCCAATGCCTGAAGCCCGCCGGATACAGATTCGATGCGCCGATGGCTTCGAACTCGGCGCCACCCTGTTCGAACCGGAGACGCCCAACCGGCGCCTCGCGCTGATCGGCGCGGCACTCGGCGTGCCCAGCCGCTTCTACGCGGACTACGCGGCCTTTCTCGCCGCACAGGGCTACACGGTGCTGACCTGGGACTGGCGTGGGATGGGCTACAGCCGCCCGAAGCGGCTCGAGGGCTTCGAGGCGACGCTGACGGGCTGGGCCACGGTCGACCTGCCGGCCGTCATGGATTGGGCTCAGAATCGCTTCGACTACCCGGTCACCGGCATCGGCCACAGCTTCGGCGCCCAGGCATACGGGCTGGCAGACCGCGACGACCGCTTCGAGAAACTGCTGTTCATTGCTGCGCCGACCGGGCACTGGGGACTGTTCCCGGCCCCGAGCCGGCAGATTCTGCGGGCCCTCGTACCGCTAATGCGGATCATGACCCGCCTGAAGGGCTACTTCCCGGCCGGCTATTTCGGCATGGGCGACGACGTGCCGATGGGTGCCGGGCTCGAGTGGTTCGAATGGTGTAATCGGCCCGAGTACCTGGGCAACTGGGAAGGGCACGGCAGGATCCGCGTCCCGATCCGGTCGATAGCCTTCAGCGACGATCGCTATGGGCCGAGCGCGGCCTGCCGATGGCTGCTCGATCGCTACGGCTCCCCCGACAAGGAGCTGGAGGTCATCGACCCGGCGGCACATGGCATCGAGGCCATCGGCCACATGGGCTATTTCCGCCGCCGCGTCGCCGGATCCATCTGGCACCTGCCCCTGCCCTGGCTGCTCCGTCGGGAGGGCTGAGCCCGCGCACGGGCCGGGCAGTATCTTTTGCTCTACAATGCCGGCAAACAAGCCGGAACACGGCGCAATCGGGGGAAACATCATGAGCGTAGCACTCGGATCTCTATGGCTGCCGATCGTCGTCGCAGCCGTCATCGTGTTTATCGCCAGCAGCCTGGTGTGGACCGTGCTCGGTTATCACAATTCCGACTGGCGCAAACTGCCGAACGAAGAAGCCGCCCGATCAGCCTTGAAGGGCGTACCGGTCGGCGAGTACTCGGTGCCACATGCCGGCAGCAACAAGGACCGGGCGAGCGAGGCATGGCAGGCAAAGTACAAGGAAGGTCCGGCGGCGATGCTGGTCGTCTTGCCGCACGGCTCGCTGTCGATGGGCAAGCAATTGGGCAGCTGGTTCGTCTACCTGCTCGTCATCTCGCTGCTTATCGCCTACGTCGCCGGCTCTGCGCTGCCGGGCGGCACGCACTACCTCAAGGTCTTCCAGCTGACCGGCACGGTCGGCGTGCTGGCCTATGCGGGCAACGCGGGGGCCCAGTCCATCTGGTTCGGTCACAGCTGGAGCCGCACCGTGAAGGACATCGTCGACGGCGTCATTTACGGCCTGCTGACCGCCGGCGTTTTCGGCTGGCTGTGGCCCGCTGCCTGACCTCGCTGGACTGAGCGCGGCCGATGGCGAACGCGATCCTGTTCGTCCACGGCCGGAGCACCAAGCCGGCGAAGGCCGCGCTGTGGCGCCTGTGGCTCGCCGCGACGCGGCACGGTATTGCGCGCGACCATCCCGCCAGGCTCGACGCGTTCACCGCGGCCCGGAAGGAATTCGTCTACTACGGTGACGTGTCGAACGCCTACCTGCGCTCGCGCGGGACATCCTATGACGAGGCCAGGGACGTCGCCGGTCGCAAGCTGAGCCTGCAACAGTTGCGCGCATTGCCGGCCGACGCGTTCACGAAGGAAAACTACGAGCGCTTGCCGGGCAAGAACGCGGCGCTCGAACTCCTGGCCGACGTCGGCGCGAGCACGCTGGGCGGACTCCGGATTGCCGGCAAGCTCATCGAAGCCGCCGCACCCGACATCCACGAGTACTGGAACTTCGACAGCGCCTTCGGCACCGACGTACGTTTCCCGATGATCGCGCCGTTGCAGCGGGCGATGGATCGCGCCGACCGTATTCTCGTTGTTTCGCACAGCCTCGGCACGCTGATCGCCTACGACACGCTCTGGAAATTCTCTCGCGCCGGCGAGTACCGACCCCGCTACACGGACAAGGTGGTCGATACCTGGATCACGCTCGGCTCGCCGCTCGGCGATGAGACGGTGAAGCGCAAGCTGAAGGGCGCGCGCGCCGGAGGCAAACGGCGATTCCCGGCCAATGTCCGCCACTGGCACAATGTCGCCGCCGAGGACGACTATATCTCGCACGACGGCACGCTCGCCGATGACTACCGGGCGATGCTGGACGCGGCACTCGTCGATTCGATCACCGACCACCGAATCTACAATCTCGCGCTGCGCGACGGCCGGTCGAACCCGCACCACGGACTCGGCTACCTTGTCCATCCGACTGTCGCGCGACTCATCGCCGACTGGCTTGGTAAAACCAGCTAGGAATCACCAGGGAGACAGCTGATGCGACAGCACAGAACATTGCTTATTGCCCTCTTGTTGCTCGTCACGACCAGCGCGGTTCTCGCCGACGAGTCGCGGCTCACGCGGGAACTCGAACGCCTTGCCGCGACGGCAGGCGGCTCGATGGGGGTGGCTGTCGTGCACCTGGAGTCCGGCCGCAGCGCATTCGTGAACGCCGACGAGCCTTACCCGATGGCGAGCACCTACAAGGTACCGCTGGCAGTAGAACTCCTGCACCAGGTCGACGCAGGCAAACTGGCGCTGACACAGCGCGTCGACATCGGTGTAGAGGCGTATTCGCCCGGCAGCGGCATGCTGGCCAAGCTGCTGGACGACCCTGGCCTGTCGGTGTCCGTGCTGAACCTGCTGGAGATCATGCTGCTGATCAGTGACAACACCGCGACCGACCGGTTACTGGACCTGGTCGGCGGCGGCACGGCCGTCAATGCAAGGCTCGATGCGCTGGGCGTCAGGGGCGTACGCGTGGACCGGCCGACCATCCGTCTGATCGGCGACTGGCTCGGCCTCGGGGACATGCCCTCCGCATCCGGCCGAACCTGGGAAGATTACGAGGCCATGGTCGAGGCGTTGCCCGCAGGAGAAGCCGACGCGGCCGCGGCCGCATTCGAACTCGACCCGCGCGACACGGCGACGCCGCGCGGCATGGCCACGCTGCTCGAGAAGATCTGGAAACGCGAGGCCCTGACGGAATCGTCGAGTGCCCTGCTGCTCGACATCATGGAACGCTGCGAGACCGGCCAGACGCGCCTGAAAGGAATCCTGCCGCAAGATACCGTCGTCGCGCACAAGACCGGCTCGATCGGCCGCACGACCAATGACGTGGGCATCGTCTACCTCCCGGGCGAGGCCGGCCACGTGATCGTCGTGGCTTTCGTCAAGTCCTCCGGGGAGGAAGTCGAAGTGCGCGAGCGCGCGATTGCGGAAGTCGCACGCGCCGCCCACGACTATTTCCTGTTCTCGCCGTCGGAGTAGCTGCCCAGCGGTACCGCGCCGGGGCCCTTCCCCGCCGCGGGCATATGTACGAAATCCGGGACGGTGACCCCGGCTCCACGCCGGCTTCGGTCACCGTCCCCGACAGATGTCACCGCCTGGTCAGTACGCCGGTCCGTCCGAATACTCGAGCCCGGCCTTCTCGGCCTGGCGCGCGACGGTGTCGTACAGCTTCTGGTCCAGCGAGTCCTTGCGGCCGCCCTCGGCCTCCACCTTCTTTTCGATGAATGCGTCGCGCTCGTCCGCAAGTTCCTGGATCCGTTTCTGCAGCCTGACCCGCTCCTCGGCGACGCCGGCGATATAGGCGCGCTGCTCTTCGGGCGCCATGGGCGCAATCGCGGCCGGCAATGCCTCCTTCGGCAATTCGTCGAGATCTACCTTGCCGCTGCTTACAGCCACGATCAGCTCGTTCTCCCCGAAGCTGTTCGTACGACCGGCAGCGGACGCGTTGAAGATGCCGCGACGGGCCAGCGCCTCGTCCGACGCGGCCGACGCCAGCTTCTCGGTCGCGGCGACCTTTTCTTCCATCCGCGCCTTGTCTTCGTCGCTACCGTAGTAGAGCCGTGTCGCGTCGATTTTCGCCGCCAGGTCGGCGATCTCGGCGTCGTAAGGCGTCGTATAGGCCACAGCGCCGCCGGCCTGCTCTACCTGGAAAAAGTCGCCGTTGCCCAGGCGTGCGATCTGCGTCCAGGGTTCTACCGTCACGGGCATGTTGCCGCACTGGATCGTATTGACCACGATACCCTTCTCCGCGGCGCTCGCGATGATGGCCGGGTACTGGAGCTCGTCCTGGTAATCCATGTGGGGCGGCGCATCGCCGACCAGGAAAATGACCTGG
>JAOUIH010000190.1 GCA_029884165.1 Gammaproteobacteria bacterium | reverse complement strand
GGCGGTCGGCCTGTCGCTGGCGCTGGTCATCGGCATGGACGCTTTCCGCAGGCTCCTGGCCGGCGCGCGCCGCATGGACCTGCATTTTCGGCAGGCGGAGCCCGAGGCGAACATGCCGCTCGTGCTCGCGCTGCTCTCGACCTGGTACAACAATTTTTTCGGCGCGGAGAGTCACGCGATCCTGCCCTACGACAACCGACTCGACCGCTTCCCGGCTTATCTGCAGCAGCTGCAGATGGAGTCGAACGGCAAGGGTGTGCGCGCCGACGGCAAGCCCGTCAGGGTGAACACCGGGCAGCTCATCTGGGGCGAGGCGGGCTCGAACGCGCAGCACTCGTTCTACCAGCTGCTGCACCAGGGCACCCGCTTCGTACCCGTTGACTTCATCCTGCCGGTCGCGTCATCCGGCGCGAGCCCCGAGCAACAGGACCTCGCGATCGCGAACTGTCTTGCGCAAAGCGAGGCGCTGATGGACGGTTACGACAGCGAGGACCCGCACTGCCGACATCCCGGCAACAGGCCCAGCAACACGATACTGATGCCGAGTCTTACGCCGGATACGCTCGGCCAGCTGATCGCGCTCTACGAGCACAAGGTATACGTCGAGAGCGTCATCTGGGGCATCAACGCGTTCGACCAGTTCGGCGTCGAACTCGGCAAGAAGCTCGCCACCTCGCTGACCGCACCGGTTGCCTCCGGCGCGCCTTACGAAGGCTCGAACCCGTCGACCCGAGCATTGCTGGATCGCGTCCGCGCGCTGCGGGGGTAGACGCCCGTGCCTGTTGGTGCGGGTCCTGACCCGCGACAGGCAGTTCACCGTGACGCGAATCTGCCTGGCGGATTGGCGAAGTCGCCCGTCAGGACGGGCTCCTACAGGCGCTCCGTTGTAGGAGCCCGCGCTCGCGGACGATCGGCGCGAAATGCCTGTAGGAGCCCGCGCTCGCGGGCGACCCACGCGACATGCCGGTAGGAACCCGCGCTCGCGGGCGACCCGCGGGACATACCTGTAGGAGCCCGCGCTCGCGGGCGACCCGTGCGACATGCCTGTAGGAGCCCGCGCTCGCGGGCGACCCGTGCGACATGCCGGTAGGAACCCGCGCTCGCGGGCGACCCACGCGACATGCCGGTAGGAACCCGCGCTCGCGGGCGACCCGTGCGACATGCCTGTAGGAACCCGCGCTCGCGGGCGACCCCTTCGTCGACCCGCGTATCCGGTGCGGCGGCCAATAATTGCGTGTTGTTCGGCGAGACGTCGCGCATCAAACATACGCCGCATGTACTTCGAAGCGGCAAGGCAGTCACCCGGCGTGCGCGCTCTGCGTCGCGGCCGGTGTTCGCTCCCGAATCATGCGTTCCACGTCGTTACCCGGACGCACCTGCATGCCCGATGGTTCGAGTCGCTTACCAGCGCGCGCATTGTCGTCAGGAACCTCCAACGCGAATGTGTCGCGCATTCGACCAGATCCCTCGCATTTGTCGTAATGCCGGATCACCTGCACTGGCTGGTGGTCGTCCCCGAGGGCCGGCCATTGTCGGTGTGTGTCAACTCTGTCAAATCGCTGGCGGCGCGACAGATCAACAAACTGGTGGGCCGTCATGGAAAGGTATGGCAAAAGGGATTCTATGACCGCGGGATCCGTCGCGACGAGGATCTCGCTTTGGTTGCGAGATATATCGTCATGAACCCCGTCCGTGCAGGCCTTGTGCCCCGGATCGGGGATTACCCGCACTGGGATTCTGTCTGGATTTCGGCGCCGCGTCGCCCGTCAGGACGGGCTCCTACAGGTCAGCCGTTGTAGGAGCCCGCGCTCGCGGGCGACCCCGGGACATGCCTGTAGGAGCCCGCGCTCGCGGGCGACCCGCGCGACATGCCTGTAGGAGCCCGCGCTCGCGGGCGACCCCGGGACATGCCTGTAGGAGCCCGCGCTCGCGGGCGACCCCGGGACATGCCTGTAGGAGCCCGCGCTCGCGGGCGACCCGCGCGACATGCCTGCAGGAACCCGCGCTCGCGGGCGACCCCTGACCCGCGACAGGCAGGCCGTGACTGTTTACCATTACCCGGACCGCGCGCCGGTCCCACGACAACAACGCCAGGAACGACTCATCAACCCGATCACCCGGACAACCCGCCTGCTGGCGGCATTGGCGCTCGTATCCGCGGCGGGTATCGCTGTCGCCGGCCCCTTCGTGCCGGCAGGCGACCTCGCGCTGCGGCACGACATCCAGCGCCTGGCCGATCACGGCATCATCACCGGCGCCGTCACGACCTGGCCGCTGGCCTGGGGACCCATCCTTGCAGACATCCGCCGCTACGACGGCACGGCCGACCTGCCGCCGGACGTTCGCGATGCGATAACGCGCATCGAGGTTCGCGCCCGGTGGGAGACTCGGACCAACGAGGTCACGTTCAACGCCGAGGCTTCCGTCGCGGAGAGCCCGACCCGCATCCGCGGCTACCAGCACACGCCGCGCGAGCAGGGCGAGATCGGGCTCGGCTTCAACTACACAGGCGACCTGTTCGCCGTTTCGCTGAACGGCCAGGCCGTCGCCGACGCCTCCGACGGCGAGGAATTCCGCGCCGACGGCTCCTTCGTCGGCGTCGTGCTCGGCAACTACGCGTTCACGGCGAACACCCTGGAGCGCTGGTGGGGGCCCGGCTGGGACGGCAGCCTGATCCTCGGCAACAACGCCCGCCCGATCCCGTCGGTCTCGATCGACCGGATGCACACGGATGCGTTCGAGACGCGGTGGCTCTCGTGGCTCGGCCCCTGGGACCTGTCGGTGCACTTCGGCCGGATGGAGAGCGACCGCTACGTGCCCGAGGCGCGCTTCTTCGGCATGCGCTTCAACTTCCGGCCGATCCCTTCGCTCGAGATCGGCCTCACGCGCAGCGCGCAGTGGTGCGGGGAAGGCCGGCCCTGCGGCCTGGACACGTTCTGGAACCTGTTGATCGGCCGGGACAACCGTGGCGGCGAGGGCATCGACGTCGACAACGAACCCGGCAACCAGCTCGCCGGCGTCGACTGGCGCTGGAGCCGGCTGTTCGGGTCCCCGCTGGCATTCTACGGCCAGGCCATCGGCGAGGACGAGGCGGGCGGGTTCCCCAGCCGCTACCTCGGGCAGCTCGGCATCGAGGGGACAGGAATGATCAGCGGACGCTGGTCCTACCGCTGGTTCGGCGAACTGGCGGAGACCAAGTGCGACGTGCTGGAGCCGAATAGCGGTTTCGACTGCGCCTACAACCACTCGATCTACCAGACGGGCTACCGCTACCGCGGCCGCTCCGTGGGCCACGGGGCCGACAACGACGCGCGCCTGCTGTCGGCCGGCGTCGTGCTGGTCGATACCGACGAGACGCAGTGGCAGGCCCTCGTACGCTACGGGGCCCTGAACCGCGGCGGCAATCCCGATCCGGCCAACACGCTTACACCGACCCGGCAGGACATCGCAAGTCTCGATCTGGTGCACGTTCGCATGTTCAAATACGGCCGGATCGATATCGGGCTGGGCATGGAGCGTGCCGAGGATGACGTCAGCGGACAGACATCGAGCGATTTCCGCGGCTACCTGCAATGGCGCAGTGCGTACTGATCCCGCGCCCCCTGTAGGAGCCCGCCCCGCGGGCGACCTCCCGCTGATCGTCGCGCTCATCTCGATGATCCTGCTCAACCCGGCCCGAACCCTGGCCAGCCCCTGGGCGGACCCCGGCGACACCGGCCTGCGCCACGACCTCGAACTGCTGAACGACGCCGGCATCATCAACATCCCGCTAACCGCCTGGCCGGTTGCCTGGGGTGACGTCCACGCGGCGCTCGCCGACGCCGATCTCGACGACTCCGACGATCGGGTGCGCGACGCCTACGAGCGCGTCCGCCAGCGGCTCCGTTACGGCCTCGACCCCGGCACGACGCACGTACGTTTTGGCGCATCGCTGGCCGAAAATCCGCGCGTGATACGCACGTTCGAGGACACGCCGCGGGCCGATGCCGAGGCGCTGGCCGAGCTCGACTGGACCGGCGAGAGATTCATGTTGCGGCTGCGCGCGACGTATGCGAACGATCCCTTCGACGGCGACGAGTTCCGCCCGGACGGCACGGTCATCGGCGTGGCGCTCGGCAACTGGATGCTCTCGGCCGGCTGGCAGGACCGCTGGTGGGGGCCGGGCCACGACGGCTCGCTGATCCTGTCGACCAACGCGCGGCCCGTTCCGGGCATTGGCATCCAGCGCATCGGCAGCACGCCGTTCGAGACGAAGTGGCTGCGCTGGATCGGTCCCTGGACGCTGTCGAGCTTCATGGGCCTGCTCGACGACGAGCGCGTCGTCAACGACGCCTGGCTGTTTGGCCTCCGGGGCAGCTTCCGGCCGGTCCGCGGCCTCGAGATCGGCCTCTCCCGCACGGCCCAGTGGTGCGGGGACGACCGGCCCTGCGGCCTCGGAACCTTCTGGGACCTGTTCCTGGGCCGCGACAACCAGGGCGTAAACGTCGATCCCGAGGACGAGCCGGGCAACCAGCTCGGCGGCTTCGACGTCCGCTGGGCGCTGCCCAGGGGCATACCCGCCGCCGTCTACCTGCAGTGGATCGGCGAGGACAGCCGCCAGGGCGGGCCGCTGATCGGCGCCTGGCTGCGGCAGGCCGGGGTCGAGGTCCACGGGAACGTCCTCGGGATGTCGCACCGCAGCCATATAGAAGTGTCCGATACGATGTGCCGCGAGGGT
>JAOUIH010000067.1 GCA_029884165.1 Gammaproteobacteria bacterium | reverse complement strand
AGATCGCCCATCGTGATGCCCGTCGTTTAGAATCCGGCCTGACTCCCGAGCGGCAGGAACTCCACAGGTGGGCAAGCCCGGCAATACCGGTATGAGACGAATCCTGCGTGCCACCCGCTATTCGGCACAGGGTTTTCGACAGGCGTGGCGGCACGAGGCCGCGTTCCGGCAGGAAGTTACGCTGACACTCCTGCTCCTCCCGCTTGCCCTCTGGCTCGGCCAAACAGCGGCGGAGCGGGCTGCCCTCTTGGCGACCTGCCTGCTCGTGCTGGTCGTCGAGTTGCTGAATTCGGCCATAGAGGCGGCCGTCGACCGGCACGGCGACCAGCTGCACGAGCTGTCGGGACGAGCCAAGGACATGGGGTCCGCAGCCGTCTTCGTCAGCCTGTGCCTGGTAGTACTCGTGTGGGGCGTCGTTGCCTGGCAGCGCTTCGCGGGCTGACCCCCCGTCAGAGCAGGGCCAGGCTCGCGTCGGCCAGCAGGGCACCGAGCGCCGCACCCATCAGGACATCGGTAGGATAGTGCAGGCCGAGAATGACCCGCGATGCGGCGACCAGGGCGGCGAATGGCAACGCGACCGGCAGCAGCAGCGGCTCGAATTCGGCGATCAGCAGCGTGAAGCTGACCGAGTGCAGCGTGTGGCCGGACGGGAAACTGTAGCGGTCGAGAGGCGCCGTCCCGCAGCGAATTCCGGCATGGCGGATGTAGGGTCGTTCCCGGACCAGATGCCGCTTGAGCAGCTTGTAGACCAGGACCCCTGCGCCGCCGGTGAGCGCCATCTGCAGAGCCGCCGGCAATCCGGCGGATCCGTTCAGCATGATGACGCCAAGGCCCATGACGACCCAGAAACCGCCGTCGCCGAGCCTGCTTATCACTGAGAAAAACCCGCGGATGGCAGCAATGCCGCTGAGCCGGTTGACGCGCAGGCAGACGTCTGCCTCCAGAATATCGAAATAGTCAATTACGGCCGCCATTCATTTCCTCATCTCTTTTCTGATGCCGCGCATTTTCGGATGCTTTTGCTGCAGGCGCGTGACCGCCGCGTGAAACAAAGATGAATATTTTCCTGCGTTTTCAAGATTTCTTAATACGGCTGTCACGTCAGGTTCATTTCCTGGCGCGAAAATCCTGCGGTGCGCATAGTCATAGTCACGGACGCTTGGTCACCGCAGGTCAACGGCGTCGTCACGACGCTGATGCAGACCAGGGACGAGCTCCGGTCGCTCGGCCACGACGTCCGCATGGTCACACCGGAGGGTCGCCGTTCGATTCCGTTGCCGACTTACCCGGAGATTCGCCTCTCGCTGTTCCAGGGTCGACGCATAGCGCGCGAGCTCAACGAGTTCGATCCGGACTGCATACACATCGCCACTGAAGGACCGCTCGGACTGGCTGTCAGGCGTTACTGCATCCGCCGCAAGCTCCCGTTCACGACGGCGTACCACACGCAGTTTCCCGAGTATGTACGGGCACGCTTTCCCGTACCGGTCAGCTGGACCTCGGCCATCCTGCGCTGGTTTCATGGCCCGGCCGTTCGAACGATGACGCCGACCCGGTCGGTCAGGACGTTGCTCGAACTCCGGGGCTTCCGCAACGTCGTCGTCTGGTCGCGCGGCGTGAACACCAACCTGTTCGCGCCCCAGCCGAGGCACGAATACGCCCTGCCGCGACCGATCTGGATCTACGTCGGTCGGGTCGCCGTCGAAAAGAAAATCGAAGAATTCCTGCGGCTGGACCTGCCCGGCAGCAAGGTGCTGATCGGCGACGGCCCCGACCGGCCACGTTTGTCCGCCAGGTATCCGGACAGCCACTTCGTCGGCTACAGGTTCGGCGCCGAGCTTGCGGCCCACATTGCCGGCGGCGACGTGTTCGTGTTCCCTAGCCGGACCGACACCTTCGGTCTCGTGATGCTGGAGGCCATGTCCTGCGGGCTGCCCGTCGCCGCACTGCCGGTTACCGGGCCCATCGATGTCGTGCAGAACGGCGTGACCGGCGTCCTGGACGGTGACCTGGCGACGGCCTGCCACAAGGCGCTGCGACTGGATCGCTCGGCGGCGCGTGCATATGCACAGGACGCCAGCTGGTCCCGGTCGACCGGGCAATTCCTGGATTTCCTCGCGCCGCGCGCCGACCGCGACACGCCGAGTGTCAGCCCGGCGTTCGCACCCTCGAAACCGCGCTGAGCCAGCCCGCGTAGAGGCGCTCGCGCCGGCCAGCGTCCATGCCGGGTTCGAAGCGCGCGTCGCTGGACCATAGCGCCTCGATTTCCTGGACCGAACCGTATACGCCGCTGCCGAGACCGGCCAGGCAGGCTGCCCCGGTGACCGTCGATTCGACGTTCGCCGGTCGCTCCACCGTGACCTGCAGCATGTCGGCGAGAAAGCGCAGGAACCAGTTGTTGGCGACCATCCCGCCGTCCACGCGGATCACGCTTGGCGAAATGCCGTCGTCCGCCATCGCTCGCGTCAGGTCGCAGGTCTGGTAGGCAATCGACTGCAGGGTCGCCGTTACGATCTCGTTGATCCCGCTGTCGCGCGTCAGGCCGAGTACCGCGCCACGCGCATCCGGGTCCCAGTACGGAGCGCCGAGGCCCGTGAACGCGGGCACTACGTGCACCGTCTCGACGATTCCGGTCGCCTCGGCGATGGCCTCGGTCGCCTGCGCGCTGTCGATGATCCTGAGTTGGTCGCGCAGCCACTGCACCGCCGAACCCGCGACGAAGATGCTGCCCTCGAGGCCGTAGGTGACCCGTCCGCCGAGCCGGTAAGCAACCGTCGTCAGCAGCTTGTTCTCCGAACGCAGGGCCTCGGCCCCGGTATTCGCGATCACGAAGCAGCCGGTGCCATAGGTGCTCTTCGTGACGCCGGGCTCGAAGCCCGCCTGGCCGATGAGCGCGGCCTGCTGGTCGCCCGCGACGCCGCGTATCGGTATCCGCGCGCCGATCGCAGCCGCATCCGTATGCCCGTAATCGTCAGCGCAATCCCGTACGGCGGGCAACAGCGCGGCCGGGATGCCGAAAATATCCAGCAGTTCATCGTCCCATTGCTGCGAGTGGATGTTGAACAGCAGAGTGCGCGACGCGTTCGTCGCATCGGTCGCGTGCACCTGCCCGCCGCTCAGGCGCCACAGCAGGAAGCTGTCCACGGTTCCGAACGCCAGCCGGCCGGCTTCCGCCCTGCTGCGCGCGCCATCGACGTGGTCCAGGAGCCATGCGAGCTTCGTGGCTGAAAAATACGGGTCCAGGCGCAACCCGGTTTTCTCGATAACCGCCTCCTCTACGCCTCGCTCGCGCAAACGCTGGCAGGTCTTCGCCGTGCGCCGGTCCTGCCACACGATCGCGTTGTAGATGCAACGACCGGTCTCCCGGTCCCAGACGAGCGTCGTTTCGCGCTGGTTGGTGATGCCGAGTCCGGCAATAGACAGAGGCGCCACCCCTCTGCTGGCCAGCGCCTTGCGCGTCGTGTCGACCACAGACGTCCAGATCGCCTCCGGGTCGTGCTCGACCCAGCCCGGCTGGGGGTAAACCTGGGGGAATTCCTGCTGCGAGGAACCGAGGACGGAACCATTGCGATCGAAGATCACGCAGCGGCTGCTGCTGGTTCCCTGGTCGATGGCGATCAGGTGCTCCTTCACGTCGATGTCCTCCCTGCGGGCTCGAGCGTGTAGATCGGTTCGCGGATGCGCATGCGGCGCCCCGCCTCCTCCGGGTAGGGGCTGCCCGCCTGGCGTCCGGCAATACCGCCCAGGTTGGCGATCACGGACTCGGGCCAGGGCGTCACCTTGCGAACGTTCAGGTCGACGTGCAGGTTCATCCACTCAGCGGTCGCGGCGAGAAACTTCTCTTGCGCGTGGTACATGCGCTGGAACTGGTGAATGCGCTTCGCGTCGTAGGCCAGCAACTGCGCCGTGACGACGTACGGCGCGTCGGGCAGCAGCTCGCGCTGGTAGGTAATGTGGCACTCCACGGCGAAGGTCGACCCGCGGGTCTTGTCTATGTAGTCATTCGTGATGCCGATGTGCGCCCAGAGTTCGTCTACCGCGTGGTCGAACGCCAGCACGTAATAAGCGACGTTCATGTGCCCGTTGTAATCGATCCACTCGGGCTTGACGACGCCCCGCCCGACGATTTCGCCGAGTACTTCATCATTGCTGTCTGCTGCCATGCGTTAGTCCGTGGAGAGTTCGGGCAGGTTGCGGAAGTGTTCCAGCGCATGCGGGTTCGCCAGCGCATCCGTATTCTTGACCGGTTGCCCGTGCACGACCGCGCGTACCGCAATCTCGACGATCTTGCCGCTGATCGTGCGCGGGATCTCCGGCACCGCGATAATCTTCGCCGGCACGTGGCGCGGCGTCGTATTGTCCCGTATCACCTTGCGTATCCTCGACTGCAGCGTCTCGTCGAGAGCAACGCCCTCGCGCAGGACCACGAACAGCACGACGCGCACGTCGTCGGCCCAGTTCTGGCCGATCGCAATGCTCTCGACGACCTCGTCCAGCTTTTCGACCTGCCGGTAGATCTCGGCGGTACCGATGCGGACGCCGCCCGGGTTCAGGACCGCGTCCGAGCGGCCATGGATGATCATCCCGCCGGCATCGGTAATCTCCGCGTAATCGCCATGCGCCCAGACGCCGGGAAACCGCTCGAAGTATGCTGCATGGTACTTGCGATCGCCGGGGTCGTTCCAGAACCCGACGGGCTGGGACGGAAACGCCTTCGTGCAGACGAGCTCGCCGTTCTCGCCCGTTACGGCCCTGCCATCGTCGTCGAAGATTTCCACCGCCATCCCGAGTGCCAGGCACTGGAGTTCGCCGCGCCGGACGGGCAGCACCGGGTTGCCTCCGGCAAAACAGGCAAGGATGTCGGTGCCTCCCGAAATCGACGCGAGCAGCAGATCGGCGGCTACTTCGCGATACACGTAGTCGAAGCTCGCCGGGGCCAGCGGCGAGCCCGTCGACAGTATCGTGCGCACCGACGCCAGGTCACAGGACCCAGCCGGGCGAACGCCGGCCTTCTCCTGCGCCGCGAGGTACTTCGCGCTCGTACCGAAAATCGTGATGCGCTCGTCCGCGGCGATCTCCCACAGGATTTTTCCCTCATGGGCAAACGGCGAACCGTCGAACAGGACCAGCGTTGCCCCCGATGCGAGGCCGCTCGCGAGCCAGTTCCACATCATCCAGCCGCAGGTCGTGAAGTAGAACAGGCGGTCGCCGCTTCGCACGTCGCAGTGGAACTGGTGCTCCTTGAGGTGTTGCAGAAGCGAGCCGCCCGCGCCGTGCACTATGCACTTCGGCACGCCGGTGGTGCCGGAGGAATACATGATGTAGACGGGGTGATCGAACGGCAGCTGCTCGTACCGCAACTCCGCTTCACGGTCGCCGAACCCGCCCCAGTGCCCGCCACCACGCAGCCCCGACAAGTCGACTTCGCGACCGGTGAAAGGCACGACAATGGTGCGCGCGATGCTCGGAATCTTGTCCAGGACGCCGCGAACTGCGGCCAGGGAGTCGAAGGTTTTGCCGTTGTAATAATAGCCGTCCGCACAGAACAGCACCTTCGGTTCGATCTGCCCGAACCGATCCACGACGCCGTTGATGCCGAAGTCCGGCGAACACGACGACCAGATCGCCCCGGTGCTCGTGACCGCCAGCATCGCAACGATCGCCTCGGGACAGTTTGGCAGGAACCCGGCGACCCGATCGCCGGCTGCCACGCCGCTGTTCCTGAGGCCGGCAGCCACGCGCGCCACCTCGGCCCGCAGTTCGTCGAAACTCAGTTCACGCCGCGCCCCGTTCTCGCCGCGAAAGATCAGCGCCGGCAGGTCACCGGAATGGCGCAGCAGCTGCTCGGCGAAATTGAGCGTACTGCCTTCGAACCAGCGTGCGGTCGTCATGTCGCCGGGCTGCGTCAGGACCGACCTCGCCTCTCGACTGAAGCCCACGCCGCAGAAATCGACTACCGCCGGCCAGAACGTCTCGCGATTGTTTATCGACCAGGCGTGAAGCGCCGCATAATCCCGGAAACCGTGCTGGCGCATGAACCGATACATGGCCGATGCTTCGACTCGCTCGCGTGACGGGGTCCATAAGACCGGATTCTTCACTGCTTGTTATCCCTCGCCTGCCGGTGCGCCGATTATCTCAGTATTCGGGTTGCCTTTCACGACGCGGGACGCGCCCCCGTCTGCTACTGTTACCCGCCGGAACCGGGTCACCGTAAGCCGTTCGCTGGAGGAGCCGCTCGATGAGCAAGCAGCATGACTCTCGTATACCGCCCAGGATGCGCGCCGTCGCCATCGAGCAGCCCGGCGGCCCGGAAGTCCTGACGGAGGTCGAGCGCGTGACGCCGTCTCCGCGCCCTGGCGAGGTACTCATCCGTGTGGCCGCAGCGGGCGTGAATCGTCCCGACGTGCTGCAGAGGCTCGGCCTGTACCCGGTCCCGGCGGACGCCGACCCGCTGCCGGGGCTCGAGGTCGCCGGGGAGATCGTCGCACTCGGCGCAGGCTGCACGCGCTGGAAGCCTGGCGACCGCGTCATGGCGCTGACGCATGGCGGCGGCTACGCGGAATTCTGCCGTGCGCACGAAGGCCATTGCCTGCCTGTGCCGGCGCGGCTCGACCTCGCCGAAGCCGCCGCGATTCCCGAGACATTTTTTACCGTGTATTACAACGTGTTCATGCGTGGCGGGCTGCGGCAGGGCGAGACGCTCCTCGTCCACGGCGGATCGAGCGGCATCGGCACGACGGCCATTCAGCTGGCGAGGGCATTCGGCGCCACGGTGCTCGCGACCGCCGGCAGCGATGAAAAGTGCGGCTTCTGCGAAGGACTCGGTGCGGCCCGCGGCATCAACTACCGGACCGCGGACTGGGCTGCAGCCGCCCGCGACTTCACCGGAGGAACAGGCGTGGATGTCGTACTCGACATGGTGGCGGGTCCGTACATGCAGAAGAATATCGACCTGCTGGCTCGCGATGGCCGTTACGTCATCATCGCCTTCCTGCAGGGCTCGAAGGCCGAGCTCGACCTGCGTGGCGTCCTCGGCAGGCGGCTGACGATCACGGGTTCGACGCTCCGCCCGCAGACGACCGGGGAAAAGGCCGCGATCGCCGCCGGGCTGGCGAGCGAGGTGCTGCCCCTGCTTGAATCCGGGGCAGTCAGACCGATAGTGTTCCGCAGGTTTCCGCTGGCGGATGCCTCGGCCGCTCACAGACTGATGGAGAGCAGTGCACACATGGGCAAGATCGTGCTGGACCTGGGCAAATGAAGGATCGCTGCGCATGGATCCGATGATCCTCACCGGCTTGCTTGGCACGGCGGCGCTGCTCGCCCTCGTCGTATGGTCGGTCCGCAAGAAGATCGGTGCGCGCCGCGCGCCGGACATCCTCCGGCCCGGCAATCCGCTGCCCCGTTTCCATGCGCTGGACGAGGACGGCAAGCCCGTCGATTCGGAGAGCCTGAAGGGTCGGCCGGCCGTGATCCTGTTCGTGCGCGGGAACTGGTGCCCTTTCTGCAGCCGCCAGGTAGCCGACCTGACGAATTATTACAAGGCAATCAACGAGAGCGGCGCGCACCTGATCCTCGTGACGCCGAAACCCCTGCAGACGACCCGGCGAGTCGCGCACTTCTTCGACGTCGAGTTCGAGTTCTGGCTGGACGAGTCCCTGGAAATCGCGCGTCGCTTCGGATTGCTGCTGGAGAGAGGCGTTCCCGCAGATCACCGAGCGGATTACGGCGAGGATACGCTCTGGCCGGCGTCCCTGGTCGTCGACGCCAACGGGATCATCCGTTATACGGAGTTTTCGCGCTTAATTGCCGACCGGCCGAATCCGGAAAAATTCCTGCGGGTCCTGCGGTCGCTGTAAGCGAGTCACTTGCCGGCCGCGGCGATGATGCTCCTGGCCTGCTCGTCGGCAACGACGTTGGTCGGCTTGCCGCTGGCCGCCGCCTTCTCGAAGATGCCGGCAAGGCGGTCGCCGATCGCCGCGACGCGCCGCATGACCTCGTCATCGTCCGCATCGTCGTAGTACTCGCTGGCCACGTTGATGATGCCGCCGCCGTTGATGACATAGTCCGGCGCATACAGTATGCCGGCGTCTGCGAGGCGCTGGCCGTCCGCGTCGGTGGCCAGCTGGTTGTTTGCGCCACCGGCAACGATTCCTGCCCGGATTTTCGGAATGGACTCTGCCGTCAGTATTGCGCCGAGCGCGCAGGGCGATACGACGTCGACGTCCTGGTACAGGATGTCGCCGAGCCCCGCGGCGGTCGCGCCGAATTCGTCGCAGGCCCGCTTTACGCGGGCCGGGTCGATGTCGGCCACCACCAGGTCCGCGCCCGCCCGGGACAGGTACCCGCAGAGGTAATAGCCCACGTTGCCGACGCCCTGCACGGCGACGCGCAGTCCCGCGATGCTGTCCCGCCCCAGCTTGAATCGGGCCGCAGCTTCTATCCCGTTGAAGATACCCCACGCGGTCTTCGGCGACGGGTCGCCTCCCGCGTGACCTTCCTGCGGTGGGAGGCCGCTGACGAACTGCGTACGTCTTGCGATCACCTGCATGATGCCGACACTCATGCCGACGTCCTCGGCCGTGACGTAGTCGCCGCCGAGCTTCTCGACGAAATCGCCAAAACTTTCGTACAGGGCATCGGTTCCCGAGTAGCCGGGCGTCTTTATTATTACGGCCTTGCCGCCACCGAACTTCAGGCCGGCCATCGCGTTCTTGTAGCTCATCCCGCGCGACAGCCGCAGCACGTCCGTCAGGGCCGCGTCATCTGTCTCGTAACTCCACAGGCGACAGCCCCCGGCGGCGGGGCCGAGTGCCGTGGAGTGGATCGCGATAATAGCCTTGAGGCCGGTCGCCGCATCGCGGCAGAAGACCACGCGCTCGTGGTCGTCGAAAGCAGGGTTGTCGAAGGCCGCCATGATGCTCCTCGGCTCGGCGCAATGAATGCGCCGGGACAGGGCCGCCCCGGCGCGCGCGGATTCTAGCATCGCGCGCCGGTCAGGTCACGGCGGCCCAGGACGCTCAGCCGTCCGATCCCGCGGTTTGACGGATGTCCTGCATCCGGGCGCGAATCTCGCGGTCGAAGCGATCGGCGATGTCTTCGTCCTCGGCCGTCATGGCCGCGACATCGCTGTCCGCGAACCCCAGGATCCCCATCTCCCCGTAGGCCCTGCGTATCCTGGGTCCCCACAGGCCGATGTCCTTCATCATGGGCACGATGCGGGTGAACAGCCGTGTCCGGAACAGGCGCATCCCCGCCGAGTGCTCCAGGTGCGGCATGATTTCGTCTAGCGGCAGGCCGAGCCGCCGCCAGACTTCCGTCGACAGGAAGCGATCGCGCATCAGGTAGCAGGCCTCCGCGGCAAACTCTTCGCGCTCATCCCTCTCTGCCTGCGTGAGATGCGGGTAGTAATCGCGCAACGACAGGCGTCCGAATGCGACGTGTCGAGCCTCGTCCTGCATCACGTAGGCATTGACCGAAGCAACCAGCGGATTGCCCGCCATGTCCCGCAGTCCCGCAAAAGCCGCCAGGGCGAGCCCCTCGACCAGGACCTGCATGCCGAGGTAGGTCATATCCCAGCGGGAGTCGCCGAGCACGTCCTCGAGCAACGAACACAGCGGCGTTCCGATCGGGTACAGCATGCCGAACTTGTCGTGCAGCAGCCGCGAGTAGGCTTCGACGTGACGGGCCTCGTCGACGACCTGGGTGGCTGCGTAGAATTTTGCGTCCATCGCAGGCACCTGCTGCACGATCTTCGCGGCACAGAGCAACGCGCCCTGTTCTCCGTGCAGGAACTGGGACAGCTGCCAGGACTGGTAGTGAAAACGGGCCTCGACGCGTTCCGATGGTGTCATTCGCTCCCAGGCCCTGGTACCGAAGATCGGGATGATCTCCTCCGGCATCTGGCCCGGATTCTCCGGGTCGAGCTCCAGCGACCAGTCGATGCGATCGGACGCATTCCACTGCTTCTTCTTGCCCTTCTCGTACAGGTCCAGCAATTCACGGCGGCCGTCGTCGTATTCCCACCGGAAGTGCGTATCGAAAGCCGCGCCGACCCTGAAGTCCGGATCCGTCACGGGCAGCTGGTAACGATTCATTGTTGACATGGCACTCTCCCGGACTCAGAACGGCACGCCGGCAGCCTTGCAGAGGAACTGCATGTAAGGTGTCGCGGCGCGAAACGCCGTGACGACGGCCTTGCGGAACCCCGGGTCCAGCGGATCACGAGTCCCGAGCTGCTTCAGCGCGATGAAATCCTTGCGCTTGATGTCCTCGATCGCCGGGTGATCCTTGTCGTAACCGCGGGGCGGTCGCGTCAGCGACTCACCGGCCAGCGCGAAGTGTCGCGCGAACCCGCGATCACGGCTTGCCCCCCGCCATTCGGACTCGCGCTCGGCAATTCTCCTGCGTATTGCGGCAAGCGGCTCGGGCTCCGGACGCCACATGCCGACGCCGAGGAAAACTTCGCCCGGTTCGATATGCACGTAGTAGCCGGGAGAATGGACGTTCTTGGCCTGCTCGTGCCGGAACTGGATGCCTATATTGGTCTTGTACGGTTCGCTCTTGCCGCCGAAGCGCGTATCGCGGTAGACGCGCATCAGCGAGCCGCCCATGCGCTTCGGAATCGCCGTGAAATGCGGCGCAATGCTCTCGAGCGGTTCCTGCATCGATTGGATAAAGCTCAGCGCCGGATCCAGCACGAGCGACTCGTAGCGCTCCTTGTTAGCGGTGAACCATTCGCGATTGTTGTTTTCGGACAGTTCCTCCAGGAAACCCAGCGTAGCGGCGGAAAACGGCGAGCGTCCCCGGCCGCTCACCGCAGGTACTCCTCGCCCTTGTCGATGAATTGGCACATCTCTCCCCCTTGTCGCTGCAGGATCACTGCCGGTCCCGACGAGCGCTGCTCAGCAGTTCCCGCGGCCCGCCTCCGGATGCGGAAACATGTCCGACTCGTCTTCGCCTTCGCGGGGCGTCAGGCAGGCGAAGTCCTTTTCGATGAGCACGGACAGCACGCCGCCGTCGTCCAGCACCTGCTCGGAGGCGATCGATACGCGGTCGGAATCCGCCCACTCTTGCACGGTCGCCTCGGGAACCCTGACCGCGATCGTGTTGTTGGAGTAACGCGCCATCGGTTTGACGCTTGCCGGCGAGCTTTCCACCGTGTACTCGATCTTCGTCCCACCCGGAAAATGTATCGCGGAAGTCAGGAGCCCGTCCGCACGAAATCGCTCGACTTCGCCTTGCGACAGCCTCAACCGAATCGAGTTGTCCCGTATCCTGAGCTTCATATGACCTGCTTGACTCCTTGCCTGCCCGTATTTAATCACGAATCCGCCGGCACCGAATCCCGGCAACCCCCGCATAGCCGAATCGGGTTACGATGCACGACCTGTCGCCAGCCTGCCACCGGACCTGCCCGTGATTTCCGATCCCGTCTTCTACCTGTTTGCGGTGCCGGCCGTCCTGATCTTCGGGATATCGAAAGGCGGCTTCGGCGGCGGATTGGGCATAGTCGCCGTGCCGATGCTCGCACTCGTCATATCACCGGTCCAGGCTGCAGCGATTCTCCTGCCCATCCTGTGCCTGATGGACCTGTTCAGCGTCTGGGCGTTCCGCGGCCGATGGCTGTTCGATGAAATTCGGCTGCTCGTGCCTGCCTCGCTGGTCGGCATCGGGATCGGCGCCGCGTTGTTCGAATACATGAGCCCGGCGATCGTTCGACTGCTGCTGGGCGTGGTCACGATCGTCTTCACGCTGCATTACTGGATCGGGAACCGGTTCGGAACCGCAGCCTCGCGGCCGCATTTCGGACCGCTGGCGGGCGGCATCGCCGGGGCTACAGCCGGTTTTACCAGTTTCATCGCGCATTCGGGCGGACCGCCGCTCAACATGTACCTGCTGCGACGCGGCCTGAACCGGACCGAATTCGTGGGCACGACGGTATTGTTTTTTACCGCCGTAAATTACGTGAAGCTCGTTCCTTATGCCTGGCTGGGCCAGTTCGATTCGGCCAATCTTGCTACGTCGGCGATTCTCGCGCCACTGGCCCCGGCAGGCATCGGCATCGGCGTCTGGCTGCATCACCGGGTCAGCGAGACGGTATTCTTTCGCGTGATCTATGTATTGCTGTTCGCGGTCGGCGTAAAGCTGGTCAACGACGGCCTCACCGGGCTCTGAGCGAGTCGATCAGCTCCGCGACATTGCTGTTTTCGGGGAACGTCGCCTGCATGCCGGCCGCCACCTGCATCGCCTCATCGGGGCGACCGGCATCGCGCAGAACCGTAGCGAGCGCCCAGCCGATGTCGAAGTCCCCGGGGAATCGCTCGCGGGCGGAGCGGAGCGACTCGATCGCCGCATCGACCTGACCCAGGGAATTCAGCGCGACGCCGTGGACGTAGGCATAGCGGGCATTGTCTGGCGCCAGCGTCGTGGCGCGCTCGAGGGCGCCGAGCGCAGCTTCCTGCTCCTGCTGGCGCACGAGCACGAGCCCAAGGGCGAACTGCAGTGCCGCGTTATCGGGGGCACGGGCCAGCCCCTGTTCCAGGACCATCCGGCCCTCTGCATCGCGACCCGACTGCCGGTACAGGTCCGCCAGGTTGACCCGTGCCGGCACCAGGTCGGGGTCCATGGCCAGCGCACGGCGAAAGGACGTCTCCGCCCGTTCCACGTCGCGGCGCGCCGCGAAGAACGTACCGAGATTGACGGCGGCCTCGGGGCGCTCGGCGAGCGCGAGTTGGGTCTGGACGTACTCCGAGGATGCCCTGTGCCACGCGGGCATGAATTGTGCCGGCAGCGAGTCCTGCTGCGACGCCAGCAGGCTCACCGCCTCGAGGCGCACGGCGCGGCGCGGATCCTCGAGCAACGGGGCCGCCCACTGCTGGCTGGCTTCTGCAGGCAGTGCCGCCAGCCCGCGCAGGGCACCGATCCGAACCAGGGGATCCGGATCGCCGAGCCCGGCGCGCAGCGCCTCGGCGGACCGGCGGTCGAGCGGCGGGCCGATCAGCGCAAGCGCCGTGGCCCGCGCGATCGCCGGGTACGCGCTGTTCTCCGCGGCAGCCGCGAGTTGCGTATTCGCGCCTGCAGCGGCATTCCTGCCCGCGTGCAAGGCAGAAGCGAAGTGCGCTGCGCGGTCGTCGCCAAACCAGGCGCGAATCGCGCCATCGGCCCATTCGGCATCCCGGTCCGCGTGGCAGGAGTTGCAGGCGTTCGGGGCGCCGACCGACAGCGTCAGGTCGGGCCGGGGGACGCGGAAGCTGTGGTCCCTGCGCGGGTCGACCACCATGTAGGTCCGCGCCGGCATGTGGCAGTCGACGCAGGCGACGCTGTCGCCGGGATGCCGGTGGTGGTTCGTGGCGTCGAACCGGTTCGGCAGGTGGCAGCCGGCGCAAACGTCGCTGGGTTCCCCGGAACTGCGCAGCCTGGCCGAATGGGGTTCGTGACAGTCCGTGCAGGTGACGCCTGCGCGGTACATCGCGCTCTGCATGAACGATCCCCAGACGTAGACCTCGTCCAGGATCTGCCCGTCGGCGTAATACAGGCCGTTGTCCAGCAACGACGGCAGGTGTGTGTCCGTGAGCGGCATGCCGTATGTGTATTCGGTCGACAGCTGCGCACGCCGTGAATGGCAGCGGCCGCAGGCGTCCGGTTGCCGCGGCGGTCGCACGCGCAATTCGCTGCGCGCGGCGATGCCTGTTTCCGCGTTTACTATCCAGGCGGCGCCCTCATTGTCATCGAGGTCGACCGGAAATCCGCTCTGGGCGCCGGGACCCAGGCCCGCGAACGCGACGTGCCGGGAGCCCGGTCCGTGACAGGCTTCGCAACCGACAGTGAGCTCGGCCCAGTACGTGTCGAAGCTGTCGCTCTGCAGGTCGTAATTCTTCTGCAGGTCAGTCGAGTGGCACTCCGCGCACATGTAATTCCAGTTCTGGTTCAGACCGGTCCAGTGCAGCGGATCGTCGTGCGCGATTCGCTCGTCGGGATAGAGATGAAACCAGCGCTGTCCGCCGTCGTCGGCGGGACGGCTGTCCCATGCGATCGACAGGGCCTGCAGGCGTCCTCCCGGCAGTTCGGCGAGGTACTGCTGCAACGGCGTAACGCCGAACGTGTATGGCAGGCGGAATTCCTGCATCTGGCCTGCCGCGTCGTCCGTTCGGACCCAGAATTCGCCGTCGCGGCGAAAAAACGAACTCGTGACCCCGTAGTGCTCGAAGCGTGCATCGTCGAAATCGCCGAGCACGGTCTCGTCGCTCGCGTGCTGCATCGCGAGCGCGTGGTGCGAGCCCTGCCACTGTTCGTATTCGTCGGCATGGCATGCCGCACAGGCTTCGGAACCGACGAATACCGCCGGCCCGGGGTCGGGACCGGCCGGGTTCTGCGTCACCTCGCGATCGCCACAGGCGCCGAGCGCGGTGAGCAGGAAGCAGGCAATCGAAAAGTACTCGCGGCGCATCGCTTGCGGGACCTGTCAGCAGGAGCAGCGCGACACTGTACTACAAGACTCGCAAATACCGGGCACGCAAGCCACCCGCCGATGTGAAATCGGCCCTTCGTGGGAATCGCTGTCGCTCTGGCGGGATTCCGGCGCCTGTCCGGCGCCGCCCGCTGCAACTTACTCGGCGATTACGTTTTCGGCCTGCGGCCCCTTCGCCGCGTGGGTCACTTCCATCGTGACCTTCTGTCCTTCTTTGAGGGTCTTGAACCCCTCCATGACGATCGCACTGTGATGCACGAAAACGTCCTGCCCGCCTTCCTGTTCGATGAAGCCGAATCCCTTCGCATCGTTGAACCACTTGACGGTTCCGTTGACTCTCTCGCCTGCCATGACTACCTCTTCTGCAACTCGACCGGCTCGCGCCGGATCTGACAACCGCCCCCCCTGCAGACGACGGTGGGCAACAGTGTACTCGCATATTTCGCTATGCGTACCAAATTGGAATTGGTCTAAGTTTAAGGCACCCACGGCTGCCGCCGCGACGTCCGTCCATGGCCGCTGGCCAGCGGCCCTGCGGGCTCCCGCCGGGAGCAGGCTCAGGACTTCTTGATCACGCCGCGGCGGATCTGGTCGAGCTCCAGCGACTCGAACAGTGCCTTGAAGTTGCCCTCGCCGAATCCTTCGTTGCCCTTGCGCTGGATGATCTCGAAGAAGATCGGTCCGATGACGTTCTTCGTAAAGATCTGCAGCAGGATGCCCTGACCCTCGCCCGGCGCGCCGTCGATCAGGATGCGCCGCCGGCGCAGCTCGTCGACGGGCTCGCCGTGACCCGGCAGGCGCTCGTCCACCAGCTCGTAATAGGCATCCGGCGTGTCCTGCAGCTCGACCCCGTTCGCGCTCAGCCGGTCCACGGTCGAATAGATGTCGTCCGTGCCCAGGGCTATGTGCTGAATCCCCTCGCCCCTGTATTCGCGCAGGTACTCCTCGATCTGGCTCTGGTCGTCCTGGCTCTCGTTGAGCGGGATGCGAATCTTGCCGCAAGGGCTGGTCATCGCCTTCGAGAACAGGCCGGTCAGCTTGCCCTCGATGTCGAAGTACCGAATCTGGCGGAAGTTGAACAGACGTTCGTAAAACTCGGCCCAGACTTTCATGTTGCCGCGAAATACATTGTGCGTCAGGTGATCTATGTAAGAGAGTCCGGTGTCCATCCTGGCCGCGCGCTCCTGCCAGCCGGGGATCGGCTCGAAGTCCACGTCGTAGATGGTCCGTTCGCCGTAACGATCCACCAGGTAAAGGCGGCTGCCGCCGATGCCCTGGATGGCCGGGATGTTGAGTTCCATCGGACCGGGTCGGCTCTCCACCGGCGTTGCCCCCAGCTCGACGGCACGCCTGAACGCATGCGCCGAATTCCTGACGCGGAATGCCATCGCGCAGGCACAGGGTCCGTGCTCGCGCGCAAACTCCTGCGCAAAGCTGTCGCGCTCGGCATTGATGATGAAGTTGACGTCGCGGAGCTTGTGCAGCGTCACGTCCTTCGAGCGATGCTGGCCGACGGCGGGCATCCCCATGCGCGAGAACAGGTCGCGCAGCTGTTCGGGCTCGGGCGCCGCGTACTCTACGAACTCGAATCCGTCGGTCCCCATCGGGTTGTCGGGCGGCAGATCTGCCGGCTTCAATGCCATCGCTCGCTCCTCAGGCACTTATCGGGCATACAGGGTTGCAGATGGTAGCGAAGCGGGCTCTCGTGTTCCCAGCGTTTTCCACAGGCAGTGCCCCAGTTTTTGCAGTATTCTTGCGTCGAATTCCAATTTTGAGAGTCTTTCCTGTGCAGCTGGACGCCGTCGATACGAGGATACTCCGCGAACTGGAGCGAGACGGCCGCCTGTCCTGGGTCGATCTCGGGGAGCGCGTCAGCCTGTCGGCATCCGCCTGCCAGCGGCGCGTCCAGGCACTGATCGATGCCGGCGTGATCCAGGGGTTCCGTGCCCAGGTCGATCCGGCAGCGCTCGGGTTCGAAATCGAAGCGTATCTCTCCGTCAGCGTGGAGCGCCACGACGTCAAGCGAGCACAGGAATTCCGCAAGGCCATCCGGCGCTACCCGGAGGTACAGAGCTGCCACATGATGAGCGGCGACGTCGATTTCCTGCTGCACGTCGTCGCCCGAGACGTGCGCAGTTACGGCCGCTTCGTCGAGGAGAAGATCCTCAGCCTCCCCGGCGTCAAGGATGCCTCGACCTCCATCGTGCTGGATCGCATCAAGGTCGATGGCGGCTTGCCTGGCTGACCCGGCCGCCGATCACGGTCTTGCGGCCAGCATCGACCGGTTGAGCTCGCGAATCGAACCGCAACCCATCAACATCAGGTCCCTGCGAATCTCGTCCCGCAGGAGACGCATCGCCCGTTCGACGCCGGTCGTGCCGGCCCCGGCCAGCGCATAGAGGTACATGCGACCGCCGGAGCAGGCGGTCGCTCCCATGGCCAGCGCCTTGACGACGTGCGTGCCGCGGCGAATCCCGCCGTCGACGATGATCTCGATCTGGCCGCCGACGGCGTCGGCTATCGCCTGCAGCTGGTCGAAAGGCGCGCGGGAACCGTCCAGCTGCCGGCCGCCGTGATTCGAGATCATGATCGCGGTAGCGCCGACGTCGACGGCCCGCTGCGCGTCGCGGACCGACATCACTCCCTTGAGCGCGAACGGGCCACCCCATTCCTCGATCATTCGGCCGACAACACCCAAGTCGATCGAGCGCTTCATCTGTGTATCCAGGTAGTTGACGACGGATGAGGCAATGCTCGTACCCGCCTTGACATACCGGGATACGTTGGGCAGGTCGAAGGATTCACGCAACAGGTAATTAAATGTCCATTCCGGGTGCAGCGCGAAACTCACGAGGCTCTTCGGCGTCAGCTTCGGCGGTGTCGTCATGCCGGTGATGTAGTCGCGTTCGCGATTGCCGGCCACGATCGTGTCTACGGTGAGCGCCAGGGCATCGAACTTTGCTTCCTTGCAGCGGGCAATCAGGTCGCTCGTCAGCGCCGCATCGTTGTGTACATAGATCTGGAAGAGCTTCGGCGCGGAAGTCATGGCGCCGAGTTCTTCGATGCTGCGGGTGCCGATCGTCGAGACACCGAACATGGTCCCAAACTTCTCGGCTGCCCGCGCCAGCGCACGTTCGCCGTCGTGGTGGAACAGGCGCTGCATCGCGGTGGGAGAAAAGAAAAGCGGCAGGTCGAGCTTCCTGCCGAGTACGGTGGTACTCAGGTCGACGTCGGATACACCCGCCAGCACGTTGGGGACCAGGTCCCAGGTCTCGTACGCGTCGGTATTCCTGCGCAGCGTGACCTCGTCGTCGGAGCCCCCGTCGATGTAATGGAATATCGGCGACGGCAGGCGCTGCTTTGCGAGCTTGCGGAAATCAGCCGTCCGGTAACAGTTCTTCAGTCGCATGCGAACGCCTTTCGGGAATGACCGTTCGGAAAAGCCTATCACGGTCCGCCGTCGGCCGGGGACGGCGGCGGGGCAGGCCCTCGCCGGCGCGAAATCAGCCTTATCCTGTGCAAGCGGTACGCCTCCAGCGCAGCCAGGAGCGCCAGGTGCAGGTACGCCGGCAACGGGTCGAACGCGACCAGCACCCAGTGCAGGAAGCTGAGGACGGCCGCGCCGTAGACCCACCGGTGCAGCCTCTTCCATCCGTCGCGAAGCCACCGTACGGAGCGGTCGTTGCTGGTCGCCGCCAGCGCGAGGAAGATCAACAGCGCGACCCAGCCGGTCAGGTATTCGATCGTCGCGGCCTCCGCGACGATATCGGCGGCGATGCCGGTACGGTCCGCATAGACCGCCGTGTGCAGCCCGGCGTAGGCGAAACTCGCGACGCCGAAGTAGCGGCGGTTTCGCATCAGCCAGCGCGGCGCGGCGCGTCCCGGGAACATCAGCAGCAGCGGGGTGGCCGCCATGGCCAGCATCATCAGCCGGACGGACAGTTCGCCACTCAGGTGGACGACCTCCCCGTAGTACAGTTCGCCCGCCCGGTAGCGGGTCAGCATCCAGCCGAACGGCATGGCCAGGGCCAGCCAGAGCAGGTATCGCGGTATCGCTGGACGTATCGCTGGCCGTATCGGCGGCTGTGCCGCCGGGTTCGTCCTGTGTCGCACTCCGGAACTCCTCTCCGTTGCCGGGCCGTCCGGGTCGGCGCCGCCCATGTTATCCACCTGGCTGCCGGAAACCCGCCACCCTCCATATATCCCGGCCGGCGCCCCGTGGCAATTGACCCGGCGATTTTCGTTGCACTAGTATCGGCGGCTGATTTTTTCACGACGCCAACAGGAACGACCATGACTACTCGTCTTTACCCGATCGCGATCGCAGCAGTCCTTGCCTTCGCATCCACCGTCCAGGCCGATGGCCTGCTTGACGCGAATTCGGCCAGCGCAGAGGAACTCGCCGCCGTCGGGGGCCTCGACGAGGCAGCCATCGCATTGATACTGGAGGAACGCCCTTACGCGGGCATCATCGATCTCGACGAAGCGCTCAGCGAAACACTGAATGTCGAGCAGCGCGCGCAGGTCTACGCCGGCATGTTCCTCCGCATCAACCTGAACACAGCGACGCGTGACGAAATCATGACCATTCCCGGCATGGACCGGCGCATGGCCCACGAGTTCGAGGAATATCGCCCGTACACCAGCATGGAGCAATTCCGCCGCGAGATCGGCAAGTACGTCGACGAGAAGGAAGTCGCACGGCTCGAAATGTACGTCACGCTCGACTGACGGCCGCCACGCGCGAAGTGGTAGGATGTTGCCGGCGGCGGCGGGCCCTTCCAGCACCGCCTGCACCGGTTGACGGAGCCCATGCCTATGTCACAAACGATCCCGGGCCATGATCGCGCCGTCGCGCGATGGCTGCTCACATGCTGCGCGCTCGTCTT
>JAOUIH010000066.1 GCA_029884165.1 Gammaproteobacteria bacterium | reverse complement strand
GTGATATCGAAGCCCGCCTCGCGCGGTATGCCGTTCGGGGTGCCGCCCAGGCCCGTCACGATGTTGCGCAGGGCCCGGTCGTTCATGTCGACGACGCGGCGCCAGCCGACCTGGCGCGGATCGAGATTCAGCGAATTTTCCCAGTGGATGTGGTTGTCGATGAGCGCGGACAGCAGGTTGTGAGCCGCGCCGATCGCGTGGAAGTCGCCCGTGAAATGCAGGTTGATATCGGTCATCGGGACGACCTGGGCGTAGCCGCCGCCCGCCGCGCCGCCCTTCATCCCGAAGCAGGGCCCGAGGCTCGGCTCCCGCAGGCAGATCATCGCCTTCTTGCCGATCTTGTTGAGGCCATCCCCGAGGCCTACCGTGGTCGTCGTCTTGCCCTCGCCCGCCGGCGTCGGGGAAATCGCCGTCACCAGGATCAGCTTGCCGTCGGGCCGGTCCCGGACCGTGTCGAGAAAATCGTACGACAGCTTGGCCTTGTCGTGGCCATACGGGATCAGGCTCTCGGCCGGGATGCCGAGCCTGGCGCCGATCTCGAAGATCGGCTTCTTCCTGGCGGCCTGTGCGATTTCGAGGTCGGACGGAACTTTGCTCATAATCGGTATTCTTTGTATTGGGTGGTAGATTAGGCCCCACGGCCGACGCGGTCGGCACCGGGCGAACGATCTGGTCCTTCGCAGCCGGGCATTCTAGCAAACGGGCCGGGGGCGGCCATGCTAAAAGCAGCGAATCCTATCCCGGCCACTACTTTTTTCATGATCTGAGTCACGGCTGTAGCGCAATATGGAACAGATACCGGTCAAGAAATATCGGGTAAAGCGGTTATTCCGCGCCATCGGGCGAGCCATGGTGCCGCCAAGGCTGCGGGCGCGGAAAGTGATTCGGAAATGGCGTCGCAAGGACCTGGCGGCGTGGCCGCCTGAGACGGCCGATGCATCCGGGCTCGAGCGCTTCGAATACAGCCTGCTGTCGCAGAACGGTGAGGACGGCATCGTCCGGCACGTATTCGACGAGATCGGGTTCGAGTCACGTTATTTCGTGGAGTTCGGTTTCGGGGCCGCCCAGTGCAATGCGCTGCGCCTGATGCTGCACGAGGGCTTCAGGGGGCTGATGATCGACGGCTCGTCCGAGCAATGCGATTTTTTCAACTACGCGGCCGGCAAGCTCGGCATCCCCGGCGTCAGGGCCGTCCAGGCTTTCATCGACCTCGACAACCTGGAGCCCCTGATCAGCGGCAACTGTATTCCGCGGGAAATCGATTTCCTGTCGGTCGACGTCAACGGCAACGATTACTGGTTCTGGCAGAAACTCGAATGTGTAGCTCCGCGGCTCGCGTGCATCGAGTACAACGCCGGCATCGGTCCCGAGTTGTCATGGACCATCCCGTATGCAGCCGACTTCGAGCGCTATGCCGCGCACCCGAGCGGCTTCTTTGCCGGCGCCTCCCTCGCGGCACTGGAGTCGCTGGGCAGGCACAAGGGCTATCGACTCATCGGCTGCGATTCAACCGGTACGAACGCGTTCTTCCTGCGCTCCGACATCGACGCCCCCGCGCTGCCGACGCTGACGGCTGCCGAGGCGTTCCGGCCCCATGCGAACTGGCTGGGGCGTGGCATCTCGGAAGCCCAACAGATCGAGATCATGCGATCGATGCCGTACGTCGAGGTCTGAGTCGGCAGCATCGGTCGCGCAACACGTCTTCTGCCCGGGATGGCATTTGCATCCTGAATTTCCTATCGTAGCGGCTGGCTCGTTGCTTGCCCGAAGGAACTGTACACATGCACCGCAAACACGCGATTCTCGTACCTCAGTCGCTGGCGCTGCTGCTGGGGGCCGCCCCGGCCTGGTCACAGGACAGCGATCGGGAAGCGCTGGACGAGATCGTCGTCAGCGCGACACGTACCGAGACCTCGGTGCGGGACGTGGCCCGATCGATATCGATCGTCGACGCGGAGCGCATCCAGGGTGCGACGCAGCAGCTGGCGCTGGACGAGGCCCTTGCAGGCGTGCCCGGTCTCTTCATGCTGAACCGGTACAATTTTGCACAGGATCTGCGGGTATCGCTGCGCGGTTTCGGCGCCCGGTCCGCGTTCGGCATTCGCGGCATCAAGATCATCGTCGACGGCATTCCGGAAACGCTTCCGGACGGCCAGGCCGGCGTCGACAGCATCGACCTGGGTTCGGCGGGCCGCATCGAGGTGTTACGAGGCCCGTCGTCAACCCTGTATGGCAACGCGTCGGGCGGGGTCATCTCGATCCAGACGGAAAGCGTCCGGGACTTTCCGTTCGTCGAGGCCAACCTGGCGGCAGGCGAACTCGGCTATCAGAAATACCAGCTCAAGACAGGCGGTACGGCGGGCAAGCTCGATTACCTGGTCAACGTCGCGGCGCAGGAGATTGACGGTTACCGGGATCACTCACGGGCCGAAGGGACGGTCCTCAACAGCAGGCTGGCCTACCGCTTCACCGACGACGATGTATTAACGGTCGCGCTGAACCATACGGACCAACCGGTATCGAAAGATGCCGGTGGGCTAAACGCCGCCGAAGTCGCGGCGAATCGGCGTGCCGCCCGGAGCACGAACGTGCTGTTCGACGCAGACGAGGCGCTCGACCAGCAGCGCATCGGGTTCGTGTACCAGCGCAAGCGTGACGCCGGCGACCTGACGCTGCGCAATTACTACGTCTGGCGCGACTTCGAAAACAGCTTGCCGTTCGAGGCCGGCGGTGCCGTCGATCTCGATCGCTTCTTCTACGGCTTCGGTGGACAGTACACCTTCGGGGACATGTTCCCCGAGGCGCTCGACCTGACCACAGGCATCGACGTCGACCGGCAGGACGACGAGCGCCGCCGCTTCGACAACCTGCAGGGTAGCCAGGGGCCGCTCGTATTCGACCAGCAGGAGCGGGTCGACGCGGCCGGCGTATTCGCGAATTTCCAGTATCGCTTCGCGGACCGCTGGACGCTGTCCGGCGGCCTCAGGTACGACGAGATCTCGTTCGACATCAGCGACCGCTACCTGGCCGACGGCGACGATTCCGGCAGCATCGACTTCGACCGGGTCAGCCCCTCGCTGGGAGTGAGCCTCGACCTCGGCAGCGGCATGCTGTTCGGCAGTTACAGCAGTTCCTTCGAAACGCCGACGACCACGGAACTCGCGAATCCGGACGGCAGCGGCGGCTTCAACGCATCGCTCGAGCCACAGACCGCAGATAATTTCGAGCTCGGCTACAAGGGCGGCGACCGTCAGCTGTATTACGAGCTTGCCGTGTTCGATATCAGCCTGGAAGGCGAACTGGTGCCCTTCGAACTCGAACAGTTCCCCGGGCGCACGTTCTACTCGAACGCCGGCAAGTCGAGCCGGACCGGCATGGAGGCGGCGGTCTCCTGGACGGGGGATTCCGGCTTCGGAGTCGACGCCTCGTATACCTGGTCCGATTTCGCTTTCGACGAGTTCGTCGACGAGAACGGCACCGACTTCTCGGGCCGGCGACTGCCGGGACTGCCGCGCCGCTTCGGCTATCTGGGCCTGCGCTACCAGGACGAGCGCGGCCTGAACGCCGTTCTCGAGACGAGTTATGCGGGCGACATGTATGCCAATAACGCGAATTCGGCGGTTGTCCCGTCCTACACGGTCGCCGGCGTTCGTGTCAGCTACGACTTCATCCGCGGCCCGTGGAAGTTTCGCCCCTACGTCGGCGTGAACAATCTCTTCGACGAAAAATACAACAGCAACATCCGCATCAATGCTTTCGGCGGCCGCTACTACGAACCGGCGCCGGAGCGGAACGCTTACGCCGGCATCGTCGTCACCTGGCAGGGCGGCGCCGGCTGAATCGCGTGCGATTGCGCCGGCGGTCCCGGTGCCATACAGCCCGCGGCCCAATTGAAAAAGAAGTCGCGTTCATGACTGTGCGGGTCGGACGGCTGGGGGCAAGACAATAAGAACGGGGCCGGATCCGATCAGGAAGGATCCGGCCCCGTTTATCTGCCGCGGTCCTGTTTCCGGAGCGGGTTTACTCCGGTCGCGCGATGACCGCCTCGATTTCGACGAGCATGCCGGGGCTCGCCAGTCCGGCGATCTGGAACGCCGACCGGGCGGGCTTGTTCGGCTGTTCCTCCGTGCCGAAGTAGCGCGAGTAGGCGCGCATGAAGCCTTCGAAGTCCATGCGGCCGCCGAGCTCCGGGTCGCCGACCAGGAATACCGTCATCTTCACGACGTCGCCGAAACCGACGCCCAGCTCGGCGAACGAGTCCTCGAACTTCTTGAAGACCGTCATCGCCTGGGCCTCCGTGTCGCCCCAGAACTCGCGGCTGCCGCGCTCGGCGTCCGGGTTTTGCGGGCTGGGGACCTGGCCGCTGTGGAAGATCAGCGTCGTATCCGGCGTTACCTCGACCGCGCGCGCGATCGGGAACGTGCTGTTGTTCGGCAGCGCGTGCCGGGTTACATCGGCGTGAGCGAGCCCGCCGCACAGCGCAAGGAGCGTGACAAGGACAGTCTTCTTCATGATTCCGCCTCTCAGTTGGTCTGTAAGCTGGTGATATAGGCGACGACGTCGCGTATCGCCTGGTCGTCGGGAAGCAGCGCGGCCGAAGCCCTCATCTGCGCCCCGTACAGGTCGTCGGGATGGCTGCCTCGAACGCCGTCGCGGAAATTTTCGAGCTGGCGTACGAGGTACCAGTCATTGAGTCCGGCGAGCGGCGGCGCGCCGAGCGCTTCGTTGCCACTTGCGTCCACGCCGTGGCATGCCGCGCAGGTCGAGTAATGCGTGCGCCCTGCATCTGCGTCGCCGTCCACTGTCGCCGCAGGCACCGGTGCACGCGATGCCTGCGCGAATTTCGCTGCTGCCTTGATCTGGGTGTCATTCAGGGCCGCCGCCATCGGCCGCATTTCCATGCCGATCAGGTCCTGCGGGTGGGTGCCGCGCCAGCCGTTCTTGAACGCGACAAGTTGCTGCTCGATGTACCAGGCATCCATCTCGCTGAGTCGCGGCGCCTCTATGTTGCGATTGCCGCGGAGCTGCATGCCGTGACACACCGTGCAATAGACGAGGTCGTCAGGGCTTACCGGCGACTCTTCGGCAGCGCCGGCAGACGGTCCCATGAATACCGCGAGCAAGACGCCGAAGAGGCATGACGCGAGCGGGTATTTCATGGTTCAGCCTTTCGAGGAGATGGCCGCGGCCGCCCGGGCTCGCTGGTCGAAGTCGTTGAGCGCATATTCCGCCGAGGCGAGAGCGCCTTCCTGCCAGCTCGAGTGGTAGCTGATCTGGTCGCCGACCATCCAGTGCCGGCCCTCGGGCTGCCGGACCCGGTCGAAGTAACGTTCCTCGTTTTCCGGTGTCATGCGACTGCCGCAGCCCATCATGTGGTTCATGCGCCCCCAGGGCACGCTGACGCCTGCCTCGATATAGTCAGAATAGCCCGGGTGGATGCGCTCACCGCAGTCCGCGGCATACCGAATACGCTCCTCCGGCGTCATGCGCTCGAAGAAATGGCTCTGGTTCCAGAAGGCGTATGCCCCCAGGACTACGCCCTTACTGCCGTGTATGCCGTGCGACGGGTACCAGATCTGGTTGATCCGCTGGTCTGTGTTCGTTATGCCGCCGTAAATGCCTTCGCGCTCCCAGAAGCGCTCCCGCATCTGGAGGCCGATCTTGAAGAAGTTGCCGCGCTCGAACGCATTCAGCGCGTCTCGGTAGTCCTGCGAAAAGTTGTTCGGGATGCCTTCCATGAAGTGCACGGGGATGCTGTTGAAGCAGTAGTCCGCGGCAAGCTTCCGCCTTTGCCCCTTGTGCTGGTAGATGACGTCGACGCCGTCCTCGCGCAGCTGGACGGCCTGGACCTGCGCCTTGAGCACCACGGGTTTTTTGAGCTGGCGCGCGAAGGCCTTGACGATGTTGTCCATGCCGCCCACGGCTTCCATCAGCGGCTCGGCCCAGTCGAAGTTCTCGGACTGGGCCATGCCGCGACGCCAGAAGCTGCTGTCCAGCAGAGCGCCGAATTCCATCGGTTCCTTCAGTTCACCGTGACCCAGGAAGCCACCGGACTTGTAGCCGGAACGACTGGATCCCTTGTACAGGCCGTCCTGGTCGAGATCGCCGAATGCCTGGGTCAGCTCTTTCAGTCTTACGCGATCCTCTTCGCTGAGCGGCTGTTCGAACGCGTTCCGGTCGACCGCTTTGTAAAGCAGCTCGGAGAGGAATCCTCGCGCATCGGTGACGTACTCCGCGAGCCGCACCGGCTTGCCGCCGAAGTGATCGGACTCGTGGACGTACGCGCTTCGGTTTATGTTGGCCTTGACCTGCAATGGCACCTGCAGTTCGCGGCAGTAGTGCAGTACGCGACGATGATGACCCGGGATGCGCGCGGGGCCGGCGTTGAAGAAGAGTTCAGGATCGTCGTCGAAGTTGCAGACCTGCGTGTAGCCCATCTCGTCAACGACGTCGCCGTGACGGAGCGTCAGGCTGCGGCCGCCGACGCGATGAGATGCCTCGAGGATCGTGCAGTTGTAGCCGACTCGCTGCAGCTCGTAGGCGATCGTCAGGCCCGCGAGTCCCGCGCCCAGGATCACGACTTCCTTGCCACCCCGTCCGGCCGACTTGATGTCCAGCCTGGCCATCGGACCCGTATCGGCCAGCAGGCCCATGGCCATGCTCGCCTTGTAGACTGCGGACGAGCCGCCCGCCGCGCCCACGAGGCTCAAGAATCTTCGTCGTGTCAGATTGTCCATCGAGTCCCCGTACACTGCGTTCCGGCCGTTGTCGATCTGCGGTGGGCCGCCTTGATTATTTTCAGGATGGGGCCCTGCTGCTACTTGGTTGCCGCGACGCACGATTAGTTCCCGGCGGCGAGCCGGTGAACCGGGCGGACCCCGGGCAGCGAAGCGGTATTAGGCCCAAACGAACGCGCCATTTCAACGCCGCTCCGGGCCGGGCTTGCAGCATGCGCAACACGCTGAAATACAGTGAAAAACCCGCGAATGGGCGAGCTCAGTGTCCGCCGGCCTCGCTGATCAGGAACAGGTCGGTCAGCAGGGCGCGCAGGTGAATGGATGCATTCAGGTTGTCCACCAGTTCGGAGCCGATGTCCTTCTGCGCGAGCACCAGCGAAATGGCCGAGTGGGCCTTGCGCGCGTCGTCCACCACCACCCAGCCCATGATGCTTTGGCCGTTTTCGAACTCGTCGACTATGCCGAGCGTCGCTTCCGACATGTTCGTGAGAATGCTACGTACCTCGGACGGCTTGCCGGAACTGCTGTGGTCCGTTTGTTTGCCCTGGGCCGCGTAAGCCAGCAGGTACTCGTAGCCGGATTCGATCGTTTCAATATGGTCCTGCACAAAAACACCCTGCGCCGCCCGTGGCGACGCTGTAAGTCAGTCGAGCCGCTCAGGCGGATTCTTTCGGGGCCCAGCGTTCCGGGTCGTGATGCGCCTTCAGTTCTTCTTCCGAGATCCAGCCCTTGATCATCGAGCGCGTATAAAAGAGCTTTTCCGGTCGCAGCCCGAAATAGATATGCAGCGCGATCAGGCCGACCAGCGCCAGTGTCGACAAGCCATGCAGCAGGAACATCCACCCGAGCGTCGATTCTTCGAGCGCGTTCGTGCGGTCCCACCAGGGCGTATCGATCATCGCGAACATGACGAGGCCCGTCGCGATGACGACCAGCGAGACGACTGTTACCGCTCCGTGCATGCTTTTCTGGGCAAGCGAATACTTGCCGGGCTTCTTGCTCTCGTCGAATGGCTCGGAGAGGTCAGATGCGGAGATCATGATCTCCTTCGTGCTCTGCCAGAACATGGCGCGGACGACGTGAAAGACGACTGCGCCGGTGAGAACGAGACCGGCTACCCAGTGGATCGTCAGCCAGCCGAACTCGATCCCGATCTTCGGGAAGATGCCGGTGACCAGCAGGACGAGCACGCTGGCGGCCATCAGCCAGTGAAATATCCGGTCCGGTTTTTCGTGACGGGTAACCCGCTTCCCCTCGCTCGACGGGTTGGCGGCGCGTTTGCGCGCGGCGTACACCAGTGCGTGCACGACGATGACCACGAACGCGGCGGCGACGACCACCCACAGCAGGTCCCAGGACACGCCGAGGAAAACCTCGCGTCCCCAGACGTCGTTCTTGTAAGTCGCTATATCCATGGCATCACACCCTTATCGCTCGCCGCACGAGGTTTTCCATCAGAGGAATCTTGAAGTGATTGTAATTCAACGCCCGGGCCCCTTTGCTCGCCAGCGCCGCGGCCTGGTCGCCGGTGTCGTCTGACAGGGCCTTGCCGCGGACGGCCCGCTCAACGTCGGTCAGGCGATAGGGCGTACAGGCGACGCCGCCGCATACGAAGCGGCTCTCGCCGATCGTGGCGCCGTCGACGTCCATCGCGACGGCGATGCTGACGAGCGCGAAGTCCCAGACGTCGCGATCCGCCACCTTCTCGAAATAGAACCGCTTGCCTGCCCACCGCGCGGGGATGCGCACGGCGGTGAGCATCTCGCCCGGTTCCAGCGTCGTCATCCGCGTGATGTGAGTCGCCGGGCCGGCGAAGAACCTGTCGGCCGGCAGCTCGCGCGTACCGTCGACGCTCGCCACGACCATCGTCGCGTCGAGCGCGGCCAGCGCGGTTGCCGTGTCCGATGGGCTTACAGCCACGCAACGGCTGGCGTTGAACAACGCGTGTTCGCGGTTCATTCCCTCGGGACTGTCTGCGTAGCAGATATTGCCGCCCGCGCGGTAGCAGGCCAGGCCGCGGCGGTAGTACCAGCAGCGCGCATCCTGAACCAGGTTGCCGCCCAGGGTGCCGACGTTCCGGATCTGCGGGCTCGCCACGCGTCCTGCGGCCTGCGCCAGCAGCGCATAGTCGCTGTTGACGACCGGGTCGCGAATGATCTCGCGCAGCGTCGTGGCGGCGCCGATCTCCAGCCCGCCATCCACCGGGCGGATGCCCTTGAGCGCCGAGATGCCATTGACGTCGATCAGGGCCTTCGGATTCTTGGCGCGGTCCTTGAGCCATCCGTAGGTGTCCTGGCCACCGCCCAGCAGCCAACCGTCGTTCTTGTGTTCGTCCAGGAGGTTCAGCGCGTCCTCGAGCTCCGCTGGCTGATAGAGCTGAACGTCCGGCATTACGTCATAGGAAGGCATGACTACCTCAGAAGTTGTTTGTCTGTAGCGGTTTGAAGGACTGCGAATTGCCGGCAACGTAGTTGACGATCATGTCGCGCGAGATCGGCGTGCGCCCGAAGCTGTAGCCATCGAGCGCGTCCGAGATGGCCGACGTGAGGGCCGCGACCGAGCAGCCCATGGCCGGCTCGCCGATGCCACGTGCGCCGAACGGGTTCTGCGGGTCCGGCAGATCGACCGCGGCGGTACGCGTCACCGACGGCACGTCGAGATAGGTCGGGATGCCGCACTGGTGGTAGCCGATGTTGGCCGGCAGCCCGTTCTGCGGATCGTAGACGTGGCGCTCGAGCGCTGCCATGCCGATACCCCAGACGGCGCCGCCTTTCATCTGCTGCGCGAGGCCCTGCGGGTGCACGACGGTTCCGCAATCGGCGATGCCGACGTAGTCGAGTATGTCGTACTTGCCGGTCTCGAGGTCGAGTTCGATCTCGACGAACGCCGCCGCCAGGCCGGGCACGACGCCTTCCCGAGGCAGGTTGTCTTTGGCCACGCCAACGAGGCCTGAGCCCGCGACGTTCTGGACCGAGCGCTGGGTAATCTCGTGTATGTCGTCCGGGTACGTCTGGCCACTGTAGGCGCCGCCAAGCTGGATGGCGCGCGCAGCGATCGCGCCATAGCTCATGCCCTGGGCCGGGTTGTCGACCCGGAATACGCGCTGGCCGTCGATTTCGTAGTCGTCGGCGCTCCCGCCGAGAGTTTCGGCGGCGATCGCCTTCATCTTCGCGACGGCATCCATCGCGGCGACGTAGCTGGTGCGAGTCTGCGTGAAAATCGAGACGCTGCCGGCCTGGTACGAGGCCCAGGGCAGGTTGGCTTCGGTACTGCCGCGGTGGATGACGCAGTCGTCCCATTCGCACTTCAGCACTTCCGCGGCCGCACGCATCGTCGATGCATACGAATACGTGCCGAGGTTGCCTACGCCGGTATGCAAGTGAATCTTGCCGTCCGGTGTGATGCGCACGAGCCCGTCGAAACCGTTCGTGCCGGCGGAGTGGTAGCCTTGGCCGATGCCGTAGCCGCGGACCCTGGTGCCGCTCCTCTTCGGCTGGTTCTTCTTCGCCTCCCAGCCGAACATGTCGGCGCCCTTGTCGAGGGCCTCTTTCATGTAGGCGCTCGTCACTGGTCCCTGGTCTTCCTCGACCGTGGTCTGGCTGTTGACCGCGTTGATGCGACGAATCTCGACCCGGTCGATGTTCAGCGCCTTGGCCGCCTTGTCCATCAGCGGCGCCATGATTGCCGCGATCTGGTTCTGGCCCGGCCCGCGCTGCGCGCCCCGGGGCGTCGTGTTCGTCAGCACGGGCACGCCGCGGAAGCGCATCGCCTCGGGATCGTAGACCAGCGAGATCGCACCGCCTGCCGAGGACGCATCGCCCCCGGTCGCGTTCGGGCCGATGTCTTCCACGATGAACACGTCTGCCGCCGTCATGCGGCCGTTCTTCGCGAATCCGAGCTTGAGCCAGCCCTGGAAGCCGACGCGCGCGGAGCCGACGTAATATTCCTGTGCACGCGTAATGCGCAGCTGGACCGGCCGCCCGCCGAGCTTCTTCGAGAACCAGCCCGGCAGGGCCGCCATCGGGTAGGCGCCGATCTTCGAGCCGAATCCGCCGCCGGTATTCTCGCTGATCAGTACGACGTCCTTCACCTCGACGCCGAGCAGCCGGGCGAGGCCGGGCATCCAGAAACTCTGGCTTTGCGCCGAGCCGTAGACGTAGCAGGTGCCGTTTTGCCAGTAAGCCATCGCAGTGCGGGGTTCCATGCTCATGTGCGCATAGCCCACCGTCACGAACGGCTCTTCGATGACCAGTTCCGCGTCTTCGAATCCCTTGGCGAGATCGCCGTATGTCCACTCGGCGGCCCATTCGCCGGTCGGTTCCTTGCCGGCGCGGAACTCGTCTACCTGCGCCCGCGTCCACTTGATCGTGCGGAAGCCCGATCCCTCGCGGGAGCGGGCGAACACGTTGCCTTCCTCGCGCGCATCCGGGCCGCCCTCGACGAGGCTGTCCAGCGGGTCGACCGCGAAGGGCAGGGGTTCGATGTCCACGCGTATACGCGCGATCGCCTCTTCTGCCGTCAGTTCGTCGACAGCGGCAACCGCGAGGATCGGGTCCCCGATGTAGGTCGGCGTGTTGGTCAGGATCGGCGCATTGGGCGCTTCAACCGGGGGCACGTCGTCAGCCGTCAGTATGCCGACCACGCCCTCCATGCCGTCCAGCGCCGAGGTGTCTATGTTGACGACCCGGCCGTGCGCCATCGGGCTCGTGTACAGCCGCGCAAACACCATCCCGTCGGCGCGAAAGTCTTCGGCGTACTTGGCCTGTCCGGTGACCTTGCCAACCAGGTCGGGCGGCGTGAAGTCCTTGCCTATGTGCTTGTAGTCGCTCATGAGCTTTGCCCCGATGCACGCATTACGCTGTTCAGGTAGTGGTCGTAGGCGCCGCAGCGGCAGATGTTGCCGGACATCGCCTGCCGTGCTTCCTCACGCGTAGGGCGCGGGTTTTCCTCGAGCAGCGCGACGGCCGACATGACCTGTCCCGGCGTGCAGAAGCCGCACTGCGGGCCGAGTTCGTCGACGAAAGCCTGCTGGACCGGGTGCAGCGTGCCGTCGGCGGCCTGCAGGCCCTCGACGGTCCGCACCGCCCGGCCACGCACGCTTTGGGTCAGCGTGGAGCAGGAATAGTTCGTAACACCGTCGATGATCACGGTGCAGGCGCCGCATTCGCCGCGGTTGCAGCCGATCTTCGTGCCCGTCAGGCCGAGCTTGTACCTGAGCGTGTACGCGAGCGTCTCCTGCGGGAGGACGTCGACCCGGCGCACGCGGCCGTTGATGTTCAGGGAGACCAGGCGTTCGACGGTGCCGCTGCCCTGGTCCTGGGCGCCTGCAGCACGCAGGCCTGCATTCGTACTGGCGGCGGCAACACTCGAGGCGATTACGCCCTTGATGAAGCGCCGGCGGGTAAGGTTCGGATTCACAGCCTGGATACCTGCCTTGTTGTTCGTGAAATCGAAGTTCGGACGACTGGCGGCGGTCGACTCGGGCGCGGTGTCTGGGTACCGCAGGGCCGGCAAGGGCCCGGTGTCTGGTCCCCCACCGTCGTCAACCGGGCCAAACGATGATAAGTGCCGTCGTCGGCAAGATCAACGCAATAAGGGGATCGCTCGAAGACTCGTTTCGCCGGCCGATCGGGACGCGAATTTCCGCCGCGAATCAGCCCGTTGCGATAGTTGCCCGGGAAACAGAAGCGGCCGGGTACGGACAGCGAAACAAAGGCCCGGCCGGTTGCCCGGCCGGGCCTTTGGATAACGGGAAATGTCGGCGCTCTTTACTTGCGATCGGCCGGCCAGGGCGTGCCCTGGTCCATCACCGTCACCGGCCCCATGCCCTTGTAGGCGAACTTCTGCAGCCGTTTTCCTTCGTAGGTTTCGGTCGTGTAGATGTTGCCCTTGGAGTCCGTCGCGATGTTGTGCACCGCGAAGAACTGGCCCGGGTTGCGGCCGCCGTCGCCGAAATTCGTCAGGATCTCGAGCGTCTTGCGCTCGATGATGAAGATCTTGCGATTGGTGCCATCGGCGAGGTAGATGAAGCGCTGCTCGGGGTCGGGAGAAAAGGAGATGTCCCAGACCGAGCCGTCGCCGAGACTGTTCGGCTTGACGAACATCTCGGTCACGTAGCTGCCGTCCGTCTTGAACACCTGCAGCCGGTTGTTTACGCGGTCGCAGACGTACACCAGGCCGTCGTTGGACGGTTGGGCGCAGTGCACGGGGTTCCGGAACTGTTGCGCAGGCTCCTCGCCGGGCGTGAACGGGCCGAGGTTCGTGTCGTCGGGCTCGTTGCCGTATGCGCCCCAGAACCGCTTCATCTTGCCGGTGTCGACGTCGAGTACCGCGACGCGCTTGTTGCGATAGCCGTCGGCGACGTAGGCCTCGTTGGCGGACGGGTCGAAGGATATCTCGGCGACGCTGCCGAAGTTCTCCATGCTGTGGCTGTCCGTTTCGGCCTCGGGCGTACCGAACTGCGCGATGAACTTGCCGTCGCGCGTGAACTTCAGGATGTGCGAGTCGGTGCGACCGTTGCCGCCGATCCAGATGTTGTCCTTGTGGTCCACGGTGATGCCGTGATTGGACGATGGCCAGGTGTAACCCTCGCCTTCGCCGCCCCATGAATTCACGAGGTTGCCGTCGGGATCGAACTCGAGCACGTTCGGCGCCGGAATACAGCAGTCCGCTTTGACCGGGTCGGTCGCCGCACCGATCTCGGTGCGCTCGTTGAACGTGTCGCGACGGTGGATGACGTACACGTGATCGCGCGAGTCAACCGCGAGCCCGATCGTCGAGCCGAGAATCCAGTGATTGGGCAAAGGCTTCGGCCAGAACGGATCGACCTCGAACATCGGCGCCTCGCGAGACTGTGCTACGGCTGAACCGTCGAGTGCCTGCTGCCCCACGCCCAGTGCGACGATGGCGGCAACCGCCAGCGTCACTGCAACGAGACTACGCTTGGTCATCATGTGTTCCCCCGGGAAGACTGGTTTCTGGAGACCTCGTGGCGAGCCGGCGTATGCATGCCCCGGCTGCTTTGATTGCGGCGCAGTATACTATGGATCGCGCCGGGCAATCCGCGCCGGGCGAGTTGCCGCCGGCCCCGGGAGGCTTTGGCGATCTCGCATACTGATATAGCTGACGGAGCAAGCGTGCTGGCAGCCTGGCCCAAACGGATGGCCCTGACCGGGCTCTTGCTGATTGCGCTCGCGGGTGCATATCGGCCGGTGTCTGCGCACGAAATTCCGAACGACGTCGTCGTGCAGGCTTACCTCGTTCCTCATCCCGAGGGCATCGACCTGCTGCTGCGTGTGCCGATGGAGGCGATGCGTGACGTCGATTTCCCGGTGCGCGGGCCGGGCTATCTCGACCTCACGAATGCGCCGGAATACCTGCGGGATGCGGCGCAGATCTGGCTGGCCAACTTCGTGCACCTCTATGCCGACGACCGGCTGCTCGGCGATCGCGTCATCACGCACGCGCGAGTCTCGTTGCCGTCCGATCGATCGTTCACCACTTACGAAAACGCGCTCGCGCATGTAACCGGCAGCAGCCTCGCGGCGGCGACCGAGCTTTTTCCCGACCAGGCGCTGCTCGACGTGCGCATTCGTTACCCGCTGGCGGGCGCGAATGCCGCGGAGCTGTCCATTGATCCTGATTTCGGCGGGCTGGGCCTGCGGACGACGACCGCACTGCATTTCCTGCCGGCGCCCGGCGTCGAGCGCGTGTTCGAGTTTTCGGGCAGCCCGGGCCTGGTGCCCCTCGATCCCCGCTGGCATCACGCGTTTCTCCGCTTCGTGCGCCTCGGCGTCGACCACATACTGGACGGCATCGATCATCTGCTGTTCGTGCTCTGCCTGATCATTCCCTATCGCCGCCTCCGCCCGCTGGTCGTGATGGTGACCTCGTTTACGGTCGCGCATTCGATCACGCTGATCGCGGCCGCTTTCGGCCTGTCGCCTGCGGCGCTCTGGTTTCCGCCGCTGATCGAGATGCTGATCGCAGCGACTATCGTCTTGATGGCAATCGAGAACGTCGTCGGTGCGCGCTGGGAGCGGCGCTGGATCATCGCGTTCGCCTTCGGGCTCGTGCACGGTTTCGGGTTCTCTTTTGCACTAAGCGAAACGCTGCAGTTTGCGGGCAGTCATCTGCTCACGTCGCTGCTCGCCTTCAATCTCGGCGTCGAGATCGGTCAGCTGCTGGTGATCGCAATCGCAATTCCGTTGCTGAACCTTCTGTTTCGCCGGGCCGTCGCCGAGCGCCTGGGCGTGATCGTACTGTCGGTACTGCTGGCCCACAGCGGCTGGCACTGGATGACGGACCGGGCATCGGTACTGGCGGCCTACAGCTTCTCCTGGCCGGCACTGAATGCCTCGCTGCTTGCCGGCCTGATGCGCTGGACCATGCTGCTCCTGGTCATCGGCCTCACGGCCTGGGCACTTTACAATGCTTACGCGCGCTTCATCGGGCGCGGCGGGCCTGCCGGAGAGCAGGATCGCAGCTGACTTTGACAATCCTGCGCCCCGCGCTAAGCTCTGCCGCTCGTTTCGCGCCTGTGGGGGGTCGCATGCAATCGGTACTTATTGTCGTTCTGGGTGTTGCCGGAATGGCATTCGGCTGGTTCGTGTATTCAAAATTCATCGCTGAGAAAATCTACCAGCTCGATCCGAATTTCGTCACGCCCGCCCACGAATTCAACGACGGCAAGGATTTCCATCCGACCAACAAGTACGTGCTGTGGGGTCACCATTTCACGTCCGTGGCCGGTGCCGCGCCTATCGTCGGGCCGGCGATCGCCGTCTACTGGGGCTGGGTGCCGGCCGTCCTCTGGGTGATGCTCGGTACGATCTTCTTCGCCGGCGTGCACGACTTCGGCGCGCTCTGGGCGAGCGCCAGGCACAAGGGCCGCTCCATGGGCGCGCTGTCCGAGAAGGTGATCGGCGCCAGGACCCGTTCGTTGTTCATGGTCGTCGTCTTCCTGCTGCTCCTGATGGTCAATGCCGTGTTCGGCGTCGTGATCGCGAGCGCGTTCGTCGGCACGCCGAACTCGGTATTTCCCGCCTGGGCGGCCATTGCCGTCGCCCTGGTCATCGGCCAGCTGATACATCGCAAATGGAACCTGACCGCGCTGTCCCTGGTTGGCGTGATCGTGCTCTACGCCTCGATCATTGTGGGCAGCGAATTGCCGCTCACGCTGCCCGAGAGCCTGTTCGGGCTGAACCCCAATGCAAACTGGATCATCATCCTGTTCATCTACGCGGCGATCGCGTCCATGCTGCCGGTATGGGTGCTGTTGCAGCCGCGGGACTTCATCAACGGCATGCAGCTCTTCGTCGGCCTGATCCTGCTGTACGGCGCCGTTCTGCTGTCGACGCCGGATATCTCCGCTCCCGCCTTCAATCATCGCGTGCCCGAGGATGCGCCGTCGCTTGTCCCGCTGCTGTTCGTGACGATCGCCTGCGGTGCGGTGTCCGGATTCCACGGCATCGTGTCGTCGGGGACCAGCTCGAAGCAGCTGGACAAGGAGACCGATGCCCGCTTCGTCGGCTACCTCGGCGCCGTCGGTGAAGGCGCGCTCGCGCTGATCACGCTGGTAGCGGTGAGCAGCGTGGCGCTGGCGGCGACGCCGGAGATATGGCACGAGATCTACGACAAGTACGGTACGGCCGGTGCCGGCACTTTCATCCAGGGCGGCGCCCAGATGATCTACAACGGCTGGGGCGTGCCGATCAATATCTCGACGACGATCCTCGCGACCATGGTCGTGCTGTTCGCCGGTACCACGATGGACTCCGGCGTTCGCCTGCAGCGCTACATCATCCAGGAATGGGGCGAAATCTACGGGCTCGAATTCCTGAAGAACGGCATATCTGCAACGCTGTTCGCCGTGGCCTGCTGCCTGCTGCTCGCTTTCGGCGCCGGCGGGGCATCGGGCTCCGGGGGGCTCACCATCTGGCCGCTGTTCGGTTCGACGAACCAGATCCTCGCGGGACTGACGCTGCTGATCGTCTCGGTGATGCTGATCAAGATGGGGCGCCCGGCGCGCTACACGCTGATCCCGATGGTCTTCGTGATGATCACGTCGTCCTGGGCCGCCGTGCTGAAGCTGATCGAGTTCTACCAGGCCGGCAACTGGCTGCTCGTCGCCATCGACGTCGTCGTGCTGGTGACCAGCGTCATGGTCATCCTGGAGGCGGCGGCGGCGATCTCGAAATTCCGGAGCGAAGCGGCCGGCTGAGCGCCAGGCGCTTGCGCAATTTTGCGCGGCGACACAGGCAAAACGCCGCGGTGTTTCACGTCACGAAACACTCGTGACGGGCATCCGGGCGGCGCACCGGACCGCGGTCCCGACGGCCGGCGAGGGTTCGGGGGCGGCGCAACCCAGCGCTGTTGCTGCTGCGCGACGCTGTAACTAAAGGGTTTCGGCAAGTGCCGGGCGAATGCCCGAATTCTGCGCTTCACCCGGCCAATGGCGCCTGTTGCAGATTTCCAACACGAAATTGCGTCTGAAACCAAAAATACTCACGGCGGGTACTTCCAATTCGCGCGCCGGGGTGTTTCACTCGGGACCTTCGCGTACGCCGCACCGTGGGCCGGTGCGGCGTACACGGATGATTCCGTAGACCAACTCTCAACTTGGGGGAACGCAGATGCGAACACTAACCAAGTCTCTTCGCTTGATCCTGCCGGCTACTGCCCTGGCACTGGTCGCGCCCGGATTGTCTCCGGTTGCCCAGGCCCAGCAGGCCACCGGTGAGGAGCAGATCGAAGAGATCATCACGACGGGCACGCGCCGCGCCGAGCGCAGCGCGTCCGACTCCGCGGTGCCGATCGACGTGATCAGCGGCCAGGAGTTCGAGAACATGGGTACCGCTGACCTGAACGACATGTTGAAGACAGCGATTCCGTCCTACAACCTCGAGCGCCAGTCGATTTCCGACGCCGCGACGCTGGTACGCCCGGCGACGATGCGCGGTCTTCCGCCGGACAACGTGCTCATCCTGGTCAACGGCAAGCGCCGTCACCGTTCGGGCGTTATCGCCGAGCTCGGTGGTGACCAGACGGAAGGTTCACAGGGCGCTGACATTTCCGCTATTCCTGCGCTTGCCATCAAGCAGCTCGAAGTGCTGCGCGACGGCGCATCGGCCCAGTACGGTTCCGACGCCATCGCCGGCGTTATGAACTTCGTACTGCGTGACGACGCCCAGGGCGCGACGATCGAAGCCCGTACGGGTGAATTCATGGAAGGCGACGGCCAGCTGTTCCAGCTGATGGGCAACATCGGCCTGCCGCTCGGCCCGGATGGCTTCCTGAACGTTACCGGTAGCTGGATGGAACAGGACCCGACCAGCCGCTCGGTGCAGCGCACCGACGCGCAGGCGCTGATCGACAACGGCGCGCCTGACCAGCAGTCGAACGTACGGCAGCCGTACGCGCAGATCTGGGGCGGCCCCGAGTATCGCGACAACTGGAACATCTTCGCGAACATGGGCATCCAGCTGACGCCGAACCAGGAGCTGTACGCTTTCGGTAACTTCGGCCGGCGCGAGACGGAAGGCGGCTTCTTCTACCGCAACCCGAACAACCGCGGCGGCGTATTCACCGACGGCAGCCTGCGCGCGATCGCCGACACGAATTCGGTAGCAGGCCAATCAGGTTTCGTTTCTGATTGCCCCGCAATGCCGGTGCCGAGCCTGAGCAACCCGACGGCCGTCGCGAACGACTACACCGCCCGCCAGGGCTTGCCGGAGCACTGTTGGCTCGTCAACACCGTGTATCCGGGCGGCTACACGCCGCAGTTCGGCGGCTTCCTGAAGGACGCGAGCATCGTCGGCGGTATCCGCGGCGAGATGAACAGCGGCCTGCTGTACGACTTCAGCATGAGCTACGGTCGTAACAAGGCGTCGTTCTTCCTGGCCAACACCTGGAACCCGTCGAACGGCCCGGACGGCTTCGTCAACGGCGAGTTGCAGAGCACGTTCGACCTCGGCTCCTACGTCCAGTCGGAGAACAACATCAACGTCGACTTCGTCTACCCGATCAAGGTCGACGCGTTCGCCTCCGACCTGAACTTCGCGTTCGGCGCCGAGTATCGCGACGAGGTGTTCGAGACGATCCTGGGTGAAGAGGCATCCTGGGAGGGTGGCCGGTTCGCGTTCCAGAACAGCGACGGCACCAGCTGCTATGACACGGTGCTGGGTGGTGAGGCACCGGACGGCAACTGCGAGCTGAATGCCAACGGCGCGCCGCTCTACCCGCTGCCGAACCTGTCGATCGGCGCGCACGGCTTCGCGGGCTTCAACCCGCCGCAGGCCGGCCTGTGGGGACGTTCGAACATCGCGTTCTACACCGACTTCGAGGCCGACGTCACCGAGCGGCTGACCCTGAGCGCCGCCATTCGCTACGAGGACTTCGAGTCCTTCGGCGATACGACGAACTACAAGATTGCGGGCCGCTTCGAGTTCACCGACAACTTCGCGATCCGCGGGTCGTACAACACGGGCTTCCGTGCGCCGACGCCGGGCCAGGAAAACGTGACGAAGGTGTCGACGACGACGATCAACGGCGAGCTGCAGCAGTCCGGCCAGATCCCGCCGACGAACCCGATCGCGCAGGCCCTGGGCGGTGCGGAGCTGACGCCTGAAGAGTCGGAGAACTTCTCGGCCGGTCTGGTCTGGGACGTCACCGAGAACTTCAACCTGACG
>JAOUIH010000189.1 GCA_029884165.1 Gammaproteobacteria bacterium | reverse complement strand
ACCCCTGCCGATCAGCGCGGAGCGGCCCTGTCCCGCGAGGCAGAGCATGGGCGCATTGCATGCGTAACCGGTCGCTATCGCGGACGCCGCGTTGAGCAGGCCGGGCCCGGGCACTACCAGCAGTACGCCGATCCGGCCACCGGCCTCCGCATAGCCCCAGGCCATGTATCCGGCGCCTTGCTCGTGGCGACAGTGAATGGTGCGAATGCGATCCTGCCTGTCGTGCAGGGCCGCAAATACAGGATCGAGCTGGGCGCCGGGTAACGCAAATACCGTGTCGATGCGGTTGTTGATCAGGGATTCGACGACAGCTGCACCCCCGGTCAGGCTCGATGACGTCAACGGTCTCTGCTCCGGCGGTCCGGTACGCCGCCGCCTCAGATCGAGGCGGCCATCTTGTCCGACATGTCGGTCGACCCGAGTACGCGCGATATTTCGACCGCGGTTTCCTTCAGCGGCTTCGCAAATCGTGCTTCCTGCCCCGAATCGTTTGGCCGCACGGGCATGACTACCGTGAGCGCGGCCTCGAGCCGCTCCAGGTGATTGAATATCGGCACGGCGAGGCCCGAGAAACCAGTGTCGTATGGATTCTCGTCGTACTCATGGAACTGTGACCGGATCCGCGCCATTCGCCGCCGCAGCCGGTTCGGCTCGAACTCGTTATCCGGTTCGGCGTCGCGCTCGGTCCGGCGCGACAGTATGCGCTCGCGCAACGGCTCGTCCGAAAACGCAAGCATCAGTCTCGCGGTCGGTGAGGTTGGCACCGCCCACCGGGTACCGCGGGGTATCTGCGGCGCAAATGGCTTACCGCTGCTGACCGATGAGACAATCAGGGCATCGCCGCCGGCCGGGATGGCGAGCAGCAGGGTCTCCGCCACCTGGTTCTTCAGCAGCACCATGTAGCGGTAAGCAATGTTCGTGATCTCGTACTGGTCGAGCGCGGCGTTGGACAGTTTGAACAGCATCGACCCGAGCCGATAACCGCTGTTGTCCGGCGTCTTCACGACCATACGCAGGTCGGACAGCGTGCTCAGGTGGCGTGACACACGCGCCTTGGTCATGCGCAAATGCGCCGCAATGTCGGTCACGCGCTGCGGTCGCCCGGTCTCAGCCAGGTATTCGAGCAGTTTTACTGCAACGACGACACTGTGGACGGTGGAGGACTTGGGCTTCGAAGCGGATTTCTTGCCACTCACGCGCGGGTACGCCTATATTGCCGGGATCAGGAGCGCCGCAGTATATCGCATCGCGCAACAAAATATTGCGGAACGCGTTGCTAACGCAGGTGCAGGCGGTAGGCGATCAGGCCGCCGATGGCCATCGGCAGCGCGAAAAAATAGAAATTGGCGGACATCCCGAGGCCGGCAGCAATCAGGTAGCCTGCAACCGCCGGTCCCGCCACGGCGCCCAGCCGACCCAGCCCGATTCCCCAGCCGATACCGGTGCTGCGGATCTCCGTCGGGTAGACCTTGGCCGCGGCACTGTAGAGCCCGGTAAACGCGCCCTGCTGCGTGATGCCGATCGCCAATATCAGCCCGAGCATCAGATCCAGCTCGCCCGGCGTCGCAGCAAACACGGCCATGCCAGCCGCGGCCAGGACGGACAGTACGAGCACGACGGTCGATAATTTCCAGCGCGTCGACAACCAGGACAACAGGTATATTCCGAGCACGCCGCCGAGGTTGAACAGGAAGAACGCCTGGCGGCCGACCGCGCTGTCGTAACCGGCATCCTCCATCAGCTTCGGGATCCAGCTCATCAGGAAGTACAGCGTGCTGAAGAGCAGGAAGAACGCGGCCCACAGCGTTAGGGTTGCACGCCGGTGCCTGCTGCGGATCAGCATCAGCATGCCCGGCAGGAAGCCCGGGCTCGCGTGGGCAGCAGATTCCTGTGGCGCCGGCAGACTGTCGATCAAAGGGGCGCCCAGGCTAGCCAGGACCCGGTTCGCGCGCTCGACGGCACCCTCGGGCCTGCGCTGCAGCAGGTATTTGAGCGACTCGGGAATGTACAGCCAGGCCACGACGACCATCGCCACGGTGAGCATGCCGCCGAACCAGAACATGCCGCGCCAGCCGTAGCCGGGCATGATCCACGCCGCCACGACCGAGGTCATCATCGCACCGAGCGGATAGCCCGAGGTTACGATCGCGACCGCCGCGGCACGATACCGGTCGGGACTATATTCGGCCGCGAGGGCCGCCTGGCTGGCCAGCAGGGCACCCGCCCCCAGGCCGCTGGCGAAACGCAGCGCCACGAGCTCCTCGAAGCTGCCGGCCTCCGCCGTCAGGAGTATGGACACCCCGACCAGCACCAGGCTCGCGATTACGAGGCTGCGCCGGCCGACGATATCGGACACCGGCGCCAGCAGCATGGCGCCCAGCATCATCCCTGCCAGCGCGCTGCTGAATATCCAGCCCAGCTGCTCCGGCCCGAGCAAGAGGTCCCCGGACAGCGCCCCGGCTACGACGGCCATCGCTGTGATGTCGAAGCCGTCCAGCATGTTGAAAAACAGGCAGAGGCCGATGATCACGAGCTGCCGGCCGCGAACCTCGCTCTCGTCGATGACGTGTCGCAGAAGCTCTGCGCTGGTGGTCGTTTCTGCTGGCTGGCTCATGGCTTCCTGCGGCTTTGCCTGTGGCACGCGCGTACGCCGATCGCCCCGGCGCAGCTAGGCGCTGTGCCGGGCGCCAGGCCTTCACGGTTTTGGCGGCGACGCGGCTCAGGCGTCACGCACGGCCCGCGTCACCAGGTTCTCGACGAGCGGGATCTTGTACTCGTTGTACCTGAGCGGGCGTGCACCCCCTGCGCTCCTGCGCGCTGCCGCGCCGGCGGTCTCCGCATTCTGCTCCCGGCCGCGAATCGCGTCTTCTGCATCTCTCATGCGCCGCGGCCTGCACTCGACGCCGCCGCAGACGATGCGTGCGTCCCGGATCGTGCCACTCTCGATGCGCAGGGCTGCCGCGACGCTGACCAGCGCAAAATCCCAGGTCTTGCGCTCCGCTACCTTCTCGAAATAGAAATTCGCAGACGAGAAAGCGGAAGGTATCCGGATCGCCGTAAGGATTTCGCCCGGCTGCAGCGCCGTCATGCGCTGTATGTCGACATCAGGCCCTACGAAAAAGCGCTCCGCCCGCACTACCCGTTCACCCTTGCGGCTGCTGACGACCATGCTTGCATCGAGCGCCACGAGTGCCGGTGCGGTATCGGACGGCGACACCGCGACGCAGCGGCTCGCGCCGAAGAGGCAATGTTCCCGGTTCATGCCTTCCGGCGAATCGGCGTAGCAGATGTTCCCCCCGGCCCGGTAGCAGCTGAGACCGGCGCGGTAGTACCAGCAGCGGGTGTCCTGGCACAGGTTGCCGCCGATCGTGCCGACGTTGCGAATCTGTGGGCTGGCGACGTGCGACGCCGCGCTCACCAGCAGGCCGTAGCGTTCTCGAACCAGCGCGTTTTCCTCGATCTCGGCGAGGGTAGTGAGCGCGCCGATTTCCACGCCGTCTGCCGTTTCCCGAACGCCGGTCATGCCTTCGATCTGCGACAGTTCGATCACGGCGCGCGGCTGTTTGGCGCGATCCTTGAACCAGTCGAGGCTGTCCTGGCCGCCTGCCATCAGCCATGCGCCCGCCCCGAACTGATCGATGAGCTCGTACGCGTCTGCGAGGGCCGTGGGCCGGTAGAGCTCGAAGCGCGTCATCATGTCTTTCAGCACGGCGGCTCTCCTCAGAAAGTGAAGACCTGCAGCGGCCGATGGGGCTGCGGCCGGCCGGACGCGGCGTTGACGATCATCTCACACGTGATCGGCGTCCTGTTGAAGTAGTGTCCGCCGAGCGCATCCGAGATGGCGCAGATCAGGGCCGAGGCGGCACAGCCCATGACGGGCTCGCCCATGCCGCGGACGCCCACCGGGTTCTGCGGGTCGGCGATACCGACAGCATCCCAGCCCATATGCGATGGCACGTCGAGATAGGAAGGCGGCTTCGACTGGTACAAGCCGACATTCGCCGGCAGGCCGTTCTGGGGGTCGTAGACGAGCCGCTCGAGGCCGCCGAGGCCGATTCCCATCACAGCGCCTCCCTTGACCTGGTTCGCGAGGCTCAGTGGATGAATCACGGTGCCGCAGTCGATGGCCCCGTTGTACTCCAGAATCTCGTAGACACCGGTCTCGAGATCGAGCTCGATCATGATGAAACCCGCCGCCAGGGCTACCGGCGTGGCGCTGATCGGATAATTGTCCTTTGCCACGCCGACGAGTCCCGTGCCCGCCAGCGCCACGGCCGAGGCCCGCGTGATCGGGTTCAGGTCCTCGGGCAGTTCGTGCCCGTCGTAGCGCCCGCCGAGTTCGACCGCGCGGCGGGCCGCGGCCGCAAAACTGACGTTGCGCCTGGGCTCGGCCTTCGCGAACACCGTTTCGTCGCCCAGCTCGAAGTCCTCGGGACTACCACCCAGCATGTCTGCTGCGATCTCGAGCAGCTTGTTGCGTGCATCCACCGCCGCCGCGTGATTGCTGCGCGACATCGTGAACGAGGTATTGCTGCCGAATTGCCCGAAATTCCAGGGCAGGTGCTTGCGCGAGTCGCCGCGCTCTATGACGCAGCGCTCCCAGTCGCACTGCAGCACCTCGGCCACGACGCGCGACGTTGCGGCGTATGAATATGTACCCAGGTTGCCAATGCCCGTATGGATGTGCAGACGCCCGTCCGGCGCGATACGCACCAGGCCGTCGAAGCCGGCGGCGCCTGCTTCGTGGTATGCCTGGCC
>JAOUIH010000188.1 GCA_029884165.1 Gammaproteobacteria bacterium | reverse complement strand
GGCGTCATTCTCTGGCCCGGTGTACGGCAGTCGCCTATATTGCCGGGGAAAGGAGGATCCCATGGCCGACAGCAAGCCGCTCAACCTGCTCGACCTGAGCTTCGTGCTCATGGAAACGCGCCAGACACCGATGCACGTCGCGGGTCTGCAGACCTTCGTGCTGCCGGCCGGCGCGCCGCGCGACTACCCGCGAATCGTCTACGAATACCTGCGCAGCTTTCCGGTCACGGCTGCGCCGTTCAATTACCGGCTGCGGGGGGTCGGGTCGGGCCGGTTGCGGCCGACGTTCGAGGTCGCCGAGAAGATCGACCTCGATTACCACTTGCGGCATTCGGCGCTGCCGTATCCCGGCGGCGAGCGCGAGCTGGGCATCCTCGTTTCGCGCCTGCATTCGAACCCCATGGACCTCGATCGCCCGCTGTGGGAAATCCACCTGATCGAAGGCCTGCAGGGCGGGCGCTTCGCCCTGTACTGCAAGCTCCACCATTCGCTGGCGGACGGCGTTTCGGGCGTCGGCCTGCTCAACTTCTCGACCGATCCGCATGCCAGCGAGACACCGCCGATCTGGGCGGCCGACCGGCCGCGCAAGGTGCGCACGCCGACCATTGCAGGAAGGTTCGGCGCCTTCAGCCTGCTGCAGGCGGCCTTCGCAAGCCAGGCGAAGGAATTGCCGAGCCTCGTGCAGGGCCTCGCGGGCACCGCCAAGGCCCTGTTCGGCGTCAAGCCGAGTCCCGATTTCACGTCGCTGGCGGAGGCGCCGCGCACGATCTTCAACGTCAACGTCACCCCGCAACGCCGTGTCGCCACACAGGCGAGCAGCCTGGAGCGACTGAAGGCGATCGGCGAGGCGGCGGGCGGCAGCATCAACGACGTGGTGCTCGCAGCCAGCAGCGGAGCGATGCGGCGCTTCCTGCTCGAGCTCGGCGAGTTGCCGCGCAAGTCACTGGTGACGTCGATCCCCGTCGCGTTGCCGCGCGATTCGAGCCAGGCCGGCGGCAATGCGATCAGCTTCGCCAACGTGCGCCTCGGGACCGACATCGAGGACGTGCGCGAACGGTTCGACGTCATCCGTCGCAGCAGCGCCGCCGGACGCGACTTCCTGAAGCAGATGAGCACCAAGGCGCTCATGGATTTCACGGTGCTGATCAGCTCGCCGCAGATCCTGACGCGCCTGCCGGGCATTGGTTCGCGCGTGCCACCGACCTACAACGTCATCATCTCGAACGTGCCAGGTCCACGCAGCAAGCTGTACTTCCTGGGCTCGGAGATGGAGGCGTATTACCCGATTTCGGCGCTCTTCCACGGCCAGGCGCTCAACATCACGGTGCTGAGCTACGCGGGCGGACTGTATTTCGGCTTCACCGGGTGCGCCGACAAGGTGCCCCACCTGCAACGCCTCGCCGTCTACACGGGCGAGGCGATCGACGAACTGGAGCAGGTGTTCCTAGCCCGTGGCGGCCAGAAGAAGGTGAGGAAGGCGGGGAAGGTGCGGAAGGCTGGGAAGGGCAGGAAGGAGGGGAAGGCGGCGAAGCCAAGCAAGGCGCGGAAGGTGCGGCAGGCCTGAGCCGGCTTTTCGCGACCAGTGCTCGGACCAGGGGCGCAGGTCCAGTTGGCCGTTCAGCGCAGGAATTTGCTCGCCAGCCCCAGGATGTCGTCGAGCGGATTGCCGTCGCCGTTCAGGTCGAGCATGCCGGCCAGGCCAGGCGCCTTTGAGGCGCCGCCCTGTCCCAGCAGGCCGCCGAGCAAGCCGCCCAGGCCACCGGCAGCGCCACTGGCCGGAGCAGCAGGCTGCCCCATGCTCTGCTTCGCCATGAAGCCGGCGACGAGCATGGCGAGCATCGGCAGCATCTTCTTGAGCAGGGCAGGATCGATGCCCGACGTCGCAGCGGCGTTGCGCGCCACGGTCCGGCTCACTTCAGGTGAACCGAAGATCTGTCCGAGGACGTCATTGCCGCGACCGACGTTCGTCGGTTGCGGGCTCAGCACGTCATCCAGCAGTCCGCCGCCGCCGAGATTGCCTAGCATGCCGACGAGGCCGTCGAGCCCGGACGGCTGCGCCTGCGCCTGTTTCTTGAACCCGCCCAGCAGGGCAGGCATGAGCGCAGCGGCACCGGCGGTGACCTGCGCTTCGTCGACACCCAGTTCCTTCGCGACGGACCGCAGTCCGCCCAGCTGATTCAGGATTTCCGTGATCTGCATGGCATTCTTCCCGTGTGATTCGAATCGTCAGCGCAGCGTCAGCAGGTGCGTGCCATAGGCACGCACATCGTCCCAATTGGTGTAGTCGATGACCGCGGTGGTGTCCGTCGGGCCGTTCGTCATCCGCATGATGAGGCGGATCATGAACCGGTCCAGCCACGGCCATGCGGGGTAGTCGACCTTGCCGGCGATGACTTTCAGGTCGCGCGGTCGCCAGGGTGAGAGCTGCAGGAACTTCTGCATGTAACGGTTGCCCGCGACGGTCGACTTCTCCGGCACACGCGCCACGACGGAGACGTTGAAGAAGCTGTTGGGCTTCGCCTCGAGCTGGGTGCGGTGCCGGGTCACGAACTCGATCACGCTCTTGTCGTACTTGCCGTAGAGCACGGGCGCACCGAGTGCAACGACGTCGTAGCGGCTCCAGTCCACGCCTTCGTGCTCGGCCTCGACCAGGTCCATCATTTCGGCGCGGCCGCCGGCGTCGTCGATGTGTTCGCACAGCCTGCGCGCGATGCGGGCCGTGTGTCCGCCGCGGCTCATGTACAGGATCAGGACGGAGGTCATGGCGGCCGTGGAAGAGCCAGTGGAGCGCACATCTTAGTACAGCGCCGGGGATACGAAGAATGAGAGAATGGCCCTCGAAGGTTTCCTGCCAGGAGTCGAGGGCATGACCTCCAGCACGTATTCGGCCAGGGAAGAATGGCTGAACTGCGCGGTGCACGTCGTCGGCATCGTCGCGAGCCTGGCCGCCCTCCCGGTGCTGGTGCTGGCGGCGCGCGGTACGGGAGACCCGTGGTTGCTCGCAGGCGGCCTGGTTTTCGGCCTGAGCGCGCTGCTGATGTTCTCCACCTCGGCGCTCTACCATGCGGCGAAGAACCCGGTGACGCGGCTGCGGCTGCGGCGGGTCGATCACGCCGCCATCTACCTGCTGATCGCCGGGACCTACACGCCGTTCACGCTCGGCGTGCTGCGCGGCAGCTGGGGATGGTCACTCGCGGCCGTCATCTGGACGCTCGCCCTGCTCGGCATCATCTTCAAGACGACGTCCCTCGGCTTCCGCTTCCATCGCACGTCGGTCGCGCTGTATGTCCTCATGGGCTGGCTGGCGGTCGTGGCCGTGAAGCCGCTGATGCAGCAGTTATCGCCGTTCGAGCTCGGCTGGCTCGCGGCCGGCGGTCTCTGTTACACCGGCGGTGTCGCGTTCTACCTCTGGAAGAGTCGTCCCTACACGCACGCGATCTGGCATGTCTTCGTGTTCGCGGGTGTCGCCTGCCACTTCGTGACGGTGCTGAGCATCACGTCAGGCTGAGCGCCCGCGCGCCCGCGCGCCGGGCTGCTGGCGAATCATTCCTTGTCGATGTTGATGCGGGTGCCCTTGAGCGTCGACTCGACGAACTTCACTTCGAAGTTCGGGCCCTTGCGCTTCTTCACCAGCACGTCTTCGCCGTCGTCCTTCTCGACGTGATAGACCTTCGGATCGAGCGCCTTCTTGAACGTGTCCTTGATGTCGGTGGCCACGCCGTTCTCGCTGCGGCCCTTCTTGATATCGACGACGATGTCGATCGAGGTGCCCTTGTCCGGCGTGACCCGGAACAGCAGCGTGCCGGTGTTGTTCGCCCCCTCGCTGACTTCGATGCGCCACTTGTTCGAGAGCTTGAGCGGGGCCGCTGGGGTGGCTGGAGCTGCAGTGGCCTCCGTGGCGGCCGGCGCTGCGGTGGCGGGTTCCTGCGCGAACGCGGCGACCGGGATCAGCGAGAGGCCGGCGGCCAGGCCGAGCGTGCCGAGGGTGCGGAAACTCATGATGCGACGTACTCCTGGTTGGTCTGGTCTGGAAGTGGTCCAGAAAGTAAATACGGGAGGGGAGCGGCACTGTCAACCGGACACCCGGCCGTCTGCAATCCAGCGAGGTCTGCGGCTTTTCCAGTTGCTGTGCGAATCGAAACAAAGCACAGTGCGCGGCGCCATGAACGCACTGCCGCAGTCCCCCGCCCACCGAGCAGCTGCGCCGGAAGAACTGGAGGTCGCAATCGTCGGCGCCGGTTTCGGCGGCCTGTGCATGGCCATCCGGCTGCTGGCACAGGGCGAACGCCGCTTTGCCATCCTCGAAAAGGCCGCGGAGGTCGGCGGCACGTGGCGCGACAATTCCTATCCCGGCGCCGAATGCGACGTGCAGTCGCACCTTTATTCCTACTCGTTCGCGGGCAAATCCGACTGGAGCCAGCGCTACGCGGGCTGGCGGGAAATCCAGCAGTACATCCTGGACACCACGGAGCGCTTCGGTGTGCGTCCGTACGTCCGGTTCAACCAGCACGTGACCGGGCTCCACTTCGACCCGGACACGGCTCGCTGGCGCGTGATCCTCGCGTCGGGCCTCGAGCTACGCGCTCGTCACGTCGTGCTCGCGACCGGTCCGCTGCACGTGCCGAACCTGCCGCGGCTGCCAGGGCTGGAGCGCTTCGCCGGCAAGGTGTTCCATTCGGCGCAGTGGGATCACGGCTACGACCTGACCGGCAAACGTATCGCATCGATCGGCACCGGCGGCAGCGCGATCCAGTACTGCCCGCGCATCGCGCCGGCGGCGGC
>JAOUIH010000187.1 GCA_029884165.1 Gammaproteobacteria bacterium | reverse complement strand
TTTCCGTCGGAAGCTGATCCTGTCAATTCGGCAGGCCGGGTTGTTCTGACTATCGCCGAGTCGGGTGACGGGACATTGTGGTTCGGCACGATGTCATTCGGGCTCTACCGCGTCGGGCCGGGATCGGAACGATTCGAACCGGTGCGCGTTTCCAGCCCGGATGCTACCGCGGCCGTGGCCAGGATCAGTTCGTTGCTCGTCGACAGGGAGCAGCGGCTGTGGGTCGGTACATGGGACAACGGCGTGAGCCGCCTCGATCCGGCATCCGGAAACTACGTGCATTTCGGCAAGGGGACAGACAGTCGATCCCTGCCACACGACACGGTCCGGGCGCTGGCCGAAGACGGTGACGGTGCGATCTGGGTCGGGACGCTCAATGGGCTCGCCCGGTTAGATCCGGTGTCCGGGGATGTGGATGTATTCGGGCCCGATAGCGGACTTCCGCCGGGGACCATATACGCCATCCTCCCCGACCGGGACACGTTGTGGGTCAGTAGCAACCGCGGTCTCGCCCACATCGATCCGCGCACGCGCACGGCGCGGCAGTTCGGGCCGGCTGACGGCCTGCAAGGCTTCGAATTCAACGGCGGCGCGGCGCTCAAGACCCGGGACGGACGCATGCTGTTCGGTGGGACGCAGGGATTCAATGCGTTTTATCCGCAAGACATCCGGCCGAACCCGTTCCCGCCGCAGGTTGCGATCACGCGCATTGCGGCGCAGGACCGCGTTCTGGATCTGGCCGCGTACGCGGATGCCGATCCGGCGCCGGTCATGCGATTCGCATACGACGAAAATCGACTCAGCTTCGATTTTGCCGGTCTGCATTTCACCAGCCCGGAGCGCATCCGGTACGCCTACCGCCTGGAGGGTCTGCAGGAAGACTGGCTGACAGCCGACGCCTCCCGCCGCGTCGCCGGCTACGCCAATCTCGCGCCGGGGCAGTACAGCTTCCGAGTGCGTGCCGCAAACAAGGACGGGCTGTGGAGCCGTTCGGATGCCGTTTTCGCGTTCAGTATTGGAACGCCCTGGTGGCTGACGGGGCCTGCCTACGCCACCTATGCCGTGGCGGTATTGGCGTGCGTGTTCTTGCTGATCCAGTGGCGTACGTTATTTCTTCGGCGCCGTGCAGCGCTGCTCGCCGAAAAGGTTCGCGAGGGTACGCGGCGTATCGCGGAGCAAAAGCAGACGATCGAGAAACAGGCGGAGAACCTGCAGCATCTGCTCGAGACCAAGGATCGACTGTTTGCGCGCGTCTCGCACGAATTCCGGACACCGCTGACCCTTATCCTGGGACCGGTCGAGGCCATGCGGAAGCGGGTGGGGGGCACGGATGCGGACTCCCTTGATCTCGTCAGCCGGAATGCCCGTAGATTGCTCCGCCTCGTCGAGCAGTTGCTCGACCTGGCCCGCTTGTCCGGCGAACGTCCGGCGCGGCGCGACACCGTACCTCTCGACCAGCTGCTGGCCACGATCGTCGGGGCGTTCCGCAGTCTCGCCGAGCAGAAAGACATTGCGCTGGAATTGCGCGTCGAGGCGCGTCCGTCAGTCAGCGCGAACGCCGAACTGCTCGAATCCGCGGTGACGAACCTGGTCGCCAATGCGCTGAAGTTCACACCGGCAGGGGGCAGAATCGAGGTCGCCCTCGGCCTGGAGGGGGAACAGGCGTGGATCCGGGTCAGCGATTCGGGTCCCGGAGTACCCGCCGGCATGGAGGACCGCATCTTCGATCCCTTCGAGCGGGCCGATTCCGACCTGCCGGGTACGGGGATCGGTCTCGCCGTCGTGCGGGAAACCGTGGCCAGCATCGACGGAACGATTCACGTGGGGCGGGCCGAAATCGGGGGCGCGGAATTCACGCTTCGGCTGCCCGTCACGACATCTTTGCCGACCGTCGCGTATCGCCTGTCGCGACCGCCCCAGGTCGATGCCGGCTGGATAGCGGATACGTGCCCGGATATGACAGCCCGGTCCGACGCGGTGGCCGGGCCGGAACGTCCGCGAGTACTCGTCGTCGAGGATGATGCCGATCTGCGCGCGTTCATCGGGCAATGCCTGGCCGACGACTTCGAGTGCATACTCATGCCCGACGGCGCGAGCGCGCTCGCCTGCGCAATCGAGGAAGTGCCCGACCTCGTTCTGTCCGACGTGATGATGCCCGGCATCGACGGCTTCGAGCTGACGCGCAAGCTGCGCCAGGATGAACGTTGCTGTCACATACCGATCGTCCTTTTGACCGCCCGCGAGGATCGCGAAAGCCTCTACCGGGGCCTGACCGAAAAGGCGGACGAGTACCTGACCAAGCCCTTCGACGCCGAGGAACTCCGACTGCGTCTGCACAACCTGATCGATGTACGCGCCATACTCCGGCGGCAGGCCGCCGCCGAATGGCGCGCGTCGCAGGCGCCGGGTGGAAGTGCGGAGTCTGTGCCACCCGCTTTCGGTCCGAGGGACCAGGCCTTCTTACAAAGACTCGCTAACGTGGTAGCCGAGCGATTTGGCGACAATGCGTTCGGCGTCCGGCAGCTGGCGGCGGCGGTCGCAATGAGCGATCGGCAGCTGCAGCGCAAGGTGCAGGCGCTGCTCGACGTCCGCCCCGCCGATTACCTGCGCGACTATCGTCTGCAACAGGCGGCACGGATGCTGGCCGATGGCCGCCCGGCAGGAACCGTGGCGCAGGACTGCGGCTTCGCCACGCAGGCGCACTTCGGCCAGTGCTTCAAGGCACGTTACGGCGTGACTCCCGGCGATTACGCGCGACCACGACCGGGTACGGCTGCGCAGCCTGCCGATGGCCGACACCCTGCCTCAGACCCAGTCTGACCCTCGACAAAGCCTGTCCGAAACCCGATAGCGGCCATGCCGGCCCGGTTCGATGCTGTCGTTGCGGGGCCACGCACCCCGCGACCAGGCGGGCCGCGACTTCACGCACCCCGCCGGCGAACCGGGGAGGCGAGCATGCGCAGGTTGACGATTCGGCTGGCGGCACTGGCGGTACTCGCGGGGGCGTTCCCCGTTTGTGCCCAGCAGAACTACGCGATCATCGAACTGGCGGGGCCGGGGCAGGCCATTGCCGCCGATTACACCGGCAGTTTCGGTGGCCCGAGCATCAATGCGGACGGAAAGGTCGCATTCGAGGGCTCACTGGGAGCCGTGGGCTTCCGGTCCACCCGCGCGATCTTCCTTGACGACGGCCTGGCGTCCTCGCCGGCCGTGCCGATCTACATCAACCGGCCGCCATCGGACCCGGAGTGCCAGGCGCTGGTCCCCGACGTCGCCGAGCGCAGCTTCCGTTGCATCGACGCGGTGAATTTCGGGTTCGACGTGATCCTCAACAGCACGACGGTCGTTTTCGAGACCTACGACAAGGTCGACGGTACGCCGTCCGAGATCGTCGCCGGCGACGGCACGGCACCCTTGCTCATCCTGTTACAGGAAACTCGCGCAACGAACGGTCTGAGTTTCGAGTTTCCGGCTTATCTCGGCAGCCAGATCAAGCGAGCCGATTTCAACGAGTCGGGTTACGTCGCCGCCTGGATGAACCAGCTCGACGACGGCGTGCCGTCGACCGGCTGCGCGTCGTTGTTCCTGTCGAACGGCGCCGGCAACGGCGCTCTGGTTCTGGGCCAGCCGCGCAATACGACGGCGCTCACGGGCATCCGTGCGCTCGACTGGTGCAACCCGCCCGACGTCGTCGGGCTCGGCACACTGAACCGCTTCGATGCCGTACCCAAGGTCGCCGAAGGCGACTCCGGTACCCGGGTATTCATGAGCGCGTTCGCGCGGGACACGACCAATGCCACGTTCGACGGCCTGCTGATGTTCGAGGCGCTGCAGGCGAATGCGGACCTGGTGCCGGTCGTCAGCGACTCAACCGGCGATATCAACCTGCAGCTCGCCGCCAATTCGACCGACGTCGTGTACGCGACGACGTCAAGCATCGACCAGGTGCTGCGCCTGGCCTCTGTTTCGTCGCCCGGGGGTGCGTTCCGGACGCTGGCGACTTCGGCCGACGGGTTCTTCAGGTTCTTCCAGGACGTCGACATCAACGAGGCCGGAACCGTCGTCTTTACGGCCTCGACCGTCACCGGCCAGGGCCTCTTTACCTGGGACCCGGCGAGCCAGCAGGTGACGCCGCTGCTGCAGATCGGCGATCCCTATCCCGTTGGCACGACGCAGTCCCCGCCGGACACGGTCGCCTTCACGTACATCGGCGACGGTGCGATCAATAATGCCGGCGTAATCGTCGCGATGATCCAGGTCACCAAGGCCGCAGGTGGCAACGAGCGCAAGATCATCAAGTTCCTGCCGTCGATCGGTCAGCCGGACATCGCCGTCGCCGACAACGTCGGTGCGAGCGATGACCTGCAGGCCGACCTCGGCTCGGTGCTGGTCAACGACGTCGCGTCGGTGACGGTAACCGTGAACAATCTGGGCAGCGCCGACCTGGTCATGGGCTCGATCGACCTGCTCGATCCGTTGAACACGCGCTTCAGCATCGTGGGTAACAACTGCGATTTCACGATCCTGCCGCCGCTAAGCGCGTGCCAGTTCAATGTCAATTTCGCGCCGGACAATAACGGGCCCTTCACCGGCACGGTGAACATCACGTCGAACGACCCGGACGAGCCTGTCGTGCAATTCGCGCTGGCAGGGAATGGCGAAATACTGTCCCTGCGGCTCACGGACCCGGATCTCCCGGACAACGACCAGGCGCTCGACTACGGCCCCTACACCGTCGGTTCGCGCACGCGCAGGCGGTTCGGCCTGCACAACGTCGGCACGCGCGATATCGAGATCCTCCGGTACGACAATATCGCGGCGCCGTTCG
>JAOUIH010000186.1 GCA_029884165.1 Gammaproteobacteria bacterium | reverse complement strand
GAACCGTCAGATCATCACGCACCTGACGCGGCAGGTGTTTGCGATGTTGCTGCCGCGAGCACGGCTCGAGCCTCTCTATGACGTCTCGCACAACATCTGCAAGGTGGAGAAGCACGTCATCGACGGGGTCGAACGCGAGCTTTACGTGCACCGCAAGGGCGCGACGCGGGCCTTCGGGCCAGGCGCCGCCGACCTCGACGAGGACCTGCGCGAGGCCGGCCAGCCCGTGCTGATCGGCGGCTCGATGGGCACGGGATCCTACGTGCTGGCCGGAACAGCGCGCGGCGAGCAGACCGCGTTGAGCTCGGCCTGCCACGGCGCGGGGCGTGCCATGAGCCGGCGCCAGGCCATGAAACAGTTCAGCGGCCGCCAGGTCGTCGACGACCTGGCCCTGCGCGGCATCGTCATCCGTAGCCCGTCGCAGCGTGGAGTCGCGGAGGAGGCGCCCGCGGCGTACAAGGACGTCAACAGGGTGGTCGACAACGCCCATCGTGCGGGCCTGGCCGCCAGGGTCGCGCGGCTCGAGCCCGTCGTCTGCATCAAAGGCTGAGCGCGGGGATTCCGCGCCGGTGGGCTTTATGTCGAGCGGCCGGCAGCCGGCCCATATATTGCACCGCCGGTACCGGCAGGTGGAAAACCGAAACAGCGCCGCCCTTTTAATAAAGGGCCCGCTCACCCATAATCGCGCCTGTTTTTGCGGAGGCTAGCGCATGAAGATCGGTGTACCAGGGGAAAACTACGCAGGTGAGCGACGCGTCGCTACGACGCCCGAGGTCGCATCCCAGCTGATGAAACTGGGCTACGGCGTCGTCGTGCAGAGCGGTGCCGGAGCCGAGGCTAACTTCTCGGACGACGCCTACCGCAGCGTCGGCTGCGAGATCGCCGCGTCGGCCAAGGAAATCTACGCTTCCTCTGACATCGTCATGAAGGTCCGCGCACCCGAGGGCGCCGAGCTCGGCCTGCTGCGCTCCGGCCAGACGCTGATCTGCTTCCTCTGGCCCGCCCAGAATCCCGGGCTGCTGAAGACGCTGACCGACAAGGGCGTCACGGCACTCTCAATGGACAGCGTGCCCCGTATCTCGCGCGCCCAGAAGATGGATGCGCTGAGTTCGATGGCGAACATCGCGGGCTACCGTGCCGTCGTCGAGGCCGCGCAGCACTTCGGCCGCTTTTTCACCGGCCAGATCACCGCCGCGGGCAAGATCCCGCCGGCGAAGGTGATGGTTATCGGTGCCGGCGTCGCCGGCCTCGCCGCGATCGGCGCCGCGAAGAGCATGGGCGCGATCGTGCGCGCCTTCGATACGCGCCCCGAGGTCAAGGAGCAGGTCGAGAGCATGGACGCCGAGTTCCTGATGCTCGACTTCAAGGACGAAGACGGCTCCGGCGAAGGCGGCTACGCCAAGGTCATGAGCAAGGAGTTCATCGACGCCGAGATGGCTCTGTTCGCCGAGCAGGCGAAGGACGTCGACATCATCATCACGACCGCGCTGATCCCCGGCAAGCCGGCGCCGCGCCTGATCACGGCCGAGATGGTCGAGTCGATGAAGGACGGCAGCGTGGTCGTGGACCTTGCGGCCGAGCAGGGCGGCAACTGCGAGCTGACTGAGCCGGGTCGTGTTGCCGTCAAGCACGGCGTCACGCTGATCGGCTACACGGACCTGCCCAGCCGGCTGTCGGCCCAGTCGAGCCAGCTCTACGGCACGAACCTTCGCCACCTGTTGACGGATATGACGCCGGAGAAAAACGGCGAGCTGGTCCTCAACATGGAAGACGAGGTCATCCGAGGTGCGACGGTCTGCACCGGCGGCAAGACCACCTGGCCGCCGCCGGCTCCGAAGCTGTCGGCCGCGCCGAAGGCTGCGAAGCCCGCGGCTGCGCCGGTCGCGAAGCCGGAGGAAAAGAAGTCCGCAGCAGGGCCCGTCGTCGCAATGGCGGTCGGCGCGCTCGCCCTTTTCGGTCTCGGTGCCGTGGCGCCGCCGTCGTTCATGGCGCACTTTACGGTGTTCGTGCTGGCCTGTTTCGTCGGCTACATGGTCATCTGGAACGTCACGCCGGCCCTGCATACGCCGCTGATGAGCGTGACCAACGCGATCTCGAGCATCATCGTGATCGGCGCGCTGCTGCAGGTCAGCTCCGCCAATAGCCTCATCATGTGGATCGCCGGGTTCACCGTTTTGATAACGAGTATCAACATCGCCGGCGGTTTCGCCGTGACGCGACGCATGCTCGACATGTTCAGGAAGTGAGGTCGACATGAATAGCGCTGGTATCGTTACCGTTTCCTACATCGCCGCGACGATCCTGTTCATCCTCGCTCTCGGCGGCCTGTCGAACCAGGAGACCGCCCGGCGCGGCAACTGGTACGGCATCACCGGCATGGGCATCGCGCTCGTCGCGACGATCCTCGGGGTAGTTTCCCGGAACTACACCGTGCTCCTCGTAGCCCTGCTGATTGGTGGCAGCATCGGCCTCGTGCTCGCGCGCCGCGTGCAGATGACGCAGATGCCCGAACTCGTCGCAATCCTGCACAGCCTGGTCGGTCTCGCGGCCGTGCTGGTCGGGTTCGCTAACTTCATGGATCACTCGACGGCCCTGGTGGGCGTCGAGAAGACCATCCACGACATCGAGACCTACCTCGGCGTGCTGATCGGCGCCGTGACCTTTTCGGGCTCGGTCATCGCCTTCGGGAAGCTGTCCGGCCGCATCGGCGGCAAGCCGATGCTGCTGCCTGCCCGCCACTGGCTGAACCTCGGCCTCCTGCTGGGCGCCATCTGGTTCGGCCGGGAGTTCGTGCTGCAGTCGGCGGCCGGCGGCGGCATGACGCCGCTCGTCGTCATGACCGTCATCGCGCTGCTGTTCGGCATTCACATGGTCATGGCGATCGGCGGTGCGGACATGCCGGTCGTCGTCTCGATGCTGAACAGCTACTCGGGCTGGGCCGCATCGGCCACCGGCTTCATGTTGAGCAACGACCTGCTGATCGTGACCGGCGCGCTGGTCGGCTCGAGCGGCGCGATCCTGAGCTACATCATGTGCCGGGCGATGAACCGCAAGTTCATCGCGGTGATCGCGGGCGGTTTCGGCACCGGCGGCGGCACGACGGCGTCGGGTGCCGCGGTCGAGGGCGAGATCGTGCCGATCCAGGCGGAAGAAACCGCCGAGCTGCTCGCGAATGCGAAGGAAGTGATGATCGTTCCCGGTTACGGCATGGCGGTCGCGCAGGCGCAGCACACGGTCTACGAGATCACAAAAACGCTGCGCGAGAAGGGCGTCAACGTGCGTTTCGGCATCCACCCGGTTGCGGGCCGCATGCCCGGCCACATGAACGTGCTGCTGGCGGAGGCCAAGGTGCCCTACGACATCGTGTTCGAGATGGACGAGATTAACGAGGACTTTCCGGACATCGACGTCTCGGTTGTCATCGGCGCGAACGACATCGTCAACCCGTCCGCGCAGGAGGAGCCGAACAGTCCGATTGCCGGCATGCCGGTGCTGGAGGTATGGAAGGGCAGGACGACGATCGTGCTGAAGCGCAGCATGGCGACCGGTTACGCCGGCGTCGAAAACCCGCTCTTCTACAAGGAGAACACGCGCATGCTGTTCGGCGACGCGAAGGACAGCCTCGACGCCGTCCTGAAGGCGCTTTGAGCGCAGCGGGAAGCAGGCATCGAAAGCCCGGCCCAGTGCCGGGCTTTTTTTCGGCGCCAGGGACCGCTGGTACGACGGCGTGGGCACGCTGCTGTCACCGACTCCCTGATACACTGCAGCCGGGGAGCGACGCCGCCGGGATGAATGCCGGGACGGCGCGGACGGGAGAGCGGATATTTCGGATTCAGCCACGATGCTGCGGGCGGATGCGGCCCGGCTCGACCTGGTAACGGTCATTGCGATCGCCCTGGCGGCCTTTTCCGTTACGAACTTCCTGCACGAAGGCGCAGGTCACGGCGGTGCATGCGTGGCGGTCGGCGGCAATCCGATTGCGCTCTCGTCCATCCACTTCGAGTGCGACATTGCGGACCCGACCGGTTCATCCGGTCGGGTGGTCGCCGCGGCGGGCACGATCGTCAATCTGATCGCCGGCACCATTGCCATCCTGATGTTGAAATCCGTATCGGCTGCGAATAATCCGCATACGTATTTCTTTGTGTGGCTGTTCGCCACGATCAACCTGCTGATGGGTGCCGGTTACTTCCTGTTTTCCGGCGCGGGCAACATCGGTGACTGGGCCGTAATTGCGAATGGGCTGCTGCAGCCTGCGATCTGGCGGCCGTCTCTCGCCATTTTTGGTCTCCTGCTCTATTTCCTGATGGCGCGGATCTCGTCCCGTGCGTTCAGACCCCTCGTCGGCAACGACGAAAGAAGCCTGCGGCGCGGCCGGCAGCTCGCGATGTCGGCGTACTTCGCGGGCGGCATACTCTATTGCGTTTCCGGGCTGTTCAACCCGCTGGGGCCTGCACTCATCGCCATATCGGCCGCGGCGGCGTCTTTCGGCGGGGCATCCGGTCTACTCTGGCTGAGCGAGCTGTTGCGTCATTTCCCGGGGACAGGCAGCGCGCCCGATATAGGTCGAAGCTACGGGTGGATCGGCACGGGCGTCGTGTCTGGCGCGGTGTTCGTGGCTTTGCTCGGGCCTGGCATTTTGTTCTGACGGTGCCGGGAATCGGACCGGAAGCGCGGCTCCTCGAATGCCCGCTCCGGAGTTCTGTTCAGGGGGGAAACGTGGATACCGATAAACTTAACCGCTGGCTCACGCTGGGCGCCAACATCGGCGTGCTCGCCGGCCTGCTCCTGCTGGTTGCGGAGCTGAACCAGAATCACGAGATGATGCGCTCACAG
>JAOUIH010000011.1 GCA_029884165.1 Gammaproteobacteria bacterium | reverse complement strand
ATGTCCAAAGGAAAATTTGAACGTACAAAGCCCCATGTGAACGTAGGCACGATAGGTCACGTGGACCATGGCAAGACGACGCTGACGGCGGCGTTGACGAAGGTCATGGCGGAGAAGCACGGTGGCGAGGTGAAGGCGTACGATCAGATTGACAATGCGCCGGAAGAGAAGGCTCGCGGGATCACGATAGCGACGGCGCACGTGGAGTACGAGAGTGAGAAGCGTCACTACGCGCACGTGGATTGTCCGGGGCACGCGGACTACGTGAAGAACATGATCACGGGTGCGGCGCAGATGGACGGAGCGATCCTGGTGGTGAGCGCGGCGGACGGTCCGATGCCACAGACGCGGGAGCACATTCTGCTGGCGCGCCAGGTAGGCGTTCCGTACATCGTGGTGTACATGAACAAGGCGGACATGGTTGACGACGCGGAGCTGTTGGAGCTGGTGGAGATGGAGGTGCGCGACCTGCTGTCGACGTACGATTTCCCGGGTGACGACACGCCGATCATTACGGGATCGGCGCTGAAGGCGTTCGATGGAGACACGTCGGATATCGGGGTACCGTCGATCGAGAGGCTGATCGAGGCGATGGACTCGTACATACCGCAGCCGGAGCGAGCGATCGATGGCGACTTCCTGATGCCGGTGGAAGACGTATTCTCGATATCGGGTCGTGGCACGGTAGTGACGGGCCGAATCGAGCGTGGCGTGGTGAAGGTAGGCGACGAGATCGAGATTATCGGCATCCGTGACACGGCGAAGACGACGTGCACGGGCGTGGAGATGTTCCGGAAGCTGCTGGACCAGGGTCAGGCGGGGGACAACGTGGGCGTCCTGCTGCGCGGCACGAAGCGGGAGGAAGTGGAGCGTGGGCAGGTTCTGGCGAAGCCGGGGTCGATCACGCCGCACACGAAGTTCGAGGCCGAGGTGTACGTGCTGACGAAGGAAGAGGGCGGGCGTCATACGCCGTTTTTCAAGGGTTACCGGCCGCAGTTTTACTTCCGGACGACGGACGTGACGGGTGCGGTGGAGTTGCCGGAGGGCACCGAGATGGTGATGCCGGGCGACAACGTGCAGATGGTGGTGGAGTTGATAGCGCCGATCGCCATGGAAGAAGGCCTGCGCTTCGCGATCCGCGAGGGCGGCCGCACGGTGGGTGCCGGCGTCGTCGCGAAGGTGCTGAAGTAGGAACCGACCCCGCGGGCGACCGCGGGGCGAACGACACGACAAGGCGTCGCAGAAGCCCGTCACGACGGGCGACAACGGCGCCGAAAGCAACGACCAGGCCCCGTAGAAGCCCGCCCCACGGGCGACACGGGACAGACAGAACGACCAGGCATCGCAAGAGACCGCCCGCGGGCGAAGGAATCAGAAAAGTGGCAACAAACCAGAACATACGCATCCGGCTGAAGGCTTTCGACCACCGGCTGATCGACAATTCGGCTCGTGAAATCGTCGAAACCGCCAAGCGCACCGGCGCGACGGTCAAGGGCCCGATCCCGCTGCCGATGAAAAAGGAGCGGTTCACGATCCTGATCTCGCCGCACGTCAACAAGGACGCGCGCGACCAGTACGAGATCCGGACCCACAAGCGGCTGATGGACATCGTCGACCCGACCGACAAGACGGTCGATGCGCTGATGAAACTGGAGCTGCCGGCAGGGGTCGACGTACAGATCAAGCTGAACTGAGTATTGCCGCCGAAATGGGCGGCAGGGCATCGTAGGAGCCCGTCCGGACGGGCGACGTCGAGGCCGAAAGGATCGGGCACCGCGGTAACCCACCCGGGGTCGTCCTCGGGATGCGAAAAACCGCGAAAATAGCCCCTCTTCGGGCTTGCCAGTGGTGGGGCCCACGGGCATAATTGCGGGCTCGACTGGACTTGGCCGGGCCGGGAGTCGGCCAGGTTCGGAAAACGGCGGTTTCACCCCAGGGTGAGGCCCCTAAAGACAGGTCGCCAGGTAAGCAAACGGCGTACTCGGCAAATCCCGGACAGCCGGATGATTCCGGATTGGGGTCAGCCCATGAGCAACGGAGCGCGGTACAGCGCCCCGGCAATGGCTGGCCCTTTCGCGTGTCTGAAGGGAACCGCATTGAGCGGCCCTGGCGCCGGACCCGCCCAGGCGGGCCCCGGACAGGCAGGCAGACAGCCTGGGCCAATCGTAGCCCTGGCAGTGATATCGAGACGTACAGGAAACCGTAAGTAGGCGCCGGCCAATCGAAGTCGGTGTGAGGTTTAGAGATGACTATGGGTCTTATCGGCCGCAAGTGCGGCATGACGCGTGTCTTCACGGAAGACGGGGAATCGATCCCGGTTACCGTGATAGAGGCGCAGCCAAACCGTATAACTCAGATCAAGACCGTGGATAACGACGGTTATCGCGCGCTGCAGGTGACTGCCGGCGGGCGCAGGCCGTCCCGCGTGTCTAAACCCCAAGCCGGCCACTTTGCAGCGGCAAAGGTCGAAGCCGGCGACCTAATCACCGAGTTCCGTCTCGAGGAAGGCGACGCGGCGGAAGTCGAGCTCGGCGGCGAGATCAAGGTCGATCTCTTCGCGCCCGGCCAGCGGGTCGACGTCATCGGCACGTCCATCGGCAAGGGCTACGCCGGCACCATCAAGCGGCATAACTTCGCCTCGCAGGACGCGAGCCACGGCAACTCGGTCTCGCACCGTGCGCCCGGCTCGATCGGCCAGAACCAATCGCCGGGCCGCGTGTTCCCGGGCAAGAAGATGTCCGGCCACATGGGTAACGTCCGTCGGACGGCCCAGAACCTCGAGGTCGTGCGCGTCGACGCCGAGCGCAACATGCTGCTGGTGCGTGGCGCGGTTCCGGGCCACAAGGGCGGGCGGGTCATCGTCCAGCCGTCGATCAAGGCCCGAGGCAAGGGAGCCGAGCGATGAAGCTGAAGATGCAGGGCAGCGGCTCGGTCGACGTGGCCGACAGCGCATTCGCCGCAGATTTCAATGAACCCCTGGTGCACCAGGTCGTTACCGCGTTTCTCGCGGGCGGCCGTGCGGGCACCAAGGCACAGAAGAACCGCGCCCGCGTATCGGGCGGCGGCGCCAAGCCCTGGCGGCAGAAGGGCACGGGTCGGGCCCGCGCCGGCACGACACGCGGACCGATCTGGGTCGGTGGCGGCCGCGCCTTTGCCGCGCAGCCGCGCGACTACGACCAGAAGGTCAACCGCAAGATGTACCGGGCCGCGATGCGCTCGGTGATTTCGGAGCTCGTGCGCCAGGATCGCCTGGTTGTTACCGAGTCGCTGGAAGTCAAGGCGCCGAAGACGCGGGAACTCGTGGGTCAACTCAAGAAGTTCGGCCTGGACAACGTATTGATCGTCAACGAAGCGTTCGACGAGAAGCTGTTCCTGTCGGCGCGCAACCTGCCGCACGTCGGTATCTGCGACGCCGGCTCGATCGACCCGGTCGTGCTGATGCGCTTCGAGAAGGTACTGGTCACGTTGCCCGCCCTGAAGATGATCGAGGAGCGCCTGTCATGAGTATTGCGGCACGCCAGGAACGGCTGATGTCGGTGATCTACGGTCCGCACCTGTCGGAAAAGAGCACCATCGTCGCCGAGGAAAACAACCAGGTCGTTTTCAAGGTTCGCCGCGACGCCACCAAGGCGGAGATTCGCCAGGCAGTCGAGATGCTGTTCGAGGTCAAGGTGGACGATGTCACCGTCGTCAACACGAAGGGCAAGAGCAAGCGCTTCGGGCTGACCCGCGGGCGCCGGTCGGACTGGAAGAAGGCCTACGTGCGGCTGGCTCCGGAAAGCCGGATCGACTTCCTGGGCACCGAGTAACGGCACAGAAAACGGTAGCAGATCATGCCATTAAAGAAATCAAAACCGACTTCCGCAGGTCGCCGCTTCCAGGTCCACGTCAAGACGCCGGGCCTGCACAAGGGCCGGCCGCACAGTGCGCTGGTTACGAGCAAGGCGAAGAACGGCGGTCGCAACAACCTCGGTCGCATCACGGTCCGTCACCAGGGCGGCGGTCACAAGAAGCTGTACCGGGTCGTCGATTTCAAGCGCGACAAGGACGGTATCCCGGGCGTTGTCGAACGGCTGGAGTACGACCCGAACCGCAGCGCGCATATCGCGCTGGTCAAGTACGCTGATGGCGAGCGCCGCTATATCCTGGCGCCGAGCGGCATCGAGGCGGGCTCCCCCGTCCTGAGCGGTACGGACGTGCCCATAAAGATCGGCAACACGCTGCCGATCAAGCACATCCCGGTTGGTAGCGTCATTCACAACGTCGAGATGAAGCCGGGCAAGGGCGGCCAGCTGGCCCGGTCCGCCGGCAGTTCGGCGCAGCTCGCGGCACGGGAAGGCAGCTACGCGACGCTGCGGCTGCGTTCAGGCGAGATGCGCAAGATCCATGTCGACTGCCGCGCGACCATCGGCGAGGTCGGCCATGGCGAGCATAACCTGCGCAAGATCGGCAAGGCCGGCGCGCAGCGCTGGCGCGGTATTCGCCCGACCGTTCGCGGCGTGGCGATGAATCCGGTCGACCACCCGCACGGCGGTGGCGAAGGCAAGACCTCGGGCGGCCGTCATCCGGTCAGCCCGTGGGGCACGCCGACGAAGGGCTACAAGACCCGCGCGAACAAGCGCACGGACAACATGATCGTCCGCGGTCGCAAGCGGAAGTAATCAACAGGGCGGGGTTGCGAACAGACGGTTCGCAGCGTCGCCGAGACGAGAGAGGAACTGGTAGTGCCACGTTCAGTTAGAAAAGGACCGTTTGTCGACATGCACCTTGCAAAGAAGGTTGCAGAGGCAGCGAAGAAGAATGATCGGCGCCCGATCAAGACCTGGTCGCGCCGCTCGATGGTTCTCCCTGACATGGTCGGGCTGACAATTGCCATTCACAACGGCCGCCAGCACGTGCCGGTCCTGATCACGGAAAACATGGTTGGACACAAGCTCGGCGAGTTTGCGATTACCAGGACCTTCAAGGGTCACTCGGGTGACCGTAAGACTTAAGGGTTGAGGAAGCGAAATGCAGGTTTCAGCAACATTGCGCTACGCGCGAATCTCACCGCAGAAATGCCGCCTCATGGTTGATGCCATTCGCGGCAAGAGCGTCGATGACGCGCTCAAGGTTCTGGCGTTCGCGCCCAAGAAGAGCGCGCGCATCGTCAAGAAGGTGCTCGAGTCGGCCATTGCCAACGCGGAGCACAACCACGGTGCAGATATCGACGAACTGAAGGTGTCTCGCATCGAGGTAAACGACGCCCCGATGCTCGGTCGCTACCGCGCGCGCGCCAAGGGGCGCGGCGCTCGCATTCTGAAACGAAGCAGCCACATCACGATCTGTGTAGGCGACAAGTAAAGAGAACGTTATGGGACAGAAAGTACATCCGACAGGTATTCGCCTCGGCATCGTCAAGGACTGGTCGTCCCGGTGGTATGCCGACTCTCAGACGTTCCCCGAGTATGTGCGCCTCGACTACGAGCTGCGCCAGTTCATCAAGGAAAAGCTGAAAGACGCATCGGTCAGCCAGGTCAACATCGAGCGGCCGGCAAAGAAGGCACATATCACGATCATGACGGCCCGGCCGGGTATCGTGATCGGCAAGAAGGGTGAGGATATCGAAAAGCTCCGCGCGGATATCGCAAAGAAGCTCAAGATGAACATCGGCGATGTCCGCATCAATATCACCGAGGTGCGCAAGCCGGAGCTCGACGCGCAACTCGTGGCCGAGGGCATTGCCCAGCAGCTCGAGCGCCGCGTGATGTTCCGCCGCGCGATGAAGCGTGCGGTCACGAACACGATGCGGCTGGGTGCCGAGGGCATCAAGGTCAAGGTGGGCGGCCGCCTGAACGGCGCCGAAATCGCCCGGACCGAGTGGTACCGCGAAGGACGGGTGCCGTTGCATACGTTCCGCGCCGACATCGACTACGGCTTCGCCGAGGCGAAGACGACCTACGGCGTGATAGGCGTCAAGGTCTGGATTTTCAAGGGCGAGGTCTTCGACAAGGGCGAGGCAGCGGCCGAGGCCCAGGAGGCAGCCGCCGGCGCGCGCTAAAGGAAAGACGAAATGTTACAGCCAAAGAGAACAAAGTTTCGGAAGCAGTTCAAAGGGCGCAATCGCGGCCTGGCGCAGCGTGGCAGCTCGGTTTCCTTCGGTGAGTACGGGCTCAAGGCGACGGAGCGCGGCCGCCTGACGGCGCGCCAGATCGAAGCGGCTCGTCGTGCGATGACGCGCTACGTGAAGCGCGGCGGCCAGATCTGGATCCGGGTATTCCCGGACAAGCCGATCACGAAAAAGCCGCTCGAGGTCCGGCAGGGTAAGGGTAAGGGCAACGTCGAGTACTGGGTCTGCCTGATCCAGCCGGGCAAGGTCCTTTACGAGATGGAAGGTGTGCCGGAGTCAGTGGCCCGCGAGGCGTTTCGCCTGGCTGCCGCCAAGCTGCCGTTTGCCACCGAATTTGTTTCGCGACAGGTGATGTGATGAATGCCAGCGAATTGCGTTCGAAGTCGAAGCAGGACCTGGAGCAGGAGCTGGTCGCGCTGCGCCGCGAGCAGTTCAACCTGCGCCTGCAGCAGATGACCGGCCAGTTGCCGAAGAACCATGAGCATGGCCGTGTCCGGAAGGATATTGCACGCGTCAAGACCGTACTGAGCGAACTTGCGCGACAGGAAGCAGGCAAATGAGTGCAGAAGAACAGATAGCTGAGAAGAAGATACAGCGCACGGTGACCGGGCGCGTCGTCAGCAACAAGATGGACAAGACCGTAACGGTCGTCATCGAGCGGCTGATCCGTCACGGCAGCGTGGGCAAGTTCGTGCGCCGCACCGGCAAGGTGATGGCACACGACGCCAACAACGAGTGCAAGGAAGGCGACAAGGTTGCCATCCGTGAGTGCCGGCCGCTGTCGAAGAGAAAGTCCTGGCAGGTCGTCGAGATCGTCGAGCGCGCGGGCGAGCAGTCCGTCGTTGATTCGGCCTGACCGCCGGCGTGAATTGAAATTGGATTGATGGAATAGAACCATGATTCAGATGCAGACGGTTCTCGACGTGGCCGACAACTCGGGCGCCAGGCGCATTCAGTGCATCAAGGTGCTCGGCGGCTCGAAGCGCCGTTACGCCAGTGTCGGCGATGTCATCAAGGTCAGCGTCAAGGACGCTATCCCGCGTGGCAAGGTCAAGAAAGGCGAGGTCTACAACGCGGTTGTGGTCCGGACCCGGAAGGGTGTGCGTCGCAAGGACGGATCGCTGATCCGTTTCGACGGCAATGCCGCCGTCCTGCTGAACAACAAGCTGGAGCCGATCGGCACCCGAATTTTCGGACCCGTGACGCGCGAACTCCGGACGAGCCAGTTCACGAAGATTATTTCGCTGGCGCCCGAAGTGCTCTAGGTCGCAGTCGGAGCTCAGGTAAAGATGAACAAGATCAGAAAAGGCGATGAGGTCGTAGTGCTTACCGGCAAGGACAAGGGCCGGCGGGGCACCGTTCTGCAGGTATTTCCGGACGAGCGTGTGCTGGTGGAAGGCATCAATATCGTCAAGAAGCACCAGAAGGGCAATCCGGGCGCAGGCCAGCCGGGCGGCATCATCGACCGTGCAATGCCGGTCAACGTATCCAACGTGATGCTGTGGAACCCGAAGGCCAAGAAGGGCGATCGCGTGGGTTTCAAGGTCACGGACAAGGGCAAGAAGGTCCGCGTGTTCCGCTCGAGCGGTGAAACCGTAGACATCTGAGAAAGTTGAAAGACGCGGCGAGCTGCCGCAGGGGGTCGTCGTGACGGCCGCTACAAGTTGAACAGGTTTAGATATGGCCAGATTGCATGAAATCTACCGCAAGGAGCTTCACCCCAAGCTGATGCAGAAGCTGGGTCTGAAGAACCCGATGCAGGTACCACGGATCACCAAGATCACGTTGAACATGGGCGTGGGCGGTGCCGTAGCGGACAAGAAGGTGCTGGATAACGCCGCCAAGGACATGGAGGCGATTTCCGGCCAGCGTCCGCTTCGCACGGCTGCGCGCAAGTCGGTTGCGAGTTTCAAGATTCGTGACGGCATGCCCATCGGCTGCAAGGTGACGCTGCGCAAGGAACGTATGTACGAATTCCTGGACCGGCTGGTGAACATCGCGATTCCGCGCATTCGCGACTTCCGCGGTCTTAATCCACGCTCCTTCGACAAGAGCGGCAATTACAGCATGGGTGTTTCCGAGCAGATCATCTTCCCGGAAATCAGTTATGACGAGATCGATGCGATCCGTGGCATGGACATCACCATTACGACGACGGCCCGCACTCCCGAAGAAGGTCGGGCGCTCCTCGAAGCGTTCAACTTTCCCTTCAAGAAATAGAGAAACGAATTATGGCTAAGAAATCGATGCTGATGCGTGAGGAAAAGCGCCTGAAGCTGGCAAAGAAGTACGCGGCCAAGCGCGCCGAACTCAAGGCGATCGTCCGGAACCAGAATTCCAGCGAGGAGGAGCGCAGCGTGGCCCAGGCCCGGCTCGACGCCCTGCCGCGGGATTCGAGCCCGACGCGCCAGCGCAGGCGTTGTGCGATCACCGGGCGGCCGCATGGCGTGTACCGCAAGTTCGGTCTCGGCCGGAACAAGCTGCGGGAATCGGCCATGAAGGGCGAGATCCCGGGCCTCACCAAGGCGAGCTGGTAAGCGGAGACTGAACATGAGTATGACTGACCCGATCGCCGACATGCTGACGCGGATTCGTAATGGCCAGGTGGCGCGCAAGGCGAACGTCACGATGCCGTCATCCCAGGCCAAGGTCGCTATTGCGAAGGTGCTGAAGGACGAGGGCTACATCGCCGGATTCTCGACAGAGCAGGATGGCGCCAAGGCGACCTTGTCCGTCGAGCTGAAGTATTTCGAAGGCAAGCCCGTTATCGAGAATGTGCGCCGCGTCAGCAAGCCGGGCCTGCGGATCTATCGCGGTTCGGAGGACCTGCCGCGTGTGCTGGGCGGGCTGGGAATCGCCATCGTGTCGACCTCGGCAGGCGTCATGAGCGATCGAGAAGCGCGGCAGAAGGGTATCGGCGGCGAAGTTCTGTGCGTCGTAGCCTGACGAGCTGAACGCGAACCGAAAGAGACACGACTATGTCCAGAGTTGCAAAAAATCCGGTTGAACTGCCTAAAGGCGTTGAAGCAAACGTCAGCGGCTCGACCCTCACTATCAAGGGCGGCAAGGGCACGCTGTCGATGGAGCTCAATTCCGAGGTCATCGTGGCCAAGGAAGAGAACGAGCTCTCCGTCAAGGCGCGTTCGGGTTCGCGTTTCTCCGACGCGATGTCGGGCACGACGCGAGCACTGATCGCGAACATGGTGGAGGGCGTCACGAAGGGCTTCGAGAAGAAGCTGGAGCTGGTCGGCGTCGGTTATCGCGCCCAGGCGCAGGGCAACAAGCTGAACCTGACGCTGGGCTTCTCGCACCCGGTCGCGTACAGCGTCCCGCAGGGCATTTCGGTGGAAACGCCGAGCCAGACGGAAATTTTCATCCGCGGTTGCGACAAGCAGCGGGTCGGACAGGTTGCCGCAGAGATTCGCCGCTTCCGTCCCCCGGAGCCTTACAAGGGCAAGGGCGTTCGCTACTCCGATGAGCGCGTCATGCTCAAGGAAGCGAAGAAGAAGTAAGCGGGCATCAGGCACCGAGAATTGGAACGAGAGTCATGAAACTCGACAAGAAACAGAATCGCTTGCGCCGCGCCCGGAAGACGCGCGCCAAGATACAGGAACTGGCTGCGAACCGGCTGACGGTGCACCGGACGCCTCGTCACATCTATGCGCAGATCATCGCGCCGGAGGGTGGCAAGGTGCTGGTCTCCGCGTCGACGCTGGAAAAAGACGTCAAGAAGGGCATGAAGAGTACCGGCAACGTCGCAGCAGCGGCGATTGTCGGCGCGCGAATTGCCGAAAAGGCGAAAGCCGCAGGTATCGATACGGTCGCGTTCGACCGGTCGGGTTTCCGCTACCACGGGCGCGTCAAGGCACTGGCCGACGCCGCGCGCGAGGCGGGATTGAAGTTTTAACGGACAAAGGAAGGTAGCCCGGCAGCGGGCAACCAGGATCAGGTTATGGCAAGAATCGAGCATTCATCCGGTAACGACGACCTTCTCGAAAAGCTGGTCGCAGTCAACCGCGTCGCCAAGGTCGTCAAGGGCGGCCGTCAGTTCGGGTTTACCGCGCTGACCGTCGTCGGCGATGGCAACGGCCGGGTCGGCTTCGGCTACGGCAAGGCGCGTGAAGTACCGATCGCGATCCAGAAGGCCATGCAGGCGGCCCGCAAGAACATGATCAAGGTAACGCTGACGCGCGACACGCTGCAGTACGCGAAGAACGGGCATCATGGCGCGACCCGTGTCTACATGCAGCCGGCATCCGAAGGTACCGGGATCATCGCGGGCGGTGCGATGCGCGCGGTATTCGAATGCGCGGGCGTCAAGAACGTCCTGGCCAAGAGCTACGGTTCCCGTAACCCGATCAACGTGGTTCGGGCCACGATGGACGCCCTGGAGGGCATCCACTCGCCGCAGCGTATCGCGGCCAAGCGAGGCAAGAAGGTCGATGACATCCTGGCCTGATTGGCAGGACTAGCGAAGAGATTGGAACGATGGCGACGCAGAAAAACCTGAAAGTAACGCTGGTGAAGAGCCGTTTTGGGCGACTCAAGAGCCACCGCGCCTGTGTTGCGGGCCTCGGCCTTCGCAGAATCAACCACAGCGTGGTTGTCGCGGATACGCCGGAGAATCGCGGCATGATCAACAAGGTGTCTTACCTCGTCACCGTTGAGGAAGTTTGAGATGCGACTGAATTCACTGACGCCCGGCAAGGGCGCTAAGCAGAGCGGCAAGCGCAAGGGCCGCGGCCATTCGGCCGGCCAGGGCAAGACATGCGGTCGCGGCGTCAAGGGCCAGCACGCGCGTGCGGGTGGCTTCCACAAGGTCGGTTTCGAAGGCGGCCAGATGCCTATCCAGCGGCGCCTGCCGAAGGTCGGTTTCGTGTCGCACATGGCGGTTCACACGGCGGAGCTGCGCCTGCACGAGCTGGCGGTGCCCGCGGCCGACGTCATTGACATCGAGGTGCTGAAGAAGGCGCACCTGGTGCCGGCAAAGGCGACGAAGGTAAAGGTCATCCTGTCGGGCAAGCTCGACAAGGCCGTCAAGCTGAAGGGCCTGGCGGTGACCAAGGGCGCGCGGGCGGCGATCGAGGCCGCTGGCGGCAGCATCGAAGAGTAACGGTAGACAAGGGTAATCCCGGGAATCAGCATGGCGAAGAAGCCTGGAAACAGTCCGGCAGACGTTGCGAAAGCGGCGAGCAAGCTGTCCGAGCTCAGGAAGCGAATCGGCTTCCTGATCGGCGCGCTTGTCGTATTCCGCGTTGGCACGTTCATCCCGGTTCCGGGCGTGGATCCGGCCGCGCTGGCGGACTTTTTCGACCAGCAGGCCGGCAACATGCTGGCGCTGTTCAACCTGTTCTCGGGCGGCGCGCTCGGCCGCTTCGGTATCTTCGCGCTCGGCATCATGCCGTACATCTCCGCGTCGATCATCATGCAGATGGCGAGCATGATCGTTCCGTCGCTGCAGGCGCTCCGGAAGGAGGGTGAGTCCGGCCGGCGCAAGATTACGCAGTTCACGCGCTACGGCACGGTCGCGCTGTCGGCCTTCCAGTCCGTTGCCGCCGCATCCTGGCTGCAGAGCCAGCCGGGCGTCGTCGTCAACCCGGGTCCGGCCTTCCTGATTACCGCGTGCATCACGCTGGTAACGGGCACGATATTCCTGATGTGGCTGGGCGAGCAGATCACCGAGCGGGGCGTCGGCAACGGTATCTCGATGATCATCCTGGCCGGCATCGTCGCGGGCCTGCCGGCGGCGGTCGCGGGCACGGCGGAGCTGGTGCGGAACGGCGAAATGCATTCCGCGACGGCGATCCTGCTGCTGCTGGGCGGCGTAGCCGTGACGGCGTTCGTGGTCTACATGGAAGGCGCGCAGCGCCGGATCGCGGTCAATTACGCGAGGCGGCAGCAGGGCCGGCGCATGTATGCCGCTCAGAGCACGCACCTGCCGTTCAAGATCAACATGTCGGGCGTCATCCCGCCGATCTTCGCGTCCAGCATCCTGCTGTTCCCGGCCACGATCGCTCAGTTCTTCGGCCAGGCGGCCGAGCCGAACGCGGTCCAGCGGGCCTTGCAGACGGTCGGCGCGAACCTCGGCCCGGGTCAGCCAATCTACGTGATCCTGTACGCCGCGCTGATCATCTTCTTCTGTTTCTTTTATACCGCGCTGGTCTTCAACTCGAAGGAGACGGCCGACAACCTGCGGCGCGCGGGCGCATTCCTGCCGGGCATCCGGCCGGGCGCACACACGGCGGAATACATCGACAAGGTACTGACTCGCCTGACGTTCTGGGGCGCCCTGTACATTGCCGGTGTCTGCCTTCTGCCGGAAGTTTTCCGGATGTTTTACCCGAGCGTACCGTTCAATTTCGGCGGTACGTCGCTGCTGATCCTGGTAGTGGTCACCATCGACTTCATGGCGCAGATGCAGGCCCATGCGATGAGCCACCAGTACGAGGGCATGATGCAGAAGGCCAACCTGCGCAATTACGGGCGCAGCGGACAGCTTCGCTGAGCAGCGTCGCGATTATTGGAGAGGGCTCATGAAAGTCAGAGCATCAGTCAGAAAAATGTGTAGGAACTGCAAAGTCATTCGCCGCAATGGTGTCGTGCGCGTGATTTGCACCGACGCGCGCCATAAGCAGCGTCAGGGTTAATTCCAAAGGTAGAATGCAGTGGCTCGAATAGCAGGCATCAACATCCCGTTGAACAAGCACATCGTGATCGGCTTGACGTCGATCTACGGTATCGGTCGCACGCGCGCGCAGCAGATCTGCGAAGCGGCAGGCGTCGCTCCGCAAACGAAGGTCAAGGATCTTGCCGAACCCGAAGTCGCCAAGATCCGTACTGCGGTCGCGAAGTTCGTCGTCGAGGGCGACCTGCGTCGCGAAGTGTCGATGAACATCAAACGCCTCATGGACCTCGGCTGCTATCGCGGCATTCGGCATCGCCGTGGCCTGCCGATGCGCGGCCAGCGGACCCGCACCAACGCGCGCACCCGCAAGGGACCGCGTCGGCCGATCAAGCGCTAACCAGGCAACCTAAACCGTTAATCCGGCCAGGCGGCTCCGGTCGCAGGGCGGAAACAGGCAGAAGATTCAGAATATGGCTGAAGCAAAACGCAAGAAGGTCAAGAAACACGTCGTGGATGCGGTCGCGCATATCCAGGCGTCCTTCAACAACACGATCATTACGATCACCGACCGCCAGGGAAACACGATTTCCTGGGCGACGGCCGGTGGCTGTGGTTTCCGTGGATCGAGGAAATCGACGCCGTTCGCGGCGCAGGTTGCCTCGGAGAAGGCCGGCCGCGCGGCTCAAGAAGTGGGCGTGAAGAATCTTGACGTTCGCGTCTGCGGGCCGGGACCGGGCCGCGAGTCGGCCGTGCGCGCCCTCAACGCAATCGGGATGCGAATACAGAACATCGAGGACGTAACGCCAATCCCGCACAACGGCTGCCGTCCGCCGAAGAAACGCCGAGTATAGAGGCTCAGTAATGGCAAGATATCTTGGACCAAAGTGCAAACTGACCCGTCGCGAAGGCACGGATCTGTTTTTGAAGAGCGGCGTACGTCCGCTCGAGTCGAAGTGCAAGCTCGAAGTTCCGCCGGGCGGTGCTGCCCAGCGTCGCCCGCGCCTGTCCGACTACGGGTTGCAGCTACGCGAGAAGCAGAAGCTCCGCCGCATGTACGGGGTGCTCGAGCGCCAGTTCCGTAACTACTACAAGAAGGCATCCCAGACGAAGGGCTCGACGGGTGAAAACCTGCTCCGCCTGCTCGAGGGCCGCCTGGATAACGTCGTCTATCGCATGGGCTTCGCCGCGACGCGCGCGGAGGCCCGCCAGCTCGTCAGCCACAAGGGCGTCGAGGTAAACGGCAAGATAGTGAACATTCCATCCGCCCAGGTGAGCGCCGGCGACTCTGTCGGTATTCGCGAAAAGGCGCGGAAGCAGCTTCGCATTCAGCACGCGGTCGAGATTGCGGGCCAGGTCGGCTTGCCGGACTGGGTCGAGGTCGACGCGAAGAAGATGACGGGCGTACTGAAGTCGTTGCCGGATCGTGAGGACATCCTCCCGGATATCAACGAAAACCTCGTCGTCGAGCTGTACTCGAAATAGTCAGGAGGGTTTAGACCCATGCACGAGTCTGTGAGTGAATTTCTGAAGCCGCGCTCCGTCAAGGTGACGCCGGTCAACGATCTGCATGCCAAGGTGACCATCGAGCCGTTCGAACGCGGCTATGGCCATACGCTGGGCAATGCGCTGCGTCGTATCCTTCTGTCTTCCATGCCGGGTGCCGCGATCGTCGAAGCCGAGATCGAGGGCGTGCTGCACGAGTACACCAGCATCGAAGGCGTCCAGGAGGACGTGGTCGAGATCCTGCTGAACCTGAAGCGAGTCGCCGTACGCATGCACACGCGGGACACCGCCGAGCTGCGGCTCTCGAAGAAGGGCCCCGGCGCCGTCACGGCCGGCGACATCCAGCTCGACCATGACGTCGAGGTCATGAACCCCGAGCTCGTCATCGCGAACCTGACGAAGGACGGCCAGCTGAACATGAACCTGAAGGTCGAGCGCGGCCGCGGCTACCGTCCGGCAACGCAGCGTCCGGCCTTCGAGGAGCAGGCGGGCCCGATCGGCCGGCTGCAGCTCGACGCGTCGTTCAGCCCGGTCCACCGCGTGACCTACGACGTCGAGGCGGCTCGCGTAGAACAGCGCACCGACCTGGACAAGCTGATCCTCGATATCGAGACGAACGGCACGATCGACCCGGAAGAGGCAATCCGCCGGGCCGGCAGCATCCTGAAGGACCAGCTGTCGGTGTTCGTCGACCTGCAGGGCCAGGAAGAGGGCGCCGGCGCCGTTTCCGACAACCAGGTCGATCCGATCCTGCTGCGCCCGGTCGACGAGCTGGAGCTCACCGTCCGTTCGGCGAACTGCCTGAAGGCAGAGAACATCATGTACATCGGTGACCTGGTGCAGCGCACCGAGGTCGAGCTGCTTCGGACGCCGAACCTCGGCAAGAAGTCGCTTACCGAGATCAAGGAAGTGCTCGAAGGCCACGGTCTCGGCCTCGGCATGCGGCTCGAGAACTGGCCGCCGCCGAGCTTGCGCCCGGAGCACGACCTGGTCTGATAGCAACCAGTAACGAACGAGGACCGTCGCGTACGGCTCACGCTTAGAAGGCAAGTATCATGCGTCACAGAAAATCAGGCCGTAAGCTCGGCCGCAACAGCTCGCACCGCAAGGCCATGTATCGCAACATGGCGGCGTCGCTGCTGCGTCATGAAACGATCAAGACCACGCTGCCGAAAGCCAAGGAGCTGCGCCGGGTAGTCGAGCCGCTGATCACGCTCGCGAAAGAAGATGGCGTCGCAAACCGCCGGCTGGCTTTCAATCGCCTGCGCGACAAGGAAGTGGTCGGCAAGCTGTTCACGGACCTGGGCCCGCGCTTCAAGCCGCGCCCCGGCGGTTACGTGCGCATCCTGAAACTGGGCCCACGCCCGGGCGACGCCGCGCCGATGGCGCTCGTGCAACTCGTCGACGGGCCAGTCGAGGTCGCCGAAACGGCAGCAGCCGAGTAGGCGGGCAGTACGACAGACAAAAAAAACCGGGCATCGCCCGGTTTTTTTTCGCATGCGACAAGCGCCCGCCCCGCTGCCTCAGCTTCCTAAGGCGAGGTCGCAGCGGTGCCGCCTTCTGCCGCGGCGCGCGCCGTAAGACGATCGATCATCTGGCCGATGTATTCCGGTGAATGGGACTTCCGGGCGATCAGCGCATAGACCGTCGGCACCAGGACGAGCGTCAGGACCATGGAGAAGGTCACGCCGAAGAATACGACGGCGCCGATGGACTGGCGGGACATGGCGCCGGCGCCGCTGGCCATCACCAGCGGCATCGCACCGAAAGCCGTGCACAGGCTGGTCATCAGCACCGGCCGCAGACGCGTCACGGAGGACTCGATCACCGCCTCGCGGAACTCGGCGCCGCGGTCGCGCAGCTGGTTGGCGAATTCGACGATCAGGATGCCGTTCTTGGCCGCGAGGCCGATCAGCATCACGGCGCCGATCTGGCTGAACACATTGATCGACGCGCCGAACACGTACAGGCCGATCAGGCCGCCGGCGATCGCCAGAGGCACCGTCGTCATGATGATCAGCGGGTGCTTGAAGCTCTCGAATTGCGCGGCCAGCACCAGGTAGGCGATGACGAGCGCGAGCAGGAAGGTCAGGTAGATCGCGTTGCCGGTGGTCTTCAGGTCGCGCGATTCGCCGTCGTAATTGATCCGCGCGGCTTCCGGCAGGTGCTCGCGGATGATGTCTTCCATGTCCGCGACGGCCTGGCCCAGCGAATAACCCTCGCCCAGGCTCGCGCTGATCGTGATAGCCCGCATGCGATCGAAGCGCCGCAGGTCGACGGGGCCCGCCACCTCGGTAAGCTTTACCAGGTTGGACAGCGGTATCAACTGTCCGGACCGGTCGGAGCGGACATAGATCGTGTCGAGGTCGCTCGGCGTCTGGCGTCGTTCGTCGGCGCCCTGCAGGATGACCCGGTATTCCTCGCCACGTTCGATAAAGGTTGTGGCAACCCGCGAGCCCAGTATCGACTCCAGCGTGCGGCCCACGTTGCCGAGGGACACGCCGAGGTCGGCTGCGCGGTCGCGGTCTATCGAGACGTCGATCTTTGGCTTGCGCTCGTTGTAATCCGACTGCAGGTTCGACAGCCCCGGCAGCTTCTCCGCCTCGGCGATCACGATGTCGCGCCAGCGGGCCAGCTCCTCGTAGTCCGTTCCGCCCAGCACGATCTGCAGCGGACGGGAGCTCTGGCCGATGCTCCAGCTTCCGGGCGCGAACGCGAAGGCGGAAACGCCTGGCAGGTCGCGCAGCTGGCGGTTCCAGCTCTGCACGATCTCTTCGGCGTCGCGCTCGCGTTCGTCCCACGGGGCGAGCGGCGCGAACACCATTGCGGTATTGACGTCGCCGCCGGCGCGGAAGCTGCCGGACCGCGCCATGACGCGCAGGGCATCGCCGCTCTCTACGTCGGCGGCCATGATGGCCTCGACCTCTTCGACGTACTTGCGGGTGTAGTCGAGGCTGGCGCCGTCCGGCGCGGTGATGTTCACCATCACGAAGGCGCGGTCTTCCCGCGGCATGTACTCGACCGGCAGCTTGCCCAGCAGCGTCAGGCTGCCGCCGAACACCAGCAGCGTGCCGCCGATGACGAGCCAGGGGTGGCCGATGACGCGCCGCACCAGCCGCTCGTAGGCGCTCGCGAGGACCCGGAATATGCTGTCGATCCAATGAGTTACGTGACCCCTGTGCAGCCCGGTGGCAAACAGTTTGGACGACAGCATCGGCACCAGCGTCAGCGCGATGAGGCTCGAGAAGCAGACCGCCGCCGCGAGCGAAATGCCGAACTCGCCGAAGATGCGCCCGACGTTGCCAGGCATGAACGAGACCGGCAGGATCACGGCGACCAGGACCAGCGTCGTCGCGATGACGGCGAAACCGATCTCGCGGCTGCCGTTCGTCGCGGCGAGCAGCACGGGCTCCTTCTTCTCGATGCGCCGTACGATGTTCTCGAGGACGACGATCGCGTCGTCGACCACGAGCCCGATCGCTAGCACGAAGCCGAGCAGCGTCAGCGTATTGATGGAGAAGCCCAGCGCCGCCATAACGACGAACGAGGCGATGATCGAAATCGGGATCGTTATTGCCGGGATGAACGTCGCGCGGATCGTCCCGATGAAGCAGTAGATCACGATGAATACGAGCAGCAACGCGAGCCCGAGGGCCTTGGCCACTTCCTTCAGCGAAGCGGCGATGAAAATCGCGTTGTCGACGTTGACCGAGAGCGAGACGTCCGGCGGGAGCGTCGACTGCAGCTCGTCGATGCGCCGGGCGACGTCACGGTTGACCTGCAGGATATTGGCCTGCGCCTGCGGGATGATGCCGAGGCTCGTGCCGGAGATCCCGTTCGTTCGCGAGAAGCTCCGGTCGTCCTCGGGGGCGATCTCGACGTCTGCGACTTCGCCGAGCCGCACCAGGTAATCGCCGGCGCCCCGCGCCAGCACGAGCTGCCGGAAATCCTCCTCGGTCGTCATGCCGGTGTCGGTGCGCAGCGTGAATTCGCGCGCGCTCGACTCCAGCCGGCCGGACGGGATCTGCACGTTCTCGCGTCGCAGCGCGTCCTCGATGTCGCCGACCGTCAGTCCCCGGGCGGCCAGCCGTTTGGTGTCGACCCAGATCCGCATGGCCTTGCGGCGCTCGCCGCTGGCGCGCACGAAAGCCACGCCCTCGACGATTGACAGGGCGTCGACGATGTACCGCTGCGCGTAATCGGACAGCTCCATCAGCGAGCGCTGGTCGCTCGACAGGTCGATCCACATAGTGGTCGCGGCCGAGCTGTCCCGCTTCGAAACCTCCGGGGGATCCGCCTCGTCGGGCAGGTTGTTCAGGATGCGGGAGACCCGGTCGCGCACGTCGTTTGCCGCGCCGTCGATGTCGCGGTCGCTGGAAAACTCGAGCGTAATGGAGGAGCGTTCGTCGTAGCTGGCGGAGGACATCTTCTCGATGCCGGAAATGCCGGCGACCTGGTCCTCGATGATCTGCGTGACCCGGCGCTCGACGATGTCGGAGGCGGCGCCGCGGTAGCGGGTATCGATCGAGACGATAGGTTGCTGGACGTCCGGGTACTCACGCATCGGCATGGTCGTCGCCGCCATCAGGCCGACGATGACCAGGATCAGCGAAATCACCGCGGCGAACACGGGCCGGCGGACGGACAGATCGGAAATCAGCATGGCTCGACCTTAGAGGCGGGAGGGGGAACCGGTCCCGCCGTCCTGTAGCGTGATCTCGTTGACAACCTCGACGGGCATCCCGTCCCGTAACTTCTGCGTACCTTCGGAAACGACGATCGCCCCCGGACCGGCACCCTCGAGTACCACGACCGATCCCGGCATCCGGCGGCCCAGCACGACCTCTCGCTTGCGGGCCACGCCGTTCTCGACGAGGAACAGGTATTGCCGATCCGCTTCGGGCACGACGGCCTCCTCGGGGGCGAGGACGACTTCGCCGCGGTCCTGCTGCAGGTCCACGGTCATGAACATGCCCGGCTTCAATACGGCCTCTGCGTTCGAGATCACGGCGCGCACCATCACCGAGCGCGAGACCGGGTCAAGCCGGGTGTCGATGCTGTCGACGATGCCGCGGAAGTCCCGGTCGGGGTAGACGAGGCTGTGGGCGATGATCTCCATGCCCTCGCTGACGACGGCGAGGAAGGCCTCGGGTATCGAGAAATCGAGCTTGATCGGGTCGGTGTCGTCGAGCGTCGTGATCACCGTGCTGGTATCGACGTAGCCGCCGGGGCTGACGCGCCGCAGGCCGACGCGGCCGTCGAACGGCGCCCTTATATAAGTGTTGGCCAGGCGCGCCTTCGCGGCCTCGACCGTCGCCTCGTCCACCTGCATCGCGGCGCGCAGCTGTTCGAGGCTGGCCTCGGAGATCGCCTGGGTGGGGCGCAGCGACAGGCTGCGCTCGTAGCTGCTGCGGCTCTCGCTCAGCGCGGCCTCGGCGACGGCGAGGTTGGCGCGGATCTCGCTGTTCTCCAGCTCGACCAGCAGGTCGCCGCGACGGACGGCGTCGCCCTCGCCGAAGGCGATCCGCGTGACGATACTGGCGAGCCGCGGCTTGATCTCGATCGACTCGTTCGCCCGGGCCGTGCCCAGGGCCTCGATCTCGTCGACCAGGTGCTCAGCCTTCAGCACCGCCGTCACGACCCGCGTGGCGCCGCCGCCCGGGCCGCGGCCGGCGCGCTCGTCCGGGGCATCAGCCTGGCAGCCGGCCAGGATGGCGGCTGCGGAGACCAGGGCCAGCACGCGGCCGGCGGTATCGGTATTCATTGTCGTTCTTCGGTCCTGTGCCGATGCGGTTCCGGCCGGCAGCATGGCCCGGGGACGCGCGCAAGGAACGCAAGTGTACCCCGGCAGATGCCGGTTTTTTTACTGGGTAACCCGGTTCTTTGCGCTCGGTTTCAATTTGTTACAAGTCGCCGCAGTCACGGGCCCCGGCACCGGTTTGGAGTCACTCGGGCTTTGACATAAATTTGGCGGCAGGGTTGCCTCGCGGGACACATTCGCAGTCCGGTCGCCACGGAGCCCTGCCGGTGCCGACCGGGCGCGCACAACTTCATGGTTTTGAAGGACAAAAGTATCGATCGCCCATCTTGTGAAGGCACTCACAGCATGGGCGGGTCGCGAGCGCTAGATTGACTGCATGTCCAAGGAAGACCGATCGATGAACCAGGACGCCACGTTCACCGAGTGCGTCGTGCTCGGCAAGGATGCGTTCGATCCGGATGCCGTGTTCCTCGACACCATCGTCGACGACGAGGTCCTGCCCTACCTGAGCCTCGCCGTAGACGGCCTGACGGACGGCGGGCGCAAGGCGCGCGAGGCGCTCGAACTGCGGCCCGAGGATGCAGCCAACGAAGAGATCCCCGAGTCGACGGAGTTGCCCGTCGCGACGCTCGGGCCGGACCAGCTCGAGGTGTACGGCTGGGAGTCCTCGTTCTGGCGCAAGATCCGGGGCTACATCGGCTTCTGAGCGGCGGGCGCTCGCCCGCGCAGTGCACTCCTGTCCTGTTACCACGCCGCGATTGCCGCGGTCAGCCTGTACAATGGCGCGGGCCGCGTCCGCGGCGACACGCAGAACAAGAACACGGCGGGACCGGAGCGATGAACCACGATTTCGAAGACAAGACCGTCATCATCACCGGCGCATCCGAGGGCGTCGGTGCGGCGACCGCGCGTCGCTTCGCCGCGGAAGGAGCGAACCTGGTGCTCGTCGCGCGGACCCGCAGGAACCTGGAGGCCATGGCGGAAGAACTGCGCGGCCAGGCCCGCGTCCTGATCGTGCCGATGGATGTCACCGACCCGGATGCCTGCCAGAACCTGTTCAAGAAGGCACTGTTCGAGTTCCACGCCGTCCACGTCCTCGTGAACAACGCCGGCTATCACAGCCGGGGCGCGGTGGAGAACATGCCGGTCGAGGAACTCGGGCGCATGCTCGACGTGAATCTCAAGGCGCCGATCCTGCTGAGCCGCATGGCGATCCCGTACATCCGCGAGGCGGGCGGCGGGGCCATCATCAATGTCGCATCGCTCTCGGGCCGCATACCGGTACCCGGGGCGGCGACCTACTCCGCGAGCAAGTTCGGCCTGCGTGCCTTCACGTTCGCGCTGGGCGCCGAGCTCGACGGCAGTGGCATCAAGCTCGCGGCCGTCTCGCCGGGACCGATAGACACCGGCTTCCTCATGAGCAATATCGATTCGGTCACCGACCTGACGTTCTCCCAGCCGATCAGCACCGCGGCGCAAGTGGCGGACGAGATCTTCAAACTCTGCATCAACGACAAGCGCGAGCGGTCCATGCCGCCCGCGAGCGGCTTGCTTACCTACGTGGGCTATCTCTTTCCCGCCATCAGCCGGCTGCTGCAGCCCTTGATGAAGGCGAAAGGCGCCCGCGTGAAAAAGCGGCTCAAGGCGGAGCTGCGCGCGAAGGCGGAGGCGGGCGGCCGCTGATCCATCGCCGCGGGGAACGCGCGCTTCGATCAGCATCGATCGCTCGTAAGGCGAGCTCCTGCGGGAACCGCGGTGCTGTCTTGGGAGCCCGCCCCGCAAGCGACCCGACCGGGCCAACTATGTCGCGAACGCGTCCCGCGTCAGGTTTTCGCAGCCGTCGGCCAGCACGCGCACGTTATCCTCGATGCGAATGCCGCCGTAGGGACGCAGCCACTCCAGCCGTTCCCAGTCGACCATCGCGTGGGCGGGCGTGCCGCGCAGCTCGGCCAGCAGCATGTCGATGACGTAGATGCCGGGCTCGATCGTCAGCACCATGCCCTCGACCAGTCGGCGCGTCAGCCGCAGGTAGGGATGCCCGGACGGCCGGTCGATGATCGTGCCGTTCTCGTCGGCCGCGAGCCCCGCCACGTCGTGCACCTGCAAGCCCAGCAGGTGGCCGAGGCCGTGCGGGTAGAACGCCGAGGTCACGCCGTACGCGAGCAGGGCCTCCGGCGAGCCGCGGACGATGCCGAACTCGGCGAGCAGTTTCGCGATCCGGCGGTGCGTGCCGACGTGCAGCGCTGCGAAATCCGCGCCGGCACGCACGTCCGCGACGATCTCCTGCTGCACCTGGTCGACACGCGCGACCAGCCCGGCGAACTCGTCGTCTGCGAACGCATGCGTGCGCGTGATGTCCGATGCGTAGCCATTGACCGATGCGCCCGCGTCGATCAGGAAGGAGCGGTACTCGGCCGGCCGCTCGGCCGACTGGTGCTGGTAATGCAGCACCGCCCCGTGCGAATTCAACGCGATGATATTGCCGTAGGGCAGCTGCCGCTCCGTCTGGCCGACGGCTCGGCAGTAGGCGAGGTGGATATCGAACTCGGAGCGGCCCTCGCGGAACGCGGCCTCCGCCGCGCGGTGCCCGGTGACGCCTCGGCGGCTGGCCGCGCGCATGCACTCGAGCTCGTAGTCCGTCTTGGTCGAGCGCGCGTAGTGCAGCATGTTGAGCACGGTGGTCGGGTTGACACGCTCGATGCCGAAAGCGTGCGCGGGGTCGGCAATCTCGCCGAGCAGGATGCATTTCTCCTGAGCCTCGGGTAAATGCGCCGCTACGTCCTCGACCCGGTGCACGACGCGGATGTCGAACTCGCCGGTCCAGTAGCCGGCCGGTGAGGCGGGAGGCAGGTGCCAGTAGTCCTTTTCCTGGTAGTACACCAGGACCGGCGTCTCGCCCGGTGTGTACACCAGGTAGCAATATGGCGTAGCGGTCAGCGGCAGCCAGCTAACAAAGTGCGGGTTGGCCTGGAACGCGTAGTAGTTGTCGTCCAGGAACTTCAGCTTCGGCGCGCCGGAGAAGATCACCGCGTGGCCCGCGCCGGCCTTTTCGAGCGCGCGGTCGTGGCGGGCCCGCAGGGTCGCGACATGCGCGGGGTAGCGGGCCGCGAGGCGGGCCGGGTCGGTCCAGGCGTTCGTGTTCATGGCCGGCATCATACCCGTAGCCCGAGCCCGGCCGCGACCCCGCGCCCGGCCGGTTTCAATCGGCCGGGATTCTCGGCATCATCCTTCCTTTTCCACGGCGGACCGGAGACATGCATGAACCGTTCGGCAGCCCTGCTTCTGGCACTGGCGATGGCGTCGTCGCCTGACTCCCGCGGCTACGACCGGCTGACCGGCCAGCCGTTCGCGTCGCGCTCCGAGGTCATCGCGCCGAACGGCATGGCGGCCACCAGCCAGCCGCTCGCGACCCAGGTCGCGCTCGACGTACTGAAGGCCGGCGGCAACGCGATCGACGCGGCGATCGCCGCTAATGCGGTGCTGGGCCTGGTGGAGCCGACGGGTTGCGGCATCGGCGGCGACCTGTTCGCGATCGTCTGGGACGCAGAAGAAAAAGAGCTGACCGGGCTCAATGCATCCGGGCGTTCGCCGCGCTCGCTGACGCTCGCGCACTTCCGCCAGCGCGAGCTGGACCGGGTGCCCTACCTCGGGCCGCTAGCGGTCAGCGTGCCCGGCGCGGTCGATGGCTGGTACGAGCTGCACGGCCGATATGGCACGAAACCGATGGCCGAGCTGCTCGCGCCGGCCATTGCCTACGCCGAGACCGGCTTCCCGGTGACCGAAGTCATCGCGCACGTCTGGGCGCTGAACGCCGAGACCCGCAGCGAATTCCCCGGCTTTGCCGAGACCTTCCTGCCAGGCGGACGCGCGCCGGAGAAGGGCGAGGTCTTCCGGAATCCGCGGCTCGCGGCGACACTCCGCCAGATAGCCGCCGGCGGGCGCGACGCGTTCTACAAGGGTGAGATCGCGCAGAAGATCGGCGCCTACATGGCCGGGCAGGGCGGCTTCCTTGGCTACGAGGACATGGCGGCGCACCGCTCCGAGTGGGTGACGCCGGTCTCGACCAGTTACCGCGGCTACGACGTCTACGAGCTGCCGCCGAACACGCAGGGCATCGCGGCGCTGCAGCTCCTCAACATCCTCGAGGGCTACGACCTAGCGGCGATGGGCTACGACAGCGCCGATTACGTACACACCTTCGTCGAGGCCAAGAAGATCGTCTGGGCCGATCGCGCAAAGTATTACGCCGACATGGAGTTTGCGGAGGTGCCGGTCGAGAGGCTGATCTCGAAGGAGTACGCCGCCGAGCGGCGCAAGCTGATCGACCCGAAACGCGCGGCGCGAACCGATGCCGCCGGCGACGCCGCGCTGGAGCACGGCGACACGATCTACATGACCGTTGCCGATCGCCACGGCAACATGATCTCGTTGATCCAGTCGAACTACGGCGGCATGGGCTCGGGCATGACGCCGGGCGACCTCGGCTTCGGTCTGCAGAATCGCGGCTCGCTGTTCAGCCTGAGCGAGGGCCACGCGAACGTCTACGAGCCCGGCAAGCGTCCGTTCCACACGATCATCCCTGCCTTCGTGATGAAGGACGGCGAGCCCTGGCTGTCCTTCGGCGTCATGGGCGGCTCGATGCAGCCGCAGGGCCACGCAGAGATCCTCGTCAACCTGATCGACTTCGGCATGAACCTGCAGGAGGCGGGGGATGCGCCGCGAATACGCCACACGGGCTCGTCGCAGCCGACCGACGAGGTGATGGCCGACGGCGGCACGGTCTACCTCGAGTCCGGCTACGGCGCCGCTGTGCGCGAGGCGCTCGCGCAGCGCGGCCACACGATCGCGACCCGGCGCACCGACTACGGCGGCTACCAGGCCATACTGTGGGATGCCGCACAGCGCGTATACTACGGCGCCTCCGAAACCCGCAAGGACGGCCACGCGGCCGGCTACTGACGCATGGCAAAAGACATCTACCTGACCGGCATCACGACGACCGGCACGCCGCACATCGGCAACTACGTCGGCGCGATCCGGCCCGGCATCGCGGCCAGCAAGGACCCGGCGACGGAGCACTTCTACTTCCTGGCCGACTACCACTCGCTCGCGAAGAACGAGGACCCGGACAAGATCGCCCGCTCGACGCTGGAGATTGCCGCGGCCTGGCTGGCGCTGGGTCTCGACACGAAGCGCGCCTACTTCTATCGCCAATCGGACATCCCCGAGATTCCCGAACTGACGTGGATCTTGCATGGCATGACGGCGAAGGGGCTGATGAATCGCGCGCACTCCTACAAGGCTGCCGTGCAGGCAAACGTCGAGGAAGGCGGCAACGACCCGGACAAGGGCGTCACGATGGCGCTCTACAGCTACCCGATCCTGATGGCGGCCGACATCCTGATGTTCAAGTCGACCAAGGTGCCGGTCGGCCAGGACCAGAAGCAGCACGTCGAGATGGCGCGCGATATCGCACAGCGTTTCAATCACCACTATGGCGAAGTCTTCGTGCTGCCGGAGGCCGTAATCGGCGAGGACACCGCGGTGCTGAAGGGGCTCGACGGCCGCAAGATGTCGAAGAGCTACAACAACACAATCCCGCTGTTCTCGAGCGAGAAGCAGCTGCGCAAGCTCATCATGAAGATCAAGACGAACAGCCTCGAGCCCGGTGAACCGAAGGACCCGGACGACAGCACGCTATTCGACATGTACAAGGCCTTCGCGACGCCGGCGGAGACGCGCGAGATCGCGAAGCGCTACGCCGAGGGTATCGCCTGGGGCGAGATGAAACAGCTCCTGTTCGAGTACATCAACGAGCAGATCAAGCCGGCCCGCGACGAGTACCAGCGGCTGATCGACGACCCGGCCGCGGTCGAGGCCGAGCTGAAAAAGGGCGCAATGCGCGCGCGCGAGATCGCGACGCCTTACCTCGCAGAGATCCGCCAGGCGATCGGAATCCGGGGCCTGGTCTAGCAGCCTGTCGGACTCAGGGTCACCTGCTGCGGCGGGTGGGACTCGGTCGATATTTCCGTTCGTCCTCGCTAGTTTGTCACCACTATTCGCCTCGGACGAACGAAAATCTGTCTTCGATTCCCACGCGCCTCGCGACGATGCCCTGAGTCCGACAAGCTGCCAGGTCGAGACGCACGGACCCAGCAGCGCGCGGAGGTCCTGGTCGCCAATCAAGGCGCGCGTTCGCGGCAAAGTGATTACTGCGTCTCCGTAATTGCGCCGGCACAGGCCCATAGTCATCGCCCCTGCACCGACCGGATACTCCCTTGTCGAACCCCATACTGGAAAGAATCGAGCAGGAATTGCGTCTGATCAACGCGAATCTCGCCGAGGCGAATGATATCGCCATGCTGGCGGCGTTTGCCGCCATACCCGCTGACCTCGAAAACGACAGCCGCAAGGCGTTGCGCCGGCTCCGCGACAAGATGATGGAGCGCGCCAGGATTCGTGCCGATAACTGAGGTCTGCGAGTAGTTCGTCAGCAGGCCCTGTATTCCTCCTGCCGCCGAGTGCCGGATGCGAGGGACATCGCAGGTCGTTTGTCCGTTTCCAAGTCGCTTACGCGCAGCGCGAGCCGACATGAGGCTGTTCGGGCTAGTCGCAGATGCGTATTATTCCGGAATATCGAATGAGGCGACGCCCGATGATGCGCAGGGCCTGCTGTATGCTCGTTTCTCTTGTGGCGCTCGCCGCCCCGGCCATTACGAGAGGCATCGGATCGCGATCCCAGGCATGACAACGCTTTTGACCTACAGAGGTACCGTCTATCCGTGGCACTGCGACCAGGTTGGCCACATGAATGTCATGTGGTACGTGGGCAAGTTTGACGAGGCCACATGGCAGTTGTTCAACGCGATCGGTTTGACGCCGTCGTACATGCATGCCAATCAGCGCGGTATGGCGGCAGTGGATCAGCACATCAGCTACGAACGGGAACTGCGTTCGGGCGCAGTGGTCTCCGTGACCAGTTCCGTGCGGGAAGTGCACACCAAGCGCATCGTTTTCGTCCACGAGATGCGAAACGATGAATCGGGTGAAGTGGCAGCTCGAACCACGCTGACGGCAGTTCACATGGACACTATCGCAAGGAAGTCATGTGCGTTTCCGGCCGCGGTTGTGGATGCAGCGCGAGCACTGGCTGGGGAAGCGCCGGCAGCAACAGGAAAGGTCTGAGGCAGGTTCGCGCTTTCGCGGCAAAAAGATGTGTGCCCGATCGACCAACGTGACGGCTGGAGGGAAGTCAAGCACATGCGCAACGAGGTCGAGAACCAGGCCCGGCGTTTGACCTTGCTACCTGCGGTTTCGTGTTGCCTCGTTATCCTGGTCTCCGTAACCGGCTTTGGTCAGGCGCCGGACGACGTGGTGCCGATAACGATGGAGCCCGATCACAAGATCCGGTTAGACAACGGCAAGGTGCGCGTATACGAGATTTTCCTGCGGCCGGGCAAGGGTACGTTGCTGCACGAGCACCGCGCCGACAACTTTACCGTCAACTTCGGCGACGCCGTCGTCACGCTGGAGCCGAGCGGCGGCATCGCGACCACTGTCACGGTCGCGACCGGCGACGTGGGCTTTGCCTCGACCGCGTCGGGGCCCTACACCCATCGCGTACTGGCATCCGGGCAGACCGACTTTCACGGTGTGGCTGTGGAGCTGATGTCTGCGACGCCGGGCCAGGAGACCATTCTCGACCGGCGGGCCGATCCGCCTTTCCATCTTGTGCGAGAGAATTCGCGCGGACGCGCCTACCGCATTCGGCTGGCGCCCGGAGCGTCGACGGGGCAATACGCGAGAGCTGGCACCACGGTGCTGATCGCGATATCGGCCGGGCGCATCGCAGAAGAGATCGACGGGAAGCCCCGGAGGCTCTGGGACTTCGAGACCGGGCATTTGAGGTGGATGGAAGACCCCGAGAGACTGTCGCTCAGGAACGAGGGCCCGGAGCCGGTGGACCTTGTCGAACTCGAGATCTACTAGCTTCTCGTACGGTCCCGGTGAGGCAAGCTGCTTCCCGCGGCAGCCAGGGGTCGCCAACCCGCAGTGTGGGAGCGTGTCGTGAGTTCATTCGAGTTCCTGTCCGTCCTGATATCCGTCGTCGTCGGCCTCGGAATCGCCAACCTGCTGACCGGCCTCGGCCGGTTGCTGCAGAGACATCGCGAAGTCCGGGTGTCCCTCGCATTCCTGGTCTGGACGCTGTTTGTCTTCATGTTCCACGTCGTCTACTGGTGGACGATTGTGTTCGGCTGGCAGGAGTGGCAGAACTGGAACCTGCTCGTCTTCCTGTTCGTCCTGACCTATGGAATCCTGCTATTCCTGCTGTCGGTGATCCTGTTTCCCGTCGACATGCCCGCCAACTGGGACCCGCATACTCACTTCATCGACCTGCGGCGCTGGTTCTTCGGCATATTCGTCGCGCTGATCGTCGTCGAGGCGCTGGATTCCTACCTGAAGAACCACCTTGCGCAGTTCTCGCTGCCATACTACGGGATGCTGGCGCTGTGGTTCGCGTGCGCCGTCGCAGGATGGATGAGTGAGAGCCGACGTACGCAGGCAGTGGCCTCGCTCGTCGTCCTGGGGTCGATGATTGCCTGGGTCAGCTACCAGCTCCGCGACCTGGAATGGTCGCTGTCGTAGCAGGAACATGCCGCCTGGCGATTAGCAACCGGTCTGGTGCTGCGATCGGTATGGGCTTTATAGTACGGGCTCAAGTTCGGCTGGCGCGGCGGCCTGGATGAATTCTGGCGATGCGTTGTTGCAGGCGTCTGACGTGGTGTCGAAGCTGGCGGACCACAGGAGTCGTGCGCTCTGCCAGGACGAACGAGGCAGGCAAACAGCATTTTCCCTGCAGGCAAACCCCGGCATCTGATCTCCCTGCCTCGTCGCAGCAGGAGGAACTATGACAAACGATCCAATGTACCACGATGGTATGCGAGAGCTGCAGGACCTGCGCGAAACGCGGCCGCTCGCAGACAGGCTGGCGAAGACGATCGTTCACGCGGAATTCACGGACGAGGACCGAGCGTTTATTCAGCGTTGTTCGATGGTCTTCGTGGCGACGGCCGATGCGCAGGGTCGCCCGGACTGCTCGTACAAGGGCGGGTTGCCGGGCTTCGTGCGCGTCGTCGACGGTGCAGCACTTGCGCTCCCTGATTACGACGGTAACGGGATGTATCGATCCTGGGGCAATATCCGCGTCAACCCTCATGTCGGCATACTGTTCATAGACTTCGAGAGCCCGAACCGGCTTCGGGTTAACGGGGTAGCACAGATCAGCGCGGACGATCCTTTACGCGATGATTACCCCGGCTCGGTCTTCATAGTTCGCATAGCGGCGCAAAGTATCTTTCCCGCATGCCCTCGTTACATTCACAAGATGCGCATGGTCGAACTGTCGGAGTATGTGCCGCAGAACGGCCATGTGCCGCCTGTCCCTGCCTGGAAGACATTTACTGAATTTCGCGATGCCCTGCCGGCTCGTGACCGCGTCGATACGAGCGATGGCGGAGCCGCGGGGCAACCTGCGCCCTGAGATGCTTTGAGAGCCGAACCGTTGCGGCGGACGATATCCATAAGAAGTGCGTACTGAACTGAACAGACTGGGCTGGAGCGACTGGTTCGAGCAACGATCCGATTGCATGGCAAACGAGCGCATCGCTCGGGTCGCTGCAGTCGATCGAGATCAACTCCTGCTCATTGACGAAACCGGTTCGTTCCGGGCAAAGCTGTCTGGCAATTATCTCTACCGCCACCGGTTAGCCCAGGAATTGCCCTGTGTGGGGGACTGGGTGTGCGTCGAGAAACATCCTGGTGACGATCTTGGGCTGATCCACTCGCTGCTGCAGCGCAGAACCATGTTGCGGCGCAAGGCCGCCGGGCGGGCAGTCGAGTACCAGATGATCGCGGCGAACGTCGACTACGTGTTCATCGTGCAATCCTGTCACTTCGACTTCAACATCAGGAGGCTGGAACGTTACCTGGTCATGGCGCGGGATGGTGGCGCCGAACCCTGTTGCCTGCTCACCAAGACGGACCTGGTCGAGCCGTCAGTCCTGGCGTCCCAGTTGGCCGAAATCCGCGCTGCGGGCATTACGGCGCCGGTCATTACGCTGAGCAATGTCACCAGGGAGGGCATTGACGACCTCAGGCGCTTCTTGTTGCCCGGAAAGACATATTGCTTCGTTGGTTCGTCCGGCGTCGGCAAGACCACGCTCATCAACCAGCTGATTGGCAGTGAGTTGTACGAGACAAAGAGCGTAAGCGGCACCGGCGAGGGACGGCATACGACGGTGCGCCGCGAGCTTGTCGCACTCGAAGGTGGGGCCCTGGTCATCGACAATCCTGGCATGCGCGAGTTCGGTATCCTGGCCGCGGATGGTGGCTTGAGTGGCAGCTTTGCCGACATTGATTCGCTGGGTCCCGCATGCCGCTACAGGGACTGTACTCATACCAGCGAACCAGGTTGCGCGGTGCTGGAGGCCGTCGAGTCCGGCGAGATCGGCCAGGAGCACTACGATAGCTACATAAAGCTGCGAAAGGAATCCGAGTTTCACCAGATGTCCCATGCCGAAAAGAGACGGAAGGAGCGGGACTTCGGCAGGTTCATCAAGTCTGCAACAAAACATCTGAAGAAAAGATAACGGACTGGCGAACGCGCCGGTGGCCATGAGCTGGCGACCGGCGTATCGTCATGCCGTGACTGGCGACGGGCGATGACGCTCCGGGAAGGCGCCCAGCTGCGCCAGCAGAATGTGAACCCGCTGGGCTACAACAATGACTGCATCTGTTCCTGAGAAACGGTGGCGGAGAGTGGCGATCTTCGGGCTCGCCTATTTCGGGCTGGGTGTCAGCTCGGCGCTCATCTCCAACCCGCTTCAGTCCGAACTCGGCCAGGCCTCGATCCGGGTGGGTATCTTTCTCGTTGGCATCGCGGTCTACGTCAGCCATATTCGTATCGAACTAGCCGGGTTGCCCGGGCGCCCGCGGGCAGCCGCCTTGCTCGTTGCCTTGGGCGTGGCCAGCGGGACCTTCCTGCTGGCCGTTTACGCCGTCAGCATGGCGTTGTGGGAGACTTCCCGGGTGGGCACGGCCTTGCTCGCGGCACTGGTAATCTGGCCTGTGGCGACCGGCATTCCGGCGTTCCTCGTGGCGCTTCTGGCCGGGGCGATCAGGGCGCGGGCGCGTTCGCGCGGTTCATAGAAGGCAGCGAAGTCGGTGGCGCCGGCATGCGGCTGATGGCACCGCGCGCGATCGTGGATCCTGAACGTCGGGCGATAGAGGGGAGTCGATTATGCGATCCGATCTGAAAATTTCTCACATCAGGCAGATCGCCATTACGGTAAGCGACGTTGCCGCCGCCGTTGCCTTCTACCGGGACGTGCTCGGGCTCAAGTTACTCTCCAGCCCAGGGAAAGACCTGGCTTTCCTCGCGGCCGGCGAGATAAGGATCATGCTGACGACACCGCAGGGTGCGGGCACGCCGGGTGCCAATTCGATCCTCTATTTCAGCGTCGCCGATATCGGCGCCACCTATGCCGCGCTGCTCGCGCGCGGAGCCAGTGACCAGCGGGGCCCGGCGCTCACTGCCAAAATGCCGGATCATGAGTTGTGGACTGCGTTCGTTCACGACCCGGATGGCAATCTCGTAGGTCTCATGGAGGAGCGGCGGTGAGACCGGTAGCGCCGCACAAGGCAAGCAGATATTGGCGCGTCGGGATGGACAGCGGGATCTAAAGATCGAAAGCGCACATGCAACTGCCCTTCACCGTTGACCAATTCTTCGGCGTGTTCGAACAGTACAACGCTGCCGTATGGCCTGCGCAGATCCTGCTGCTCCTGCTCGCGGTTACTGCGGTGGCATTGATCGTTTGGCCGCGTCCTCGATCGGGAGTATGGGTTTCGGCGATTCTTGGAGCGCTTTGGGCGTGGCTGGCCCTCGTATATCACCTCCTGTTCTTTTCTCGCATCAATACGCTCGCAATCGCATTCGCGGGTTTGTCGGCACTCGGATCCGGGGTCTTTGTCTGGCAGGACGTTATGCGCCGGCGCGTTCGTTTCGAGCGCCCTGGCGCTGGCGCGGCTGGGCCGCCGGGCTTTTGCTGTGTTACGGACTGCTGTTCTATCCGCTACTGTCGTTCCTTGCCGGCCACACCTACTTCGGCTCGCCGACATTCGGCCTGCTTTGCCAGACGACGATTTTTACTATCGGCGTACTCGCACTCCTGCGGAGTCCGTTCCCACGGTCGTTATTCCTGGCCCCGGTGCTGTGGTCACTTATCGGGGCCCAGGCCGCGGTTCTGCTGGCGGTTCCGCAGGACCTGGGCCTGTGGGTTGCCGCCGCGCTCGGTATACTCCTGGCAATGCGGCCGCCGCTGCGCGGCGCGCATGCAGAGGTTTCGTCAGCAGGGAGTGGCAAGCATGGCGGCTGATCCCCGCCAGGCGAATCGCAAAGGCGCCGTCGCCAGCGTGGTCGGCGTGTCGGCCGGGCACAAGTGATGGCGGAGCACCATTCAGGCACCGTGCCGATGCGCGCAATTTTTCTTGCCACGGCGGTCGTGCAATTGATTCTTGTTGGCTGCGTCGTCCACGAAACTCATGGCGATCCCGCGGTGCCCGAAAGCGAGCGCACGGAAGTGGTCGGCTACTGGCACTACCGCGTCCTGTATGACGAGGAGTTGCATATCGTCTCGGTCGATGGCGAGCACGGCGACTGGCCACAGGCGTACTCCGTCAGCCTGCCATCGGGCAAGCACTGGTTGCAGCTCGCCGTCCTGCGCAACAGCAACGAAATCGCGAGATGTGCCTTCGAATGGACCTTCGAGGCCGGGCGTCAATACAAGTTGAAGGATCTGGCGCACGACCAGTTCCTGCTCGCACATCCGGAATCGGCACTATTCGAAGCCATCGTTTCGATCGACGTGTCGGAACCAGCGAAGCCGACGCAGCACGTACAGGTATCGGCTGTGTGCGGGAAGGACGCGATGTGCCGCCAGGATTCGGACTGTGCGGCGCCGCTGTCGTGCCGGACAGGTGAAGGTTTTCCCTTCGGCGGTTGCAGGGCCAGGTGAGACCCGCTGGCGATGACTACGGTGTTTCCGCCACTGTTGCCAGTGGATATCCTCCATGCCCGGGATTTCGAAGCAGCCGAGGAGCGTAATCATGAGCTCGATTCTATTCGTACGCGTGAAATCAGACCTTGAAATGAGAGAGCTCGAGCGCCGGTTGCTCGAGCGCCGGCCGCGGTTCCGCGAGGTTCCCGGGCTGGTCCAGAAGGTCTACGGGCGGGATCCGGCCACCGGCGACATGTGCGGGATATATTTCTTCGAAAGCCAGGCGGCGCTCGTCAGGTTCCGTGACAGCGAACTGGCAAAGACGATCCCGTCCGCCTATGAAGCGACGGACGTTCGTCGCGAAGTTTACGAAGTGCTCTATCCCCTGTACCCGGAGCGTGGCCCGATTGCTGAATAGCGGATCGTCGCGCACAACTGCGGCGTTGCGGATTGCCTGGTGAGCCGCCCGCAAAGCCTGCCGGCAGACACAGCCCGGGCGTAGCCCGGTCCCCGTTGACCGCGGCTCGGTCAACACGAAAAGCAACGAGAGCTGGCACGACCATGAGAAGACTCAAGCTCGGCAAAGCCTTCACGCTGGTAGAGCCGGGGCCTGTCGTCCTCGTGACGACCAGTGACGGCGGACAACACAACATCATGACTATCTCGTGGACCATGGTGGCGGGCTTTACGCCGCTGTTTGCCATCACGACCGGGCCCTGGAACCACTCCTATGCCGCGCTCCGGAGAAACCGGGAATGCGTTATCGCGGTCCCGACGGTCGACCTTATCGACGCGGTTGTCGGCATCGGCACCTGTTCAGGGGCCGACACGGACAAGTTCGAGAAATTCGGGCTGACGCCGGTGCAGGGACGACACGTCAGGGCGCCCCTGATCAGGGAATGCCTGGCGAACATCGAGTGCCGGGTGACCGATATCGTCAGGAAACATGACATCGTGATGCTCGAGGGCATCGCAGCCTGGTTCGAGCATGCACGAAAGGAGAAACGCACTCTGCATGCAGTCGGCGACGGCAGCTTCGTGGCGGACGGGCGCCGGCTCGATCGCCGGAAGATGATGCGGGGGAAGCTGCCGCCGGGCGTGTGACCGGCTCGGTTCAGGCCTGCGGCTGCCAGGCTGCCCGCCGGAACAGACAGGCCGACAGGAGCCACAGCGCGGCGAAAAATCCGGTCAGGACCAGTATGTCCCAGGGCCAGGCCGGACCCGCAGATCCCTGGCCGGCGGCCAGCGCGATCACGGCAACCAGCGCCTGGGCGAGGGCGGTCGCAACCAGGGCTCGCGCCATACCCTGCGCGCGAAAGCGGGCGATAAGGGCGCCGACGACGCCGACGGCGAGCACGCCGGCAAACATCGCGTTGGCATCGTTGCCCTCGTTGCCGATGATGCCGACGGCACCGTTCATCCAGACCAGTATGAACGCGGCTGCGAGTGCAACGCCCACGCCGGATCGGTACGCGGTGTTGCCCGTCCTCCGTGCCGCCAGCGCGTATGCGACGCCAACGCCTGCGACGAGTGCACCGAAGACGGCGAAATCGAATAGATCCCAATTCACCCGAGTCTCCTGCTTTTCATCACCAGGCCACACTATTTTCAATCTTTGACCGATCATAATCGAAACCGGCCGTCGCGAGAGCCCCGTCGTCCCCCGGTGCTGGCTGCGATCACGACGACGCTCTCTGCTGCATTGCATTGGCCATGGCCGGGCCGGATACTGTCGTACCCGAACCCGACGACCACGAGCTACGGATCCCGGGAGCGCATACCATGAGAGGCAGCTGTCTCTGCGGAAAGATCGAGTACGAGGCGAGCCGGCTGGATTCGCCGATCGAGCACTGTTCCTGCCGTACCTGCAGGAAGGCGCATGCGGCGGCTTTCAACTCGTCGGCGGGCGTACTCCGGGCGCACTTTCGCTGGCTCCGGGGCGAGCGCATGCTGGCCGCTTACGAGTCGTCTCCGGGCAAGCGGCGCTATTTCTGCACGAACTGCGGTTCGCATCTCGTCGCCGAGATCGAAGGCGACGACGAACTGATCCTGCGTGTCGCTACGCTTGACGAGGACCCGCGGCAAAAACCCGAATGCCAGATCTGGCAGTCCCACGAAGTGCCGTGGCTGGAGTACGGTCCGCAGATCCCGGCCTATCCGGAGTGGGAGCCAGGGCATTGAGCCACGGCCGCGCGGGCGGCTGAAAGTACAACAACAATTCGATCAACAGGAGGAAGCCGGATGGCAGCATACATCATCGTCAGCTATGACATCGTCGATCCCGACCGATACAGCGATTACGTGCCGGGCGTTTTGCCCCTGTTGCTGAAGCACGGGGCCGAGGTGCTCGTCGCCGACTCCGACGCACAATTGCTCGAGGGCGAGAAACGCGGCGTCTATGTCGTGCTGAAATTCGAATCCGACGAAGCGGCGCTCGCGTGGTACAACGATCCCGAGTACGCGCCGGTGCGAAAGATCCGCCTGGACGCAAGCGCAAACGGCAACATGGTGCTGGCCAAGGCATTCGTCGCGCCCGAACCATAGGGCGCGGGAGGGCTGCCCGGGCAGCCGCGCTGTCTCGGCGGCCGGGAAAGCTCTCTCCAGTCATCTTGCGAGGACTCGGAAAATGGCGCTCCAAAACGAACCCGTCGCCCGGACCCAGATGCTGATACGCCGGCCGGTGGCCGAAGTGTTCGAGGCTTTCGTCGATCCGGCCGTTACGAGCCGATTCTGGTTCAGTCGTGGCAGCGATCGGCTGCGCCAGGGGCAGACGATCACCTGGCACTGGGACATGTATGGTTTCTCGGTTCCTGTCAGGGTCACTGCGCTGGAGCCGAACAGCGGGATCCGGATCGAGTGGCCGACGCCGGTCGAGTGGCAGTTCACGCCGCGCGGCGACGACGCCACCTTCGTCGTGATCACCGCATCGGGTTTCGACGGCACGGACGACCAGAAGGTCGCGCGGGCAGTCGACTCGATGGGCGGCTTCAGCTTCGCGCTGGCGGCATGCAAGGCCTGGCTCGAACACGGCGTAGAGCTCAACATCGTGGCGGATCACAGCCCGGATCAGCACGTGACGTGAACGCCGGCCGAAAAGCGCATTGGGAGCGCGTCTATGCGACAAAGTCGCCGGAAGAGGTGTCCTGGTACCAGCCGGTGCCGGCCTTGTCGCTGCAGCTGATCGAGGCCGCCGGCATATTGCAGGATGACCCTGTTCTCGATGTCGGCGGCGGCGCATCGACGCTGGTCGACCACCTGCTCGACCGCGGCTACCGCGATGTGAGCGTGCTCGATATCGCCGCCAGCGCGCTCGCGGCAGCAAGGGACCGGCTGGGCCCACGGGCAAGCGGCGTCCGCTGGATCGAGGCCGATGTCACGCTGTTCCAGCCGAAGCGCCGCTATGCGCTGTGGCACGACCGGGCGGTGTTCCATTTCCTGGTCGATGCCGCTGACCGCGACCGCTACCTGCGGGTGCTGCAGAGGGGGCTGCAGGCCGGCGGGCACCTGGTGCTGGCGGCCTTCGGCCCGGAGGGCCCGATGCGGTGCAGCGGGCTCGACGTGCGGCGTTATTCCGCGGCGGAACTCGGTACATTGCTCGGACCATGCTATCGATTGCGGGCCGAAGCGGTCGAGGAACACCGGACGCCCGGCGGAGGTACGCAGAAATTCACCTATGGCTGGTGGCAGGCTGCCGCATGACGAGTGCAGCCATGCGCGTTGCCACGAGCCCGAACGCGATCGTTGCCGGGGCCGGATGACGGCAGGGGAGACATGATATGACTACGCTCAGCAGGAACGCCCGCGTCGCCGGGTTTCTCTATGTGCTCCTGGCCGTCACGGCGCCGGTCAGGCTGTTGTACATCCCCGGGCAGCTGTTCGTGCGCGGCGATGCGGGCGCGACGGCCGCGAACATCGCCGCGCACGAAGCGCTGTTCCGTTTCGGCATTGTCACCGACCTGCTGGCCGGAACCATCGTGCTGTTCGTGACGCTGGCCCTGTACCGGCTGTTCCGCGACGTCGACCGCGGTCTCGCCAGCCTGGTGGTCATACTCGGCGGGCTGATGGTCACCCCGATCTACTTCGTGAATGCACTGAACGATGTTGCCGCGCTGCTGCTCGTGCGTGGGGGCGATCACCTGGCCGTGTTCGACCGGAGCCAGCTCGACGCGCTGGCGCTGCTGTTCCTGCGGCTGCACGGCCACGGGGTGCTGGTCAACGAGGTGTTCTGGGGCCTGTGGCTGTTCCCCTTCGGCGTGCTCGTGATTCGCTCCGGCTTCCTGCCGCGTGTGCTCGGCTGGCTGCTGATCATCAACGGCATTGCGTACCTCATCGAGAGCATGACGGGGCTGGTGTGGCCGCAGCACGAAGCCCGGGTCTCGGGCCTGCTGTTTCCCGCGCTGCTCGGCGAACTCGTCGTCATGCTGTGGCTGCTGATCATGGGCGCACGGGAACGGCTAGACGGGACCGGCCGGTCGTGACGAGGACCGTCGGCATCTACGTGTACGACGAGGTCGAGGTGCTCGATTTCGCCGGTCCGTTCGAGGTGTTCTCGACGGCGTCGCGCGTCTACGGGCGGCAGAATCCCGCGGCCGAAACCCTGTTCGAGGTCCGCTTAATCGCTGCGCGCACTGGCCCGGTGAGCGCCCGCGCCGGTCTGCGCGTAAAGCCGGATTTCACGATCGACGACTGCCCGCGGCTCGACCTGCTGATCGTGCCGGGCGGCGTGCACGTCGCCGAGCTGGACCGCCCGGCCGTCATCCGGTGGATCGAGTCGGCCAGCCTGTCCGCGGAGATTACCGCGTCCGTCTGCACTGGCGCGTTCCTGCTGGCGAAGGCCGGGCTGCTGGACGGCCTTGCGGCGACGACGCACTGGGAGGACCTGGCGGACCTGCGGCAATCCTTTCCCGGTGTCGACGTGCGCGAAAACCGGCGCTGGATCGACGCAGGCGCTATCCTGACCTCGGCCGGCATTTCGGCCGGAATCGATATGAGCCTGCACCTGGTGGCGCGCCTGCTCGGCAGCGACCTGGCGCGGCGCACGGCGCGCCAGATGGACTACCGCTGGCTCGAGCATCCTGGTGGCGACTGACCGGTCGCCGCGCTGCCGGCTTGCGGTCCGCACGCGCAGGCAAGATACTCGTCGCGGTCAAGGCGGTGACGGGGGCGCGGTGCGATGAACGAACCGGCGACGCCGGCAGTGGCTGACGGTCATGCGATAGAACGAGTGAGTCGCATCACCTGTCCCGAGTGCGGGCAGTCGTCCGACGAGTCGATGCCGGACGATGCCTGCCAGTGGTTCTACGAATGCGCGCATTGCCGCGCGCTGCTCAGGCCTTTGCCGGGCGACTGCTGCGTCTTCTGTTCCTACGGCAGCGTCAAGTGTCCGCCCGTGCAGGCGGGCGACGCCTGCTGCGGCGCCGGCTGAGAAGCGCTTGCCGATGCCCCGCGGCGAGCCTGGCACCGGCCCTGCAGCGCGCCCGCCGGCAATTAGAAATATGAAAATAATCAATCAGATACAGTGGGCCCGAATACTCGCCGAAGGCGCCGCGATCGTCTTCAGCATCCTGCTGGCGTTCTCGATCGACGCGTGGTGGGAACGCCGTTCCGATGCAGAGCAGGCACGCGCGCTGGCCAACGGGCTCCGCGCCGACTTCGAGGCGAGCCAGGCCCAGGTCGGGCGGTGGCTCGCCGGCAATCGGCGCATGCACGAATCCTCGGCCGAACTGCTACGGCGCATGCGCGAAGCAGAAGTCGGCAGCGTGATCGACATACCGGCGCGGCTACTGTCCGGCACCGTCGGTGCGCCGACCTACAGCCCGACGGACTCGACCTACGAGGCGGCGCTGTCATCGGGCCGGATACGGCTCATCACCAGCGACGAGCTGCACGATGCGCTGGCGCGCTGGCGCCAGCAGCTGGCCGATACCGCGGAGGACGAGCTCCTGCTGCGCGAAATCGTCGTGCACCACCTGGTGCCGGACCTGGCGAAGCAGGTTCGACTCGGCGGCGTGTTCGAGTTCGACAACCTGGTAGGCTGGTTCATGGGCGGCGCGGGCACGCTTGGACCGGGCGACATCCGCCTGACGGTTACGCCCGAACTCGAGGGCGTGGTCGCGGAGCGGCTGTTTTACCTCACCTTTGTTGTCAACGGGCTCGCCGAGATCGAAACTACGCAGGCAGAAATCCTGCGCATGCTGACCGAGCAACCCGACGAGTAGCGGCGCAGGGCACGGCACTTGCAACCGGAGACCGGAATTTCCCGATGACGCACCACGAAGTTCACCGCGCGCATCGCATCGGCTGGCTCCGTGCCGCCGTGCTCGGCGCCAACGACGGCATCGTGTCGACGGCGAGCCTGATTATCGGTGTCGCTGCCGCCGGCACGGGGCAGGGCGACATCCTGCTGGCCGGCGTCGCCGGCCTCGTGGCCGGAGCGATGTCGATGGCGGCCGGTGAATATGTCTCCGTCAGTTCGCAGTCCGACACCGAGCAGGCAGACCTCGAACTCGAAAGAAAGTCGCTGGAGGAGAATGTCGAATTCGAAAAGCGCGAGCTTGCTGGCATCTACGTGGACAGGGGCCTGTCGAGCGCATTGGCGCGGCAGGTGGCCGAGGAACTGATGGCGCACGACGCGCTGGCGGCCCATGCCCGCGACGAGATCGGGATTACCGAGAGCGCGCGGGCGCGGCCCGTGCAGGCCGCGTTCTCCTCGGCATTGACGTTCACGGTCGGCGCGGCCCTGCCCCTGTTGACGGCGTGGATCGTGCCGACCGCCAGCGTGATACCGGCAGTCGGGGGCCTGTCGCTCGTGTTTCTCGGCACGCTCGGCGGGGTCGCGGCTCGAGCCGGCGGTGCCGGGATATTGCGGGGCATGCTGCGCGTCATGTTCTGGGGCGCGCTGGCCATGGCCGCAACGGCCGCGGTCGGCAGGCTTTTCGGCGTGGTCGCCTGAAGCGTCGGGCTCGCACGCCTCCCGGACCGGGCGCCGCAGCATCGGACAGGCCTATTGAAATTTCGAGGAGAATGTCATGCATAGAATATTGACGGTCGCGGCCGTAGCGGCGCTGCTGGCCGCCTGTGCCCCGCACGCGGGGGACGAAACCGCATCCGAGGCGATCTCGTATTTCGACAACAGCGGCCGCGCCGACGTGCTGAGCGGCGGCGTACGGCTGATCCCGATCGAGACGCCGTCCGGGACCTACCGCGTCTGGACCAAGCGTGTCGGCAACAACCCGACGATCAAGCTGCTGCTGCTGCACGGTGGGCCCGGTGCCACGCACGAATATTTCGAGGCCTTCGATTCCTACCTGCCCGGCGCCGGCATCGAGTACTACTACTACGACCAGCTCGGCTCGGCCTACTCGGAGCAGCCGCAGGATCCGTCGCTGTGGAACATCCCGCGCTTCGTCGACGAGGTCGAGCAGGTCCGCGTCGCGCTGGGTCTCGACGCGGGTAACTTTTTCGTACTCGGCCATTCCTGGGGCGGGATACTTGCGATGGAATACGCGCTTGCGCACCAGGACAAGCTCAAGGGACTCATCATCTCGAACATGATGGCGAGCATCCCGGCCTACAATCGCTACGCCGATGAAGTATTGAAGCCGACGATGGACCCGGCCGTGCTCGCCGAGATCGAGGCACTGGAGGCGGCCGAGGACTACGGCAATCCGCGTTATGCCGAGCTGATGTTCCAGCATCATTACGTCGACCACGTGCTGCGCATGCCGGTGGACCAGTGGCCGGATCCCGTGAACCGCGCGTTTGCAAAGATCAACAACGACATTTACATCCCGATGCAGGGGCCGAGCGAGCTCGGGGCGAAAGGCGCCTTGGAGGAGTGGGATCGCACGGCCGAGATCGTCGACATACGGGTGCCGACGCTCGTGATCGGCGCCGAGTTCGATACGATGGACCCGGCTCACATGCAGTGGATGGCGGACACGATTCCGAACGCGCAGTACCTGTATTGCCCGCAGGGCAGCCACCTGGCGATGTACGACGATCAGGAGACCTACGTGAACGGCCTGATTCGTTTCCTCAACGACGTCGACGCGGCCGCGCAGCACTGACGTAGTAGCAAGGCCAACAGGGATCCTCCATAGACCAGGCGATGAGGTATCGATGAACAACCAGTTACGCGCAATGGCTGCGGCAACCCTTGCAACGCTGTCGCTTGCACCGTTTGCCGGCTGCAACCCGGACCGGTCGCCGGCCGAGGGTGACGGGCTGACCGGGTTCGCTACCGCCTACGCGGCGGCCTGGAGCAGCCAGGACCCGGCGGCACTGGCGGCGTTCTATGCGGACGATGGAGTGCTGATCGTCAATGAAGGCGCACCGGCCGTCGGTCGCGATGCCATCGAGCGAAAGGCCGGTGAATTCATGACCGCGTTTCCGGACATGATGGTCCGGCTGGACGAGGTGACGACGGACGGCCATACCGCCGTCTTTCGATGGCACTGGACCGGCACCAATACCGGTCCCGGCGGCACCGGCAACGCAGTGGACATCCACGGCTACGAGGAATGGACGCTCGACGCCGACGGGCTGATCGTGGAGTCGCGCGGCCACTACGACGACGCGGAATACCAGCGGCAGGTCGACAGGGACAACTGACGCGAGGCGCGCGCCGGCAGCATGCACGGACCGGCGGGCGGAGTCCTGCGATTGAACGGTATGGCTATGGACAACTTGCGACTGGTGCGCATCGAGAGCGACGGCAGGCCCGGCGCCGCAGGGCTCGTGCTCTCGGAGATGGCGGCGGCCGTCTGCCAGGACACCGCGAACCTTTACGCCGCGGCCGGATTCGAGCCGCCGTGGATCGGCTACCTGGCCGTCATCGACGACGCCATCGTCGGTACCTGCGCGTTCAATACGACGACCTTCGTCGACCCGGCCGACAACGGCGTCACTGAAATCGCATATTTCACGTTTCCCGATTTCGAGGGGCAGGGCATTGCCACCGAGATGGGCCGGCGACTGGTCGAGCTCGCCCGGTCGGCCGTGCCGTCGATCAGCGTCGTCGCGCAGACCGAGCCAGAAGCTAACGCATCGACGCGCGTGCTCGAGAAGCTGGGTTTCGATTTTATCGGCCCGGTCGCGCACGACGAACTCGGCACGGTCTGGGAGTGGCGCCTCGCCGCCGAATCGTAGTTGCTCAGCGCGGCGGCGGGTGCTCGAGCGATGCGAGGATCGCGCGTAGCGACTTGTCGCCGCGTCCGGCCAGCTCGAGTTCGCAGAATTCCTTGGTCAGAAGCTCGTGCAGCGTAAGGCGTTTCAGGGTCGCGGCATCGGCCGGCGGGCAGTCCTTTTCGAGATCCGAGTACTCGGCGATATCGTCGTCGAGCGCGTCGGAGAAGCGCCGCATCAGCTCGGGCCACGGCAGCGGGGCATAAGCTCCGGCGGCGGCCAGCCCGGCTTCGCTTGAGGCGTCCAGTTCGCGCGTCTCGCCGCCGTGGGCCGCGACCAGGACACGCATTGCATCCTTCGTTTCGATCTCCTGTTGCGCCAGCACGCGCCACTTCCAGGCATGGTCCGGGTCGGGCCGGGCGGCTGCGATCGCCAGGTACATGGCCTCGCCGTATACCTCCCCCTGGTAGGCGGCTTCGATGCGGTCGAGGTAGTTGCGAGCGGTCATGGAAATCATCCGTCCTGCGGCCGGTGCCGTTGATCGATCGGCCTTGCGTCGACCGGGAGCCAGCGAGTGTACGATGCATGGCGGTCGAGGCGTAAGCCGGTCTCGCTTGCGCGGCTGCCGTACGGGCCGCTACCCGCGCTCGTCGTCGCCCCGGGGCCGGGAGATCGCTTTGCGCGTGCATGATCGATGACGGCTGCCGTAACATGGCGCCGGAATCCGGACGGAGCAGGGATCATGAGACAGTCGCAGCTTTTCAGGCGCGTATGCACGTCGGCCGGAGCCGGCCTGGGTCTGCTGTGCGCCGCCATGCTGACCGTTGCAGACGCCGGTGACGAGCAGCTCATCCGGGCAGCCCGGGCCGAATCGAACGCCGCCATTGCCCGGCACGACGTCGACGGCATCATCGGCGCGATGGATTCCGACTACCAGGTGACGACCAGCCTGGGCGTATTCGCGCGCGGACAGGAGGAGGAGCGGGACGTCTGGACGAGCATGTTTGCCAGCCGGGACGGGCTCCTGTACGTGCGGAACACCGAGGCGATAGAGCTGAGCGCGGACTATCCGCTTGCCGCCGAGACCGGCCGCTGGACGGGCACCTGGCAGACCGACGACGGCGACGTCCGAACCGGCGGGCGCTACATGGCGATGTGGCGCAAGACCGATGGCCGCTGGAAGCTCCGTTCCGAGCTGTTCGTCGCGCTGTACTGCGAGGGCAGGGCCTGCCCGTAGGCGGGCACGAAGGCGAGACATGCAAACGCGACGACGTCTTCCCGGCGCTTCCATACTTGCGATCCAGCTCGTATTGATCGCGGCCTGCGCGACGCCGCCGGATCCGGCGCCCTATACGTCCGCGACGACTCCCGAGTCCTGGCGCCGGGCGGCCGACTGGGAATTCGAGATCACGGACCCGGACGAGCGCCCGCTCGGCCGGCTTACCTTGCGGCTGACGAGCCGGCCCAGCCGATCCTGCGGTGAGCCCGGCTGGCGCCGCGCCGTTATCATTGACGACCGGCTCGACCTCGGCATCGGCGTCGTCAAGAACCCGGCGTTCCGGATCGTCGGTCCCTGGCTGGTGGTGGACCTGACATCGACGACCTGCTCGGCGGGCCATCGGCTGGTCGGCGACCTGTATGCCGACCGGGCCGAGGGATTCTTCAATTACGCGCATCGCCTGGGCGGCGAGAACCTCGGGCGCTTCGTCGCCCGGCCCGCACCCTAAGCGGCGAGCGCCTGCACATGCAACGGAGATCGACATGCGACCATCCCTGCTCGCGGCGGCTGCAGCGCTGCTCGTCTTGAACGCCGGTCCCGCGCCCGGCCAGGACCGCGCGGTTGCGAGAGTCGACCACCTTGTCTATGCGGTTCCGGACCTCGAGCTCGGCATCGCGCGGATAGAGGCGCTGCTCGGCGTACGGGCCATACAGGGCGGGCGGCATCCGGGCGGCGGGACGCGCAACGCGCTGGTCGCGCTCGGGCCGGGCATCTACCTCGAGATCATCGGGCCGGACCCGGAACAGCCGGAACCGGCTGGAGCCCGCGTTTTCGGCATCGACGGGCTCGCCGGCCCGCGCCTCGTGACCTGGGCCGCCAGCGGCAGCGAGCTTGCGGTGCTGCGCCGGCAGGCCCTGGAACAGGGAGTGGCGCTGGGGCCGGTCGCCGATGGCGCGCGCATGCGCCCGGACGGCGTGTTGCTGTCCTGGCAGTACACGGCGCCGGAGACCGTGATCGCCGACGGGCTGGTGCCCTTCTTCATCGACTGGGGAGACTCGCCGCATCCGTCCGCGTCGGCGCCGGGCGGTGCCCGCCTCGTCGCCCTGCGCGCCGAGCACCCGCAGGCGGCCAGCGTCCGGGAGCAGCTGCTTGCCGTCGGCATCGACATGTCGGTCGACGCGGGGCCGGAGCCCGCCCTGGTCGCGGTGATCGAGGGCCCGCGCGGCAGTGTAGAATTGCGCTGACCGGCGGCAGGCCGCGGACCGGCCGCGTTGTCCACCGTTCCCACCCGGGTGTTACACAGATGCGCCCCGTTTTCCTGACTGTCGCCCTGCTCACGCTGAGCAACGTGTTCATGACCTTCGCCTGGTACGCCCACCTGAAGGCGCTCAACCACAAGCCGTGGATACTCGCGGCGCTGGTGAGCTGGGGCGTCGCATTCTTCGAATACATGCTGCAGGTGCCGGCGAATCGCATCGGCTACTCGGTCATGACGATCGGCCAGCTGAAAATCCTGCAGGAAGTCATCACGCTCACCGTGTTCGTGCCCTTCGCATGGTTCTATCTCCGCGAACCGCTGAAGCTCGACTACCTGTGGGCGGCGCTGTGCATGCTGGGCGCGGTATTCTTCGTGTTCCGTAGCCGCTGGGGCGGCTGATGCCAGGCAGGAGATCCTCCGATGCTGGAGCGAGAGTTCGTCGTGGCCGTGCTGCTGGGCGCCGTGCTGGCGGTCCCGTACCTGTGGCTCGTGCAGCGTCACCGGCGACCGCCCGTCCCGCTTGCCGCGGGGCTCGTCATCGCGGCGCTCGTCTACGCGGTCCTGGCGGTGCTGAACGGCGGGCCGTCTGCGATCCTGCTGGAGACCGCCGCCACTGTCGGCTTCGCAACGCTTGCCGTGGCCGGCGTGCGCTGGGGCACCTGGCTGCTGGCGGCCGGCTGGCTCGCGCACGTCGCCTGGGACCTGCTGCTGCACCCGGTGAGCCATCCCGGCTATGCGCCCGGGTGGTACCCGGCGCTGTGTGTCGGCTTCGACATACTGGTTGCCGGGCATGCGCTGGCGTTGGCCGGCCGGTGGAGGTGACGACGTGAGCGAACGAACGATCGCCGTTGTAACGACCCTCGGCACCGCCGACGACGCGCGGGAGCTGGCCAGCGCGATCGTCGAGCGCCGGCTCGCAGCCTGCGCGCAGGTTTCGAGGATAGAAAGTTTCTACACGTGGAAGGGCAAGCTGCAAAACGAGGACGAATACCGCGTGCTGTTCAAGACTGCGGAATCCGCGTGGGGTGCAATCGAGGAGGCGATACTGCAGCTGCACCCCTACGAGTTGCCCGCAATCCACGCGTTCGCCATGGAGTACGCCTTCGAGGCCTACCGCGACTGGATACTCGATTCGGTCGATTCGTAAGGGAGAGAGGGATGCAGACCCGGTTGATGATGGGCAGCAGCGCAGCGTTCATGGCCGCGCTGGGGCTGGTGGCAACGTTCGCGCCGCAGGAACTCCTGCGGCATTTCGACGTCGCGCCTCACGGCGCCGTGGTGCTGATTACCGAGATCGCGGGCGCCCTGTATCTCGGCTTTGCCTACCTGAACTGGATGGCGCGCGGCAACGCGATCGGCGGCATCTACAGCCGGCCGATCGCTATGGGCAATTTCCTGCACTTCGTCGTCGTCGGCGCGACCCTGATCCGCTCGGCGGCCGGCTGGATGGGCCGGCCGGAAATTCTCGCCATGCTGCTCGTCTACGTGATCTACAGCGCATGGTTCGGCCTTACGCTGTTCCGGTCGCCCCGCTCCTCCGCATGAGTCGCGCCCTGACGGCCGGGGCGCCCCCCGGCCGGTTGCGTTTGTGGGATCATCCGCGCATGACGCGACACGCCTGCCTGTTGACGATCACCGGCCTTGTGCTGACGGCCTGCGGCCCCGGTGGCCCCGACTACCGCCTGGTCGAGACGCTGGAAGCCGGCCGCCAGACGCTCTTCGTCGAGGCCGCCCGGGGCGAGTCGGACGACGCGCCGGGACTGGTGCGCATACGCCGCAAGGGCGTCGACAACGGACTCATCTACGAAGGCCGGGTCGCGAATGGCGGCGAGGCCATTGGCGCCGACAATATCCGGCCGGACGCCAGCCGCGCCGGCTACCTCTGGCTCTGCCTGAACGGCAGCGGACAGGGCGACGTCGCTGTCAGCATCAATCTCGGCAACGGCCTGGTCGTCGAGGATCCAAGGCCCTGCCGCAACTGAAACCACGGGCGGCACGGTCCGTGGTTGCCGCCGCCCGACGAAGCGGACGATAATCCACCCCCACTTCCGCGCCATCGGGTTCCGCATGAAAACGATCGGCCTCATCGGGGGCATGAGCTGGGAAAGCACGGCCGGCTACTATCGCGCGATCAACGAAGGCGTGAAACGGGAGCTGGGCGGCCTGCACTCGGCGCAGATCGCGCTGTACAGCGTCGATTTCCAGCCGATCGAGCAGCTCCAGCATGCCGGCGACTGGGACGGTACGGCGACGATCCTGGTCGACGCCGCGCGGCGCGTACAGGGTGCCGGCGCCGAGTTCCTGCTGATCTGCACGAACACGATGCACCGTGTTGCGCCGCAGGTCGAAGCGGCCGTATCGATACCCTTGCTCCACATCGCCGACGCGACCGGTGAGGCGCTCGTCGCCGACGGCTTGCGCCGGGTCGGCCTTCTCGGAACGGCATTCACCATGGAACAGGAGTTTTACAAGGGCCGGCTCGCGGAGCGTTTCGGACTCGATGTCCTGGTGCCGGAGGCCGCCGACCGCGCCGTCGTACACCGGGTGATTTACGACGAGCTGTGCCTCGGGCGAGTCGAGTCGGCATCGCGCTCTGGCTATCTCGACATTATCGACCGGCTGGCGCAACGCGGCGCCGAGGCGGTGATCCTCGGCTGCACGGAAATCGGTCTCCTCGTAAAACAGGCAGACACGACCGTGAAACTTTACGATACGACGGCGATTCATGCCGAGTGCGCCGTCGCGCTCGCGCTGGAAGGCCGTCGCGCGGGAGAAGGCTGAGATGATGAACAGAACCAGGGGTCCGATACCGCCGGTGATCCTGCTGGTTTTTATCCTGTGCCAGGTCGGGCTGCATTACAGGTTTCCGCTTGCGACGCTGATTCCGCCGCCGTGGAACTGGTTCGGCGCCGCGCTGATCGCGGTGGGTATCCTGGTCATTGCCGGGCCCGCCATCGCGTTCATGCGTGCCAGGACGACGATCAGACCGTTCCACGACTCGTCGGCGCTGGTGCGCACAGGGCTGTATGCCTGTACACGGAACCCGATGTACGTCGGCATGGCCGGCATCCTGGTCGGCGTCGCCGTACTCACCGGCAGCCTGAGCCCGTTCCTGATGCCGGTCCTGTTCGTGCCGGTCATGAACCGGCGCGTGATCCGGCACGAGGAAGAGATGCTCGCCGAGCGTTTCGGCGACGAGTACCTCGAATACAGGGGCAGGGTGCCGCGCTGGCTGGGGTTGCGGGCATGAAAGTCACGATCCGGCCCGCGCGAGCCGGCGACGGCGACGCAATGCTGGCGCTGATGCCCAGGCTGGCGGACTTCGATATCCCGGCGACACGCCGGGCCGAGCATCTCTGGACGCACGACGCCGAGCTGCTGCAGCAATGGCTGGCTGGTCGCGCCGACGGCTGCTACGTGCACGTCGCCGCCGACGAGCGCGGCACGGTCGTCGGCATGGCGATGTTCCGCCTGCGGCCGGAGCTCCTGAGCGACGAGCCCAGCGCGCACCTGGAAGCCATCGCGGTCGCCAGGCAGGCGGAGGGCAAGGGCGTTGCGGCCGCGTTGCTCGCAGCCTGCGAGGAGGACGCGCGCTCCCGGGGTGCGCTGTCGATGACGCTGCACGTGTTCGCCTGCAACCGCCGTGCCCGGGCCTTTTACGACCGGTCGGGCTACGATGGCGAGCTGATGCGCTATACCAAGCCGCTCGAGGGAGGCTGAAGCATGGTCCGTCGGGCGCTCAGCGACCTGATATATCGAGGCACCGGCATCGCGATCCGCCGGCGGACCGCCGCGGACCGGGATGAGCAGCTGGCCGTGGCGGCATTGCTGGCCTGGGTGGCCGGCGGCGATGGCAGCGAATCCACGGAGGAGATGGTGCTTGCCGTGGAACTGCTGCGCCGGCGCTACGGGCTGTCCGGTACGGAGCCGCTCGAGATCCTCACGCTGGGGCGGGACCGCTATTCGGGCAAGCGCCGGGACGACCTGTTCGCGCTGCTGAATGAGCGCTTCGGCCTGCCCGACAAGCAGGACCTGCTGGTCATGTTGCTCGACCTGGTCGCCGTCGACGGCTCCAAACGTGCCCAGGAAATCGAATTGCTCGCGGAGGCGGCTCGCCGGCTGAAGGTGCCCGACAGCATCGTGTCGCGCGCCTACGAAACTTACTTCGAGCAGCGACGCTCGCTGAAGGGGCGGGGCTGATGCGTGGCGCCGCAAGGCATCGGACACTGCACCGGGGCGATGATCGATGTGAACCGCGCGTCGTATTCGCGATCTCAACATAAGTAGCGGCAACGAGGATCCGTACATGGCACAGACGACTGATCGTGGCACGCCAATACTGCTGTGGCCGTTCGTGGCCGTCTGGCGGATCCTGACGGCGATACTCGAGCTGACAGGGCGGATTCTTTGTGCCGTTCTCGGCCTGGCACTGATGGCGGCCGGCGTTGCAATTACGTTGAGCGTGATTGCGGCGCCGGTCGGCATTCCGCTGGCCGCGTTCGGCTTCCTGCTCGTCGTTCGCGCGCTGTTCTGAGTCACGTGGAAGCAGGGATCCAATAGAAGATGTCGGTCCAACTCATCGGCACGCTCGTCGCTCTCGGCGTGGGCCTGGTCGTCTGGTTCGGGGTCGTCGTCCCATCCGAGCGCCGCTATCACGAGCGCAAGTTGAAGCTGCTGCAGGAGCGCATCGAGCGCCGCCGTCGGGAAGACGGCCCGGATGAAGACGGCACCGCCGGTGCGGGCGACCGGTCGGGCAGCTGAGTCATGGCCGCGATCGCAATACGGGCGGAGACGACCGATGATGCGCCGGCGCTGCATGCGCTCAATGTGTCCGCATTCGCAGGCGACACGGAAGCGGATCTCGTCGATCGGCTGCGCCGAGAGGCCCGGCCGCTGCTTTCGCTCGTCGCCGTCGAGAACGGCAAGATTGTCGGCCATATCCTGTTCTCGCCGGCGACCCTGGCAGGACGCGAGGACCTGGTGCTGGCGGGGCTCGCACCGATGGCCGTGCGTCCGGACCGGCAAGGCCATGGTATCGGCAGCGCCCTGGTCCAGGCCGGTCTGGACGCCTGCCGGGACGCCGGTATCGACGTGGTCGTTGTGCTCGGGCATCCCGGCTATTACCTGCGCTTCGGTTTCGTGCCGGCTTCGCGGTTCGGGCTCCGCTGTCGCTGGGAGGTGCCCGACGAGGCATTCATGCTGCGGGAGCTCCGCGGAGGCTGTGTCGGCGATACCGGCGGCCAGGTCGAATATCATCCGGCGTTCAATGGGCCGTAAGCTGACCCGCGCGTACGAGGATACTGTGCGGGAATTCGTGGGCCCCAGATGAGCAATGCCGTATTCAAGACCGAGCGCCTGCAGTTGCGGCGTTTCGTGCCGGGCGATGCCTCGTTTGTCCTGGCGCTTCTGAACGAGCCGTCATTCAAGCAGTACATCGGCGACAAGGGCGTCAATACGCTGGCCGATGCGATCGCGTACATCGAGCAGGGGCCGCTCGCGAATTACGACAAGTACGGCTATGGCGTACTGGTCGCAGAGCGGTGCGAGGACGGGGAACCGGCCGGCATGTGCGGCCTGTTTCGCCGCGACAACCTCGATCACCCGGATCTCGGTTTCGCGTTCCTGGCGCGCTACTGCCGGATGGGTTACGCGACAGAGGCTTCGTGCGGCGTCATCGGCTGGGCCAGGGACACGCTGCGATTGCCGCTGCTAGCTGCCATCGTCAATGAAGAAAACCTGCGGTCTCGCGCGTTGATCGAGAAGCTGGGCTTTCGCTACGAAGGCGCCTATCGCATGTCCGGGGAGGACGAGGACCTGCGGTACTACGCGCTGTCGCTGGAGCGGGGCTGATGCCGTACCGCCTGGCCGCCGATGCCGTCCTGCTGCTGCACCTGGCGTTCGTCCTGGCGGTGATTTTCGGCGGCCTGCTGGCCCTGCGCTGGCCGCGCGCCGCCTGGCTGCATTTGCCGGTCATGGCCTGGGGCGTGGGCATCGAACTGGCCGGTGCCGTGTGCCCGCTGACGAGCGTCGAGAACCACTTCCGGGCCCTGGCGGGGCAGCGCGGTTACGCGGGCGGTTTCGTCGAACATTACATCGTGCCGGTGATCTACCCGCCGGCGCTGACGCGCGACCTGCAGTTCGTCCTGGCGGGCGTCGTGCTTGGCGTCAACCTGCTGGTGTACGGCTGGATCCTGTATCGTCGGCACCGGCCGGTCCTGACTGAAAAGGAGCATGTATCATGATGCGAAGCCTGGTCCCGCTGGCCGGCATTGTCCTTCTGGCCGCCTGCGGCTCCGAACCGGTGCCGGCCACGAATAACTGCGATGTGCTCGATCCGCTGTTCGCTGACGGCGCTTTCGTGATCGTTACGGCCCCGGTGCCCGGCGACTCGGTTGCCGCCGACTTCGAGGTCAGCGGTTGTTCCCGGACCTTCGAATCCAACGTGGTCTGGACATTGCGCGGCCGGGACGGGCGCACGCTGGCCTCCGGGTTTACGACCGGCGGCGGGGTCGACGGCGCGGCGGCGTTTGCCTTCACCGTGAGCTACGGACCGACGGTCCGGGAAATCGGCACCCTGGAAGTCTCCGAGCCGGCGGCGACCGAGGCAGAGGGCTACCCGCCGCTGCGCGTCGTCCTGCCGCTCGCGCTGGCGGGCGGCGCCACCGAATAACGGCGCCTGCGGCGAATTCTGCTAGGCTTGCCGGTACCTGGCGGCGGGAGCACCGGATGCGGGATCTGACCTGGAGCGAATTCGAGCGCGTGGATCTGCGGGTGGGAACCGTGGTTGCCGCCGAACCCTTTCCAGAAGCGAGGAAGCCGGCCATCAAGCTGACGATAGACTTCGGCCCGGAGCTGGGGACGCGCCGGTCCTCGGCACAAATCACCGGCCATTACTCGCCGGAATCGCTGCTCGGCAAACAGGTTGCGGCGGTCGTCAATTTTCCGCCCAAGCAGATCGGCCCGTTCATGTCCGAGTGCCTGGTGACCGGGTTCGTGCAGAAGGACGGCAGCGTGATCCTGGCGGTCCCGGACCAGCCGGCAGAAGACGGCACGAGGCTGGCCTGACGAATGGGTACCTACACGGCAACGTTGCGCTGGGAGCGCGGAGAACACAGTTTCACCGACGACAGGTACAGCAGGGGGCACCGCTGGACATTTGACGGGGGTGTGACGGTGCCGGCATCGGCGTCCCCGCAAATCGTGCCGCTGCCGGACTCCGTCGCCGAGGCGGTCGATCCGGAGGAGGCGTTCGTCGCCGCGGTGTCCAGCTGCCACCTGCTGACGTTTCTCGCGATAGCCGCGAAGCGCGGATTCCGTGTCGATACCTATGTCGACGAGGCCGTCGGATACATGGAAAAGAACGAGGCCGGCAAACTGGCGATCACGCGGGTCGTGCTGCGTCCGGCTGCCACCTACAGCGGCGACAAGCTGCCGACGCAGAAGGACCTCGAATACATGCATCACCGGGCGCATGAAATCTGTTTTATCGCCAATTCGGTCAGGAGCGAGATCGTGACCGAAATCGTCAGCTGAACGACGACGGGCCGGCAACGACAGGAGCGGAGTTTCCAGTGAAGGCCGAAAACAAGATCGACTACATCGAGATACCGGCCCGGGACCCGGCGCTGGCAAGAAAGTTTTTTTCGGCGTTGTTCGGCTGGACGTTCGAAGACTATGGTCCGGACTACTGCAGCTTTTCGGACGGCCGGATGGCGGGCGGGTTCCGGCGCATGGATGCCGCTTGCGACAGTGCCGACGGCAGCGTCCTGATCGTGTTCTACAGGAACGACCTCGAGGCTGCGAAGATTCGTGTCGAAGAGCTCGGGGGCGAAATTACCAGGGACATATTCAGTTTCCCGGGCGGCAGGCGTTTTCACTTCCGCGATCCGAACGGCAACGAGTACGCGATCTGGTCGGAGAGCTGAGCCGAAGCGGCGTGCTATATTTGCCGCAGAACGACAAGCATAAAACCCCGATAATCCCGGCCACCAGGCCGGAGCCCGCATTCCGCGAAAGAGACCAGGCCATGCACGAGGAAGTCCGCCATCCCTGCGTACAACACAAGCTGTCGCTGATCCGGGATTCGGAGACGGGGCACAAGCGCTTCCGCGAACTGGCCACCGAAATCACGATGTTCGTCGCCTACGAAGCGCTCAAGGAAGTGCGCATCGAGGAAATCGACGTGCAGACCCCGCTGGCGCTCGCGAAATGCCGCAGGATCGCCGAGGACGTCGTCGTGGTGCCGATACTCCGCGCAGGCATCGGCATGCTGGAAGGCATCCTGGGGCTCGTGCCGACGGCCAGGGTCGGTTTTCTCGGCATGTACCGCGACGAGGAGACCGCGAGACCCGTCGCCTACTACGAGCGCGTTCCGCACCAGACGAGCACGGCGCTGAACGTCATCGTCGATCCGATGGTGGCAACCGGCGGTTCGACGGTAGCTGCCATCGATGCGTTGAAAAAAGCGGGCGCGACCAACATAGTCGTCGTCTGCATCGTAACCTGCCCGGAGGGACTGGCCGCCGTCGAAAAGGCTCATCCGGACGTCAGGGTCTACACGGCATCGATCGACAGCCATCTGAACGACGTCAAGTACATCGTGCCGGGCCTGGGCGATGCCGGCGACAGGCTGTTCGGGACGACCTGACGTGAGTGCCGCCTTCGCAAGGAAGGCGAGCGCCGCCGTCGGGACGGATGACGTCGAATTTCTCAGGCGTTTCGAAGCCTGCGCGTTGCCGGAGCGCGACTGGACGCACCTGGCGCACATCCGCGTAGCCTGGGTCTGCCTGCGGCTGGATGCTCCAAAGCCCGCCCTGGACCGCGTACGCCGCGGGATACTCCGGTACAACACCGAGGTGCTGAGGCGAGCGCACCGGTATCACGACACGGTCACCGTCGCGTTCACGCGACTGATTTATGCGCGGATGCGGGACGGCGAGCCGTGGCAGGCCTTCGCAGAGCGGGTCGACGACCTGCTCGATCGCGACGCGCCGATACTCTTCCGTCATTATTCGGCGCGACTCCTGGACTCGGCCGAGGCTCGACGCCGTTTCGTGCCGGCGGACCTGTTGCCGCTGCCGGCGTTCGAGCAAGCGCCGGAAAGCTGACGACGATGCCGAAAACGAAAACCGCGCGTACCGGCGCCAGCCTCACGGAGTCGCCGGGCGACGTGGTCCGGGACGTGCTGGCGAAACTGATCGGGGAATCGGTCGCCGTCATGCGGCGCCGGCATGACATGGACTGAGGCAAGGGGACGGGAATGAATGACAGGGTCACCGACAACGCAAGGCGCGCTTTCCTGCAGTTTCTTGCCGCGAGCCCGCTGTACGGGTCGCTCGCCGGCGTGCGCGCGGCGCTGGCCGACGTGGCGGCCGACGCGGGAGAGCCCGTCAAGACGGCGGCGGAGGCGATCGACGTCTTCGACCTCGAGGCGACGGCAGCAGGACTGCAGCCGCCGGCGCACTGGGGCTACCTGATGACGGGCACCAATGGCGACGGGACATACAGGGCGAATCGCAGCGCATTCGACCGGTACTACCTGCGCTCGCGTCGGCTCGTGGATGTCTCCGGTATCGACCTGCGGACGACCGTATTCGGCCAGGAGTGGCCGACGCCGATCGTGCTGTGCCCGGTCGGTTCGCAGCAGGCCTGGCATGCCGAAGGCGAACTCGCGACGGCGCGCGCCGCAAAAGAGCGCAATCACCTGCAGATACTTTCCAACGTCAGCTCGGTCGCGGTCGAGGACGTGGCCAGGGCGCGCGCAGCGCCGGTCTGGCAGCAGCTCTACCCGGGCAATCGTTGGGATGTCGCCGAGTACCTCCTGCGCCGCGCCGAGGCGGCCGGCTGCCCGGCGGTCGTCCTGACGGTAGACCTTCCTGCCAGCGGCAACGATCGCAACACCCTGGAGCGCTGGATACGTCGTGATACGCGGGATTGCGCCGTCTGCCACGAGGACCCGGCCATCGCGGGCCGGCCCAAGCCGATGTATTCGGGCGTCGCGATGTCGGACGACGACCTGGCGCAGGCAAGCCTGACCTGGGAGTTCGTCGATCGCCTGCGCAATGCGACGGACCTGAAGGTGCTCGTCAAGGGCATCGTGACCGCGGAAGATGCCGAACTGTGCATACGGCACGGCGTCGACGGCATCATCGTGTCGAACCATGGCGGGCGCGCAGACGACAGCGGGCGCGGTGCGATCGAGAGCCTCGAGGAGGTGGCCGGCGCGGTACAGGCGCGGGTGACGTTGCTCATGGACAGTGGCATCCGGCGCGGTACCGATATACTGAAGGCGCTGGCGCTCGGCGCCGATGCGGTCTGTATAGGCAGGCCTTATATCTGGGGCCTGGGTGCATTCGGCCAGGCCGGCGTGGACCGGGCGCTCGAGATCCTGACGAACGAGCTGCGGACGGCAATGGAGTATGCTGGTACACCGGCGCTGGCGGCGATAGGGGCCGGCGCGGTAGGGCGGCACTGAACACGATAAATGGAACACGGCCATGACCGACGACAGCAAGACATCACGCATCGAAGGCGACGCACTGATCATCGAGACGGCTGGCGAGACGGAGGTCTACGACGCTCAGTATCTCGTGGCTGCCTTGCTCGTCTTCGTCGCCAAGGGCGATGGCGCCATCACGGACAGGGAGACGGAGAGCATGCTCGAGCTGGTCAGCGAGCGCTTCGGGCTGCGCAGCGCCGAGTCGCTGGCGCTGCTGACGAGGGCGATCTCTGACCTTGCCGCGAATCCGGACCTGGAGAGCCTGATCCGTCAGCTCGGCGCGATGCGCAGCGATGCCGAGCGGGAAGATATTGCCGTAATGATGATGAAGGTGACCACCGCCGACGGCGAAGCCGACGCCGACGAGATCGAACGGATGAACAGGGCCTGCGAGCTGATCGGAATTACGCCTGAAGCGCGGCATCGCGCGTTCGACCGATACTTCGCCGAGACCTCGGCCGATGACGATCCCGGCAGCGGTGCCGTCGAGTGAAGGTCATCGGCATCCGCTTTTGTTATGTAAGCCCGGAGGCCGCCCGACTCAGCCGGTTCCTGGCCGACGGACTCGGTCTGCCCCAGAACGTCCCGGAGGCGGCGGGCGAGCCGTTTGCGGGAGGCATATTCCCGGCCGGGGACAGCTGGGTCGAGATCTGGCCCGAATCACCGGGCATGCCGACGGGTGCGATGCTGCAGGTCGTCGTGGACGATGCCGACGCGTGGGCCGACCGGGCACGCTCGAACGGGCTGGATCCTGCGGGTCCGATCGAACAGCACGGCGAGCGCATCTACTTCCTGGAAGCGCCGGGTGGACTGTCGGTCAGCTTCCTGTCTCGCCGGCCGACTGCCCCGCGCTCGGCGCTCAATTAGTTTCGCATTCCGCGCAACGACGGGTCGTATGCCGTATCGGCGCCCTCCCGCTGTGGCGGCAGGGCAACGGCTGGTCCGGTCCGAAGGCCATGTTTTAACGCAATATTTGCAAGGCGCGGCGGCTGGCGCGTAACATAGAGTCGCTCGATTCACTCCGATCACGGTCAGCGAATTAAGCTGACTTTTTTTGTGGGCGGGGCGAACCGGGTTTTACGCCGGACACATCGGCCGGTTTTGCAGTGCCAACTTCGTTGGCTGATTGAGAGAAGAGAGAAGCATGTCAGATCAAGTCGAAGGTACCGTCAAGTGGTTCAATGACGAGAAGGGTTTTGGTTTCATCGCACGTGAAGGCGGCAGCGATGTATTCGTGCATTACAGTGCGATCAATTCTGCTGGTCGCAAGTCCCTGCGCGAAGGCCAGAAAGTGACGATGGTAGTAACGCAAGGCAAGAAGGGCCCGCAGGCGGAAAACGTAACACCGCTGTAAAGGCTCGTTGAAGCGACCGCTCGCGGATTGCGGGTGGCGCTGCTGAAGTGAACGAAGACCCGAAGTGAGGCACAATGTGCCTTGCTTCGGGTTTTTTTGTCTGCGAGAGGGGTCCATGCGCTCGACGATCCGCGACTTCCTGAGGCACGAGTCGGCCAGCGGCATCATTCTGATGGGCATGGCTGCCCTGGCCCTGGTCGCCGCGAATTCGCCCTTGCATTCCTGGTATGACCTGTTGCTTCAGGTGCCGGTGGAGATCCGCATCGGCGCGCTGCACATCGACAAACCGCTGCTGCTCTGGGTCAACGACGGCCTGATGGCCGTGTTTTTCTTTCTCGTCGGCCTCGAACTCAAGCGCGAAATCATCGAGGGCGAGCTGTCGGAACCTTCGCAGGTCGTGCTGCCGGCGGTCGCCGCACTCGGCGGAGTGCTCGTACCGGTGGGCATCTACGTCATGTTGAATGCGGGCGACCCAGTAAACCTGCAGGGCTGGGCGATCCCGGCGGCGACGGATATCGCTTTCGCGCTCGGCATCATGAGCCTGCTGGGTGATCGCGTCCCGGTGTCTCTGAAGGTCTTCCTGGTCTCGCTGGCAATTTTCGACGACATCGGCGCCGTGGCCATCATCGCACTGTTCTACACGAGCGGTCTCTCCGGCCAGGCGCTGGCGGTCGCCGCCGTTTGCCTGGCCTTGCTGGCCGTTCTCAATCGGCGCGGCGTGACGCAGGTGAGTACCTACCTCTGGATCGGGCTCGTCATGTGGGTTGCGGTGCTCAAGTCGGGCGTTCACGCAACCCTTGCCGGCGTCGCGCTGGCGATGTTCATCCCGATGCGGGATCCGGACGAGCCGGAGCATTCGCCATTGAGCACACTCGAGCACGACCTGCACCACGCGGTCGCATTCGTCATCCTGCCGGTCTTCGCGTTTGCGAACGCGGGTATACCGCTGGGCGGCATCGGCCTGGAGCAGCTGCTGCACCCGGTCCCGCTCGGTATCATGGCCGGGCTCTTTGTAGGCAAACAGGTCGGCGTGTTCGGTTTCTCCTGGGTCGCGGTCCGGCTCGGTGTCGCGAAGCTCCCGGACGGTGCGAACTGGCCTGCGCTGTATGGCGTCGCGCTGCTCAGCGGCATCGGGTTCACCATGAGCCTGTTCATCGCTTCGCTGGCGTTCGAGAACTCACGCGTCGGCGATGTCTTCGACGAAAGGCTCGGTATCATCGTTGGCTCGCTTCTGTCCGGCGTATGCGGCTACCTCGTGCTTCGCGCCGCGCTGCGGGCACCGCACGGCCGCGGATGAACCCCGGATGGGGGCGGCGCAGGCGTCAGCGCACTTCGAGCGAGCGGCCGAATCCGACGTCGAGCAGTTGATGCGATGGTTTCCCGACGCGGCCAGCACCCGGGCCTGGGGCGGGCCGTTCTTTCGCCACCCGTTCGACGACGCGAGCTTTCGCGAAGACCTGCGCTGGGGCCGGATGGCCAGCTTCGCGCTGCGCTCGGACGCAGGCGAGCTGCTTGCCTTCGGCCAGTGCTACGAGCGCTACGGGCGCATGAACCTCGCGCGCCTGGCCGTCAGCCCTGCGCAGCGGGGACGAGGGCTGGGCCGCCGGTTCATCGCGACGCTGATGGATGCCGCCCGCTCGGAACTATCGCTCGACGAATTTTCGCTGTTTGTTTACCGGGACAACCATCCAGCACTGCGCTGCTATTCGTCGCTCGGCTTCAGGCCCGCCGACTATCCCGAGGGCGCGCCGCTCGCCGGTGAGGCGATTTACATGCTGCGCCGCGCAGACGCCGTCGGCACCTGAACCGGGCGTTTCGACCGGGGGGCGATAGGAGTAGGCTTGGTTACCGGGCGGCCCGCCAGGCGAGAGCCCGGCCGCGCCGAACAAGAACAACGCCCGCACAGGGCCGGTCGACAGGGGACAACGATGAGCAGCGAACTGATGAGCCTGGTTGCCGTAACGGCACTTACGGCATTTCTGTGGATTCCCTATATCCTGAACACCATCATGGTGCGCGGCCTGCTGGATGCGGTCGGGTATCCGCAGGACCCGAAGCCGCTGGCGCCCTGGGCCGCGCGCCTAAAGGCGGCCCATTACAACGCGATCGAAAACCTCGTCGTATTCGCGACGCTGGTGCTGGTCGCGAATGCAGCCGGCGTCAGCACGGCTAACACGGTGCTCGCCTGCCAGGTCTACTTCTGGGCGCGCGTCGTCCACCCGGCCGCCTATGCGTTCGGGATCCCCTGGGTACGGACGCTCGCGTTCGCCGTCGGCTTCGGCTGCCAGCTGACGCTGATCATCGAGTTGATCTAGCAGGCTGTCGAAAAAGGGCGTCAGGCCCCTTTTTCGACGTCGCGACTTCAGCCCGGGTCCGGGCTCACCCCGGCCGGCTGCGGGACTGCTCGTAGGCCTGCTGCCGGTCGGACAGTTCGGTCCAGCGCTCGAGCCGGCTGTCCAGATCCTTCTGCAGGGCGGCAAACTGGTCCAGCACGGGCTGGATGAGGTCGTGCGACTGGGTGTAAAAGTCGGCCGCCGAGATTCGCTGTTCGAGGCCGCCGAGTTTCGACTCGATCGATTCGATCGTGGCCGGCAGCGAATCGAGTTCGCGCTGTTCGTGGTAACTCAGCTTGCGCGGGCCGGTCGCTGTGTCGTCGCGCTGCAGGGCGGGCTGCCTGTCGGGCCGCAGCGTCATCGTCTCTACATCGGTCAGGCGGTGGCCGCGGCGTAGCCAGTCGGTGTAGCCGCCGACGTACTCCTGGACCCGTCCTCCTTCCTCGAAGACGATCAGGCTCGTGACGACGTTGTCGAGAAACTCGCGGTCATGGCTGACGACGATGAGGGTCCCGCTGTAATTCACGAGCTTGTCCTCCAGCACCTCCAGCGTCTCCATGTCGAGGTCGTTGGTGGGCTCGTCGAGGATGAGCAGGTTCGCCGGCCGGGTAAACAGCTTGGCGAGAATGACCCGGTTGCGTTCGCCGCCCGACAGGGCCTTGACCGGCGTCGCCGATCGCTTCGGGCTGAACAAAAAGCCTTTCAGATAGCCTACGACATGGCGATCCTTTCCGTTCAGCCTGATGTACGTCTTGCCCTCGCCGACGTTCCAGGCTACCGACTTCTCGGGCTCGAGCGCCTGCCGGAGCTGATCGAAATAGCCGACCTCGAGATTCGTGCCGAGCTTGATCGTGCCGGTCTGCGGCTCGAGTTCGCCTAGTAGCAAGCGGAGCAGGGTCGTCTTGCCGACGCCGTTGTTGCCGACGATGCCTATCCGGTCGCCACGCATGATCTTGATCGAGAAATTTTCGATCAGCGGCTCGTCGCCGAAGCGGTAGCTGACATTGCGCGCACGGATGACCTTGCGCCCCGACTGGTCCGCCTCCTCGATATGTATCCTGGCGCCGGCTTCCGGCGTAACGCGCTGCTCGCGCTCCTCCCGCAGCTTGAGGAGCGCGCGTACGCGACCCTCGTTACGCGTCCTTCTGGCCTTGATTCCCTGTCGTATCCAGGCCTCTTCTCCCTCCAGGCGCTTGTCGAAACGCTCGTTTTCGGCCGCTTCGTCCTCCAGCTGCTTGTCCTTGCGCTCGCGATACTTGTCATAGTCGCCGGGCCAGCTCGCCAGCTTGCCGCGATCGATTTCGACAATCCGGGTCGCGAGCCGCTTCAGGAAGGCCCGGTCGTGCGTAATGAACAGGACGCAGCCCGCATAGGAATAGATCACGTCCTCGAGCCAGCGAATCGTGACGATGTCGAGATGATTCGTCGGCTCGTCGAGCAATAGCAGGTCCGGCTTCTGCACGAGTGCCCGGGCGAGCGCGACGCGGCGCCGCCAGCCGCCGGACAGCTCGTTCATCTTCTTCTCCGCCGGGAGCCTGAGTTCCGTCATTGTCTGCTCGACCCGCTGGTCCAGGTTCCAGCCACCGTGTGCGTCGATACGGCGATGCAGCGCTTCGAGCTCCTGCAGGCCCTTCGCATCGATATCCAGCGCGGCGAGTTCGTTGTAGCCGTGCAGCAAGGCTTCGATACCGGCAAGGCCCTCCCGGACGACTTCGCTGACGGGGAGGTCCATAGCGGCCGGCAGCGATTGGGCCAACTCGCTGACGACGAGGCCGTTCATCCGGACGATGTCGCCGGTATCGGGTTCGATCTCTCCCTTGATAAGCCGGAACGTCGTGGACTTGCCGGCACCGTTGCGGCCGAGCAGGCAAATACGCTCCCGCGACTCCAGCGCAAGGCTGGCATTCGCGAGGATCACCTGGTCGGCGAGCTTCAGGGATACGTCTTCGAAACGGATCAGCGTCATGCGGGCAAAGGGGTGTCCTGTCGTGGGCGCAAAGGATACACGCAGCCGATCTTTGCCGCGCGACGGCGTTGCATGGTTGCGGGGATCGCCGTACTGTCGGGTCGGAGCACGGGTGAGGCACTATGGACGAAGAGCGACTGATTGCGATCGAATCGAAGCTGGCGCACCAGGAAGTCCTGCTCGAGGAGCTGAATGCGGTCCTGACGAACCAGCAGGCCCGGGTCGGTTACCTCGAGGACCTGTGCAGGACGCTCATGGAGCGCCTGCGCGGCCTGACCGAAGGAGCCACGCCCGGTGCGCCGGTCGACGAACGGCCCCCGCATTACTGAGAATCGGCGCGCCCGGCGGCCGGCCGGTCGGCCCTTATCAGCCGGCGCCGTGGGCGTACAATGGCGGCGTGAGGCCGCCGCAACCGGGAGTATCCGATGAGCAATTCGCGCCTGATGCCCGCCACCTGGATCGGAACCTACCTGGCGGTCCTCGCCTGGTCCGGCATCGCGCCGCACGATTACCCGACCTGGTTCCTCGAGGTTTTCCCGGCCCTGATCGGGGCGGGCGTGCTCTGGTATACGCGCGTGTCGTTCCCGCTGACGACACTGGCCTACGTCCTGATCCTGGCGCACTGCATCATCCTGATGGTCGGCGGTCACTACACCTATGCCGAGGTGCCGCTGGGCGACTGGGCCCGCGACGCGTTCGGCTTGGAGCGCAACAATTACGACAAGCTCGGGCATTTCGTGCAGGGTTTCATCCCCGCGATCATCACGCGCGAGATCGTCGTTCGGAAGAAGGTCTTCAACGATGCGCGCTGGCGCGATTTCTTCATCGTGTGCTTCTGCATCGGCTTCAGCGCATTTTACGAATTGATCGAGTGGTGGGTCGCGCTGCTGTCCGAGGAGGCCGCGGAGTCGTTCCTCGGTACGCAGGGCTACGTCTGGGATACTCAGTCGGACATGTTCTGGGCGCTGCTGGGCGCGACCCTGGCCGTCGTCTTCCTCGGCCGCTGGCATGACCGGCAAATGCGCGCGCGGGGCTACCTGGGCTGAGGCCGCCGGGTCGCAAAATGGTCACAGACTGGTCCGGCGGCGGTCAGGATCGTCGCCGGCGACCGGCGCATGCTTGTTTCCGAACCAGACGGCGCCTGGCGCCACACGGCAAGGAGACCAGCCATGCACAAGCCCGGACACCCGCACAAGGCCCCGAACCCGGTCCCCGCGACCGGCAAGCAGCCCACCTTCCGCAAGTCGCCGCCATTCCTGGCCCCGGCCCGGGAGGGCCGCAGGACGTCCTCGATGGCGATCCGATACGGCCGCCTGCTCCACGGAACGCCTCGCTGAGCAGGGCTCCGCCAGCATCGCGGCAGGCCGGGCCATGCTATAGACTCGCTCCCTTTCGATGACCCGGGAGCACCGGCCTTGCCCATTCGACGCTGCGCCTTCCTCCGGATGGCCGACACGTCCGGATGGTCTATCGACGCGGACCTCGCGTTCGCGCCGTTGGCCAGGCTGGGCTGGCAATGCGAGTGGCTGTCGTGGCGGAGCCCGGCGATACGCTGGGACGACTGGGACGCGGTCTACCTCGCGGCGCCGTGGGACTATCCGGATGACCCCGAGGGCTTCCTGGCGGTCCTGGAGGCCGTTGAACGCTCACGGGCGATCCTTTTGAACCCGCTGGACCTGGTCCGCTGGAATATCCCGAAGACCTACCTGCGGGACCTGGAGCGGCGCGGTGCCGATATCGTGCCCAGCATCTGGCCGGTGCGCTTCGACGCGCCGATGCTCGACGCCTTTTTCGATGCGTTCGACAACGCGACGATCGTAGTCAAGCCGCTCGTCAGCACCAATGCGGCGAATACCTGGGTCCTGGATCGGCCAGTAGACCCGGCGACGGTGGCGATGGTCGGGCGAAGCTTCGCCCGCCGGGCGTTCGTCGTGCAGCGGTTCATCCGGAATATCCTGACGGACGGGGAATATTCGCTGTTCTATATCGGCGGCGAGTGCAGCCACGCGATTCGCAAGCTGCCGAAGCCGGGCGACTTCCGCGTCCAGGAGGAGCACGGCTCGAGCATAACGGCCGTGACGCCGGAGCCGCGCCTGCTGCAGACCGCGGATGCCGTGATGGCCCTGGTGCAGCCGGAGCCGGTCTATGGGCGCGCCGATTTCGTGCGCGACGATGACGGGATCTTCCGGGTCATGGAACTCGAACTGATCGAGCCATCGCTGTATCTTCGGATGAACGCGGCGGCGCCCGAGCGATTCGCGCGCGCGCTCGACGACTACGTGCTGGAAAGGATGGGGGTAACAGTATGAACAGGTCGACCGGTTCAAGGTCCGGATGGTTTTTACCCGTCGTTGCGGCCTCGCTGCTGACGGGCGCGGTCGCGGCAGATGCAGATGTCGGCGCGGTCCGCGTGCTGATGGAGACCGAGTACGGCGACATCGTCATCGAGGTGTACCCGGACAGGGCGCCGGTGACTGCCGGCAACTTCCTGCGCTATGTCGATGGCGGGCATTACGATGGCGCGACTTTCTACCGCACCGTCACCTACGAGAACGACAACGGCAATCCGAAGATCGAGGTGATCCAGGGTGGCATCGGCGACGCCGAGGCCCCGTACGAGCCGATCGCTCACGAAACCACCGAGCAGACCGGGATCCGGCATACCGACGGCGTTATCTCGATGGGGCGAGGCGACGTCGGCACGGCCGCTTCCGAGTTCTTCATCTGCATAGGCGACCAGCCCGGCCTCGACTTCGGCGAGTCGCGCAACCCGGACATGCAGGGCTTCGCCGCGTTCGGCCGCGTGCTCTCGGGCATGGAGGCCGTGCACCGGATTCACGCGCTGCCGTCTGACGCGCCGGCGGACAATGCCTATCTCGAGGGCCAGATGATCGAGTCGCCGGCCGTGATTCGCAGGGCGCAGCGCCAGTAAGCGCGGCCGGCAGGAACGGCCCTGGATCATGGACCCCCTGTCGGGGCAAGGACCCTGTTGCGTGCCGGTGCAGTGACGACCAACAACATGCGCGTTTTCTTCCTTGCGTGTTACCTGCCGCTCGTGCTTGCACTCGCTACGCATTCGCAGGCCGACGAGTTGATCAGTACCGAGCGACCAAGCTTCAGTGCGTCTCCGGTCGCGCTCGCTCGATCGGTAATGCAGATCGAACTGGGCTACCAGTTCACGCGGGCCAGCGGCGGTGATGCCACGGATCACACGCTTCCGCTGGCCCTGTTCCGCGCCGGCGTGGCTGAACGACTAGAACTGCACCTGGGATGGGCCGGGCTGTCCCGAATCGATGCGAACGGCGGGAGTTCATCCGCGGTCAACGGCGCCTCACTGGGCGCCAAGTGGCAGCTCAACGAAAGCGACTCGCGCGTGCCGATCGCGCTATTTGGCGGCCTGACGTTGCCCGTCGACTCGGATGACGGGGAGATCGATCCGCTGCTCGGGGTGTTCTGGTCCGCATCGGTCGTCGTGGACTGGTTCGGTAACGTCCTCCTGACTGAATCCGACGGCAATCGTATTGTCAGCAATGCACTGGGCGTCAGCATGCCATTTGGCCACGGCACCGGCGGCTACGTGGAGTATTACGGCCGATATGGCGATCGCGGCGGTCCCGAGAATTACATCAATGCCGGGGTGAGCCATGCGCTCCGCGACGACCTTGCGGTCGATGCATCTGCCGGCGCCGGACTGAACGACCGGTCAGCGGACTTCTACATCGGGCTCGGCATTTCCCGCAGGTTTTGACCGCGACCTCGCGCCTCAGGCGCGCTTCTTGCGTTTCTCCACCTTGAGGAGCGGTTTCAGGTACTGGCCCGTGAACGATGCCTTGCTCGCGGCCACCTGTTCGGGCGTGCCCGCCGCAATGATCTCGCCGCCACCGTCTCCTCCCTCCGGCCCGAGATCGACGATCCAGTCGGCGGTCTTGATGACGTCGAGATTGTGCTCGATCACGACGATCGTATTGCCCCGGTCGCGCAAGCGGTGCAGCACCGTCAGCAGCTGCTCGATGTCGTGGAAATGCAGGCCCGTCGTCGGCTCGTCGAGTATGTAAAGCGTGCTGCCGGTGTCGCGCTTCGACAATTCCTTCGCCAGCTTGACGCGCTGCGCCTCGCCACCCGACAGCGTCGTCGCGTTCTGCCCGAGCCGGACATAGGTCAGGCCGACGTCCATCAGCGTTTCCAGTTTCTTCGCGATCACGGGCACGTTGCGGAAGAACTCGGTGGCGTCCTCGACCGTCATATCGAGGACGTCGCTGATGTTCCTGCCCTTGTAGCGGATTTCGAGCGTCTCGCGGTTGTAGCGCTTCCCGTGGCAGATGTCGCAGGGCACGTAGACATCAGGCAGGAAATGCATTTCGACCTTGATGACGCCGTCGCCCTGGCAGGCCTCGCAGCGGCCCCCCTTGACGTTAAAGCTGAACCGGCCGGGCATGTAGCCGCGCGAGCGGGCTTCCTGCGTACCGGAAAAGAGCTCCCGGATCGGCGTGAACAGGCCGGTGTAGGTGGCGGGATTCGAGCGGGGCGTGCGCCCGATCGGGCTCTGGCTGATGTCGATGACACGGTCGATGTGCTCGAGCCCCTCGATCTCGTCGTGCGGGGCCGGTCCGTGGCTCGTTCGGTGCAAAGTGTCGGCAACGGCCTTGAACAACGTATCGTTGATCAGGGTCGACTTGCCCGAGCCCGATACGCCCGTAATGCAGGTCATGAGCCCGACCGGGATCGACGCGTCTATGCCCTTGAGGTTATTGCCGCGCGCGTTGCGGATCGTGATGTGCTTCTTCAGGTTGGGCTTCGTGCGGGAGGCCGGCAGCTCGATGCGGCGTCGGCCCGACAGGTACTGCCCGGTCAACGACTGCGGGTTCTCGCGTATCTCCGCGGGCGTGCCCTGCGCAACGATGCGCCCGCCGTGCACGCCCGCCCCGGGGCCGAGATCGACGACGTGATCCGAGGCATTGATCGCCTCCTCGTCGTGTTCGACGACGATCACGGTGTTGCCGATGTTGCGCAAGTGGAGCAGCGTATCCAGCAGGCGCTGGTTGTCGCGCTGGTGCAGCCCGATCGACGGCTCATCCAGGATATACATGACGCCGACGAGCCCGGAGCCGATCTGGCTTGCGAGACGGATTCGCTGAGCTTCGCCGCCCGACAGGGTGTCGGCGCTGCGGTCCAGTGACAGGTAGTCGAGGCCGACGTTGCTCAGAAAACCGAGGCGCTCCGAGATCTCCTTGACGATCTTGTCGGCAATGGTTGCGCGCCAGCCCTCGAGCGACAGCCCGCCGAAGAATTCCAGTGCGTGGCCGACCGACAACGCGCTCACCTCCGGCAGCGACCGGTCCATGACGAAGACATGCCGGGCTGACCGGTTCAGGCGCGTGCCATCGCAGTCGGGACACGGCTGGCTGTTGAGAAAGCGGGACAGCTCCTCGCGCACGGTTCCGGATTCCGTTTCGCGGTAGCGGCGTTCCAGATTCGGCAGCACGCCTTCGAAGCGATGCTTCTGCCGGATCTCGAGGCCCCGTGCATTGGCGTAAGTGAATTCGACCTTCTCCTTGCCGCTGCCATAGAGGACGACCTGCTGCAGGTCCCCGGGCAGCTCGTTGAAAGGCGTCTCGATATCGAAGCCGTAGTGCGACGCCAGGCTCTGGATCATCTGGAAGTAATACGTCGTCTTGCGATCCCAGCCGCGTATCGCGCCGCCGGCCAGCGACAGGTCGGGGTTGACGATCACGCGTTCGGGATCGAAGAACTGCTTGACGCCGAGGCCGTCGCAGCTCGGACAGGCGCCGGTCGGATTATTGAAGGAGAACAGGCGCGGCTCGAGTTCCGTCAGGCTGTAGCCGCAAACGTTACAGGCAAAGCGGTCCGAAAAGACGATCTCCTCGGCCGAAGCGTCGTCCATGAAGGCGATCTTCGCGACGCCGTCCGCGAGCCGCAGCGCCGTCTCGAAGGATTCGGCGAGGCGCTGCTTGATGTCGTCCTTGACCTTGAAGCGGTCGACGACGGCTTCGATGTTGTGTTTGCGGCGCAGGTCGAGTTTCGGAGGATCGTCGAGTTCGCAGACTTCGCCGTTTATCCGCGCGCGAATGAACCCCTGTGCCTGCAGGTCACGCATTAGCTGCAGATGCTCGCCCTTGCGTTCGACGACGACCGGTGCGAGCAGCAGCAGCGGGGTACCTTCGGGCAGCCCGAGTACCTGGTCGACCATCTGGCTCACGGTCTGCGCCTCGAGGTTCACGCCGTGGTCCGGGCAGCGCGGAATGCCGGCGCGCGCATACAGCAGGCGCAGGTAATCGTAGATCTCGGTGACCGTTCCGACAGTCGAACGCGGGTTGTGGGACGTCGATTTCTGCTCGATTGATATGGCCGGGGATAGGCCGTCGATGTGATCGACGTCCG
>JAOUIH010000185.1 GCA_029884165.1 Gammaproteobacteria bacterium | reverse complement strand
CCGCACCGCTGGGCGCGGCGGCCGCCACCTTCCTGCCCGAGTGGTTCTCGGTCGTCATCACCGTCGCGGCGCTGCTCGCGGCAGGCACGTCGATCAACGTGCTGATCATTTCGACCTCGCGCTCGTTCTTCGCCGTGGCGCGCAACCGCATCTACCCGGAGATCGTCAGCCACGTCGGCCGGCGCACCGGTGAGCCCGACGTCGCCACCGTTTTCGTCACGCTGGTGATCCTGGGCGGCATCGCCTTCCAGGGCAACATTGCGCAGTACGCGTCCGTCTCCGTCATCGGCTGGATGCTGTACGGCATCATCTGGGGCATTGCGCTGGTGCGCCTGCCGAAGAAGCTGCCGGATCACTACCGAAAAGCCCTGTTCCGTCTGCCCGTGCCCTTGCTGTGGGTCACGGCCGTCGTCAATATCGTCATCGGCGTCACGTTCATCACGATTGCGGTACGCGACAACTTCGGCCCGGCCATGGGCTACTTCGGCCTGCTGCTGATGGGCGCGATCTACTATTATTTCAGGCAGCGGACGCTCGCCCGCGAGGGCGTATCGATAGAGGCGCTGCTGCGGCACGAAACCGAGGAAGCCGCGATCGCCACACGGCACTGAACAACAGGCGCCCGGCACGCACGGCCGGGCCGCAAAGGGGGAACCGCCATGCTGTATCCGAACCCGGCATCGAAATCCGCGCAGCTGTTCGAGCGGGCCCAGCACGTCCTGACCGACGGCGGCTCACGCTCGACGATCCGCATCGCGCCCTATTCCATCTATGCCAAGTCCGCCCAGGGCAAGTACGTGACCGATCTCGACGGCAATCGCCTGATGGACTTCAACAACAACTACTCGTCGATGATCCACGGCCACGCGCACCCGCGGGTCGTCGCGGCCGCGATCGAGCAGGTGCAGCGCGGCAGCGGGTACGCCTTCGGCAGCGAGGCGGAACTCCGGCTCGCCGAACTGCTGTGCGGGCGTTGCGACAACTTCGACAAGATCCGCTTCATGAACTCCGGCTCGGAGGCCGTGATGAAGGCTATCAAGGCCGCCCGCGCTCACACGAGCCGCCCGAAGATCGCCAAGGTCGAGAACGCCTACCACGGCTGCTACGACTATGCCGAGGTCAGCCTGGGAGTGGAGCCCACCGACCTGTCGAAAGGCGACCCGGTCTCGAAGGCATACTGCCACGGGACGCCGCAGGGCGTGCTCGACGACGTCGTCGTCATCCCGTTCAACGAGCCGAAGATCGCCCGGCGGATCCTCGACGAACACGCGCGCGAACTTGCCGCCGTGCTGATCGACCCGATCGGCCTCGGCATGGCGCGCTTCCGGCCGACGGACGAGTTCCTGGCGATGCTGGAGGACTTCTGCGCCGACAGCGGCGCCCTGTTCATCGCCGACGAGGTCGTCTCGTTCCGGGCCGGACCGGCCGGCGTCCAGGGCGACCGGGGTCTGAAGCCCCACCTGACGACGCTCGGCAAGATCATCGGCGGCGGCTTCCCGGTCGGGGCCGTCGCGGGGTCCGCCGACGTGATGGCCGTGTTCGAGGCCGGCGACGGCAAGGCGAAGGTGCCGCACGGCGGGACCTACAACGCGAACCCGGTGACGATGGCGGCGGGACTCGTCGCGATGCAGATGATGACGGACGACGAGTTCGCGCGGCTGAACCGCCTTGGCGCGGCGTTCCGCAAGGGCTGCGCCGAGGTCTTCCGGCTGACCGACACGGACGGTGCAGTCCAGGGGCAGTACTCGGTGTTCACGATGACGTTCGCGGAGCCCGCCCTGTCCGATACCGCCGCGAGGGGCCACGTCTACCGGAGCCGCGGCATTCACCAGTACATGGTGCAGAACGGCTACTGGATGACGCCGGGCATGGTCGGCATCTGCTCGACGGCGATGGACGAGGCCGATGTGGCGCCGTTCTGCGAAACCCTGATGCGGGGCATCACGGCGCTGCGCGAGAAGGCGAGCCACGCAGCCTGAACGGAAGCCCCTCATGAAACCGACCATCCTGACCTGTGCCGTCACCGGCTCGTTTCCCACCCGCGAGCACAACAGAAGCCTGCCGGTGACGCCGGCGGAGATCGCCGGCGAGTGCGTCGCCGCGGCGCGGGCCGGCGCCGCGATGTGCCACATACACGTGCGCGACCCGAAGACCGGCGCGCCGAGCATGGAGCTCGCGTACTACCGCGAAGTCGTCGAGCGCATCCGCGCCAGCGATACCGACCTGATCATCAACCTGACGACGGGCCCGGGCGGCCGCTATTTCCCGTCCGACGACAACCCGGCCGTCGCCGCGCCGGGATCGTCGCTGACGACGCCCGAGCGGCGCATCGAGCACGTGCTCGCGCTTAGGCCCGAGGTCTGCAGCCTCGACCTGAACACGATGTGGTTCGGCAGCGGCGCCGTCATCAATTCACCGCGCAACGTCCGCATCATGGCGGAGAAGATTTACGCGGCCGGCGTCAAGCCGGAGCTCGAGGTGTTCGACACCGGGGACATCCAGCTCGCGAACGACCTGATCGCCGAGGGCGCGCTCAGGGAACCCACGCTGTTCCAGGTCGTGACGGGCGTCAAGTACGGCTTTTCGACCGGTGCCGAGGCGCTGCTCTACGCGAAGTCGCTGCTGCCCGGGGGCTGCGAGTGGGCCGCGTTCGGCGCGAGCCGCTCTGCCTTCCCGATGGTCGCTCAGTCGGTGCTCCTCGGCGGGCACTGCCGGATCGGCATGGAGGACACTGTGTATCTGGACCGCGGCGTCAAGACGCCGGGCAACGCCGCGCTGGTCGAGAAAGCGTCGCGCATCATCCGCGATCTCGGCGCGCAGCTTGCGACGGTCGCGGAGGCGCGCGCGATCCTGGGTCTGCCGGCGCCGGCCTGAGCGTTACCGGTGCGTCCGGTAGGTCCAGGATTTCGGGCCTTTCGACGAGAACTCGACGCCGCCCAGCGACCCGACGTACAGTTTGGCGTGCTCGTTCCAGCGCAGCGTGACCTTGGCCGTCCGGTTGATCGTCGCAACGATCGAGTCGTGTTCGTGGAACGAGATGATTTCGCCGGTGACCGTCGCGCCGGTCTTGACCCCGACGATCTCGCAGGTGTCTTCGTAGCGGGTCTCGCGTCCGGTCATGGCAGGCTCCCGGCCAGGCAGTACCTGCCGGCGAGCGTAACAGAGATTCGACAGGCTGTATCGAGCCCGTCATTGCCGATACAGTAGGTCGCACCGCTACCGACAAGGCACGACCATGGCCGGTACTTACCTACGCAGGCTCGGCGCGCTGCCGCTCGCAATCGCCATCGCGAGCGGGCCCGCCTGGGCCGCCGAACCCTGGACCGAGCACACGCTCCGGCTGTCCGACGGCGAATCGTCGCCGCCGGCGACGATCGGCGATGCCGCATTCCTGGCGGGCGCCTGGGCCGGTACCGCGTTCGGCCAGCGGTTCGAGGAAACCTGGAACGCGCCGTCGGCGGGCACGATGGTCGGCCTGTTCAAGCTGTTCGACGGAGACGACGTCACCCTGTACGAGATCCAGCTCATCACTGTCGAAGACGGCGCGCTCACACTCAAGGTCAAGCACTTCAATGCCGACTTCAGCGCCTGGGAAGAAAAATCCGAGTCCGTCGATTTTCGGCTCGTGCGGATTACAGACGGCGAACTGCACTTCGAGGGCCTGAGTTTCTACAGGCGCGGCGATGACCGGATGGACGTCTACCTCGTGACCACCGGCGCCGGGGAAGTCAGCGAGCAGCACCTGGTTTACCGGCTGAGCCCGTAGGAACCCTGCCGTGCAATGGCGTCTCGCATTCTTTGTACCAGGTTTGCTATGCGGCGCCGCAGCCGCGATAGCCCAGCCGGATGCGCTGCCCGGGGACCCGTCGCAGGCCGTGATAGTCACCGGCGACATCCCGCGCTTCTGGGCCGCCTTCGACGCGGCAGGCCCTGAGGTCGACCCGGCCGCGTTCGACGAACTCTATCTTCGTCCCGGCAGCCCCGGCATCGAAGGCTTTACGCAGAACCGGATCCGGGATGCCGAAAACCTCGCCAGGATGGTGCGGGCAAAGCACGACTACTACGCGTCGATCCGCGGACAGAGCTACCGGGTAGCGGACATGGAGGACGCCATCCGCGCGGCGCTCGTCCGCCTAGAGGCGATCTATCCGGACGCGGTCTTCCCGCCGGTGTACTTCGTCATCGGCGCGATGAACTCCGGCGGTACAACCTCGCGCGACGGCCTGATCATCGGCGTCGAGTTGTACGGCCGCACGCCCGATACGCCTATGGAGGAACTGACCGACTGGGACCGAGCGGTCCTCGGCAGGATCGACGACCTGCCGTACATCGTCTCGCACGAGCTGATTCATTATCAGCAGCAGTACGGTGCGAATACGCTGCTCGGGCGTTCGTTGCGCGAGGGCAGCGCCGACTTCCTCGGCGAATTGATTTCCGGCAGGCACATCAACGTCCACGTGCACGACTGGGCGGGTCCGCGCGAGGCCGAGCTGTGGGCCGAGTTCCGGTCACGACTGGACGACGAGAGCGTGGAGGGGTGGCTGTACAGCAGCTCGCCCGGTCGCCCCAACGACCTCGGCTACTGGATGGGTTACCGGATCACCCGGGCCTACTACGACAAGGCGCCCGACAAGGCTGCCGCCGTACGCAACATTCTGTCGATCGACGACCCGCATGAGTTCCTTGACAGGAGCGGTTACGCCGCGCATTTCGAAGATCGGTAACCCGGTCGGTTGCTGCCGGGGCCGGGGCCCCGCCCGTCCCTACTTTGCGACGAGGCCGTCCCGGGCCAGGTGCTTCGTGATCGAACTCGCCTGCTGGCCGAAAGCCTTCCGGTCCCACAGGAAGTCGATGCCCTCGACGATCTCGAAGCGGGACTCGATCGCCCAG
>JAOUIH010000183.1 GCA_029884165.1 Gammaproteobacteria bacterium | reverse complement strand
CGCAAATCGCCGCTCCGGTCGGAGACATCGACCCTTGGACAAGAAACTGGTAGAACGGCTCAAAGCGTTGGCGGCGAATGGGCCATCAGACGTTCTTTGGGGTGGCCTGAAAGGCATCGAGAAAGAGGCATTACGGGTCGACGACGAAGGTAATCTCTCGAATCGCTCGCACCCGGTTGCGCTCGGCTCCGCGCTGACCAGCAAGTACATCACGACTGATTTCTCAGAAGCGCTGCTGGAGTTTGTGACGCCGGCATTTGCGAATACCTGGGAAACCCTCCGCTTCCTGTGCGATATACACCAGTTCGCTTACGCGGGACTGGACGACGAACTTCTCTGGGTTACCAGCATGCCCTGCGTCATCCCGGACGACGAGAAGATCCCGCTGGCCCGTTACGGCAAGTCGAACATAGGCCGGATGAAGACTCTGTATCGCAGGGGCCTCGGGTACCGCTACGGCAGGGCGATGCAGACCATTGCCGGCGTGCACTTCAATTACTCCGTGCCCGATGCCTTCTGGCCGGTCTATCACGACCTCTGCGGCAATGGGCGTGCAGTGGATGAACTCAGGTCGGACGCGTATCTCGGACTGATCCGCAACTTCCGACGCCTGGGGTGGTTGGTACTGTACCTGTTCGGTGCCTCGCCGGCGCTGTGCAAGTCGTTCGTCGGACAGTCAGCGCCCAGGCTCGCCAGTTTCGACGAGCACACGTTTTTCGAGCCGTATGCAACGTCGCTGCGCATGAGCGATCTCGGATACAGCAACAAGACGCAGGCAGGAATCGACATTTCGCTCAATTCACTCGATGAATATGTACGCGACCTGCGGGCAGCGATAAACACCGTCGAGCCGGCCTACGAAAAAATAGGCGTCAAGGTCGACGGCAGATACCGGCAGCTGAATGCAAACAAGCTCCAGATCGAGAACGAGTATTACAGCCCTGTCCGTCCCAAACGCGTCGCCCGGTCGGGCGAAAAACCGACCGCTGCCCTGCTGCGCGGCGGCATCGAGTACGTCGAAATCCGTTCGATCGACGTCAATGTATTCGACCCTGTCGGCATAAATCAGAACGTCATGCGCTTCGTCGAAGCGCTGCTGATCTACTGCTTGCTGTCCGACAGTCCGCCGATTGCAGAAAACGAATGGCAGGCGATACTTCGCAATCACATGCAGACGGCAAGGCACGGGCGGGACCCGGACTTCCGTCTGCTCCGCTCAAGCGCAGAGGTGTCGTTGCGCGATTGGGCGAGCGAAATCGTCGAAGGAGTCGCCGCGGTAGCCGAATTGATCGACCGGGCCGACGGCCAGGGTGACTACTCGGCGGCCGTGAGAGCGCAGGCTGCCCTTGTCAACGATTCCGATGCGACGCCTTCGGCCCGTATTCTCGCGGAGATGCGTGACCAGGACACCGGCTTCTTTTACTACGCGCTGGCTGCGGCGAAGGGACATCGGGACTATTTCGCCGAGCTTGCACCGATGCAGGCCGAGCAGCTCGCGATGTTGCAACGAGAGGCCGCCGAGTCACTCGAGCGCCAGGCGCAGATCGAGGCGGCCGACACGATGAATTTCGATGAATTCCTGGAGCACTACTTCCAGGAGTGACGGCCGGGCAGATTCGTACCGGCCCGGGCACCAGTCAGAACGGCAAGGATTCGCCATGCTCCCAGGCGAATTCCCTGTGCAGCTTCTGCAGGCGCCGCGTCAGGTCGCCACGGCGCCCGTCCCCGATCTTCCTGCCATCCGCCTCCAGGACCGGCGTCAGCTCTCCCATGGTGCCGGTGGTGAAAGCTTCGTCGGCGGTATACAGCTCAGTCAGCGAGAGATTCTTCTCCTGCACCGGGATACGCTCGGCCGCCGCGATGTCGAGGATCATCCTCCGCGTTATGCCGGGCAGGCAGCTGTCAGCAAACGGCGTGAACAGTCGGCCCCTGCGAACGACGAACAGGTTTGTGTCGTTCGTTTCGGAGATGAAGCCGTGCACGTCCAGCATGACCGCGCTCTCGACACCGGCAACGTTCGCCTCGATCGCCGCCAGGATGTTATTTAGCAGGTTGTTGTGGTGGATTTTCGAGTCGAGGCATTGCGGTGTATTGCGACGCACGGAAGACGTGATCACCCGGATGCCCTCATCCGAATAGACCGGCGGCTTCCACTCCGCGAGCACGATCAGGCCGCAGCCGGCCTGGTTCAGCCGGGGGTTCATGCCGGACGTGATCTTTTCGCCGCGAGTCAATGTAAGGCGTACATGAGTTTCGTCGCGCATGCCGTTCGCTTCCAGCGTGCTGAAAAGCGCGTGGCGGACGCTGTCCGAATCCGGCACCTGCGCAAACGCCAGCGCCCTGGCCGAGTCCTGCAGCCGGTCGAGGTGTTCGGAGAGGGCCGCGATGCGGCCGTCATACACGCGCAGCCCCTCCCAGACCGCGTCGCCACCCTGCACCACACTGTCGAACACCGACACCTTTGCTTCCGACCTGGGCAACAGCTGCCCGTTGACGTGGACCAGGATGTCGGCATTGCGCGAATCCGGCAATTTCATCGCTCAGTTCTCCCTCGCCCGCAGCGCGTGCGCGTATAGATTTTCATAGTGAGGACGGCACTCGGCGAGCAATGGCTCGAGCCTCGCCGGAAAACCTTCCTTGCGGCGGTAGGGCGCGAAGCCCGTGCTGCGATGCACGGACTGGTACCAGTGGTCTGCCCAGATGCCGTCCTCCGGCCGGGGTCCGGGCTCCCAGCGCAGCATGCGCTCGTCGAACTCCATGCTGAGCCTGCTGCAGAGTTGCCGGAGGACTCCCTCCGGATCGAGGAGCAACTCGCGGGAGTCCAGCACGGACGGCTCCTGGCCGAGTTCATGCAGCCGGGCCAGCAGCCACGACTGCAGCGCAAGACCCGTGTCTTCGAGGCGCGCGCAAGGCAGCTGGACGGTCAGCGACGGCAGCATCTCGCGCGGATCGCGGATCAGCAGGACGTTGTCCATCGCAGCGAGGAACGCCAGGTCAAGATCCCGCAGGTGGTGCGCCATCTGCTTCATGAACAGCACCGGACGGCCATCATGGGCCTCGCTCTGCAGCAGGCGGGCCATGACGGCATCGCCATCACAGTTCATGGACTCCATCACCGCGTCTCGCCCCGGATGCTCCGCGGCGCTGACCCGCAGGTAGTGGCCGTACAGCGGCTCGTCCACTACGCGTGTATCCCGACGCTGTGCGAAGCTGTACATCAACGCCGTCGAGACATTACGCGGTCCTGACCAGAGGCAGATCTTTTTCAATATAGGAGTCCGGCGGGCTGCTTGCCCCTCCCGGAATTCTACTGAATTGACCTTGCTGCGGCGAAATACGCTGGCCACGGCCCCCGGATTGTGCTGCCCGTCACAATTCGCCAATGCGTATGCTGAGCCGATCGATTGATTTAACTAAACTTGACGGAACCAAGCGCGCTCAGCGCCGGGAGTCTGCCTTGTTCAAAATGTTCAGCTTCGGAACCATCCTGGGCCTGATCGGAACGGCCGCGCTGCTGCATTTCGTTCCGCCAGTGAACCAGTATCGTGAGCGGTCGATCGTGTCGGTCCAACCGAATGGCGGCAACCAGGAGGTATTCCACGTCAACCTGCCGGTAGATCGCGTCATGATCGGCGCACCGGGAATCGACAAGCCGGTGCCGGCCAGCCTGCGCTGGCCCGTTCGAGCCGGCTTGCAGGGCAGCCAGGTCGAGCTGTTCAAGCTCCGCAACGCCGAGGACAGAATCGTCGGCGTCGCGAGCCGTCTGGCGGTCGGTGGATCGGCGCCCTACGTCGAGTGGGCGCTGCATCTGCCGGCGCGCGGAACCATTTATGCACTGCTCGATGCCATGCCCGCCGCCGCCGGCGGCCGGAGCGGTTCACTGAGAGCCGCGACGCGGGAATTCGAACCGTTGCGCGGAGCCGTGCGCGAGCGCTATGTGGCGGCCGCGGACGCGTCGGACGGCATCACCGGCCGGCTGGAACTCGCGATGGCGCTGGTCGGCCCGGACGTGGCGCCGGATCCGGCCGAGGAAGAAGCGGAGATACAGCAGTGAAGTACGTGATTTCCCTGCTGCTCGGCGTCGTCACCGGGACAGCTCTTTTCATGGCGATGCTCTATTTCAACCCGTTTGCAGGCCGGATCGAGGTTTCACCTCTCGCGGTGTCGGACCAGGAGCAGCTTGTCTTGCGTTACGAAGCCGTGGCCCAGCAGATGCTGCTCTACACGAACGATGGCGAATCGCTGGTCGCACCACACCCTGTCAAGGTTGAGGAGATCTGGGAGCCGACCGTCCGCGATAGCTGGGTCCAGGTCGTCGAGTTGTCGAATGCCAGCGGAACCCCGCTCGGTGTCGGCGTCAAGTTTTCGTCGGAATCGGAAGCGACCCGGCCGCTGAATGCGCAGGCGCTGGTCGACAGCATTTGGCATATCTATCTCCCGGGACGCGGCACGCTGTTTGTCGAGCAGCGCGAAAACTACTGGGCGTACATCCGGGACATCGTCATACCGGCCCGCGTGAGCTCTGCCGACAGTTGGCGCGGCTCGTGGATCGGCATCACGACCGCCGGCCCGAACCAGATCGGGACCGGGCGCGTCTGGGGCGGCAGCGGTGAGTTTGCCGGGAGTCAGTCCGAGTCCGTCGAGACCCTGCAGGTTACCGCCTACTCGGCAGTCAATGGCCCGGCCGCGATGACCGGCAGCCTGACGGTTTCCCTGCCATCGCAGACCCCTGAAAACGGGAACGACGAAGTGGAACTGGACTAGTAGGATGTTGAAAAAGGTCGTCCAGACCTTTTTCAACGTCGCGAGTCCGGCGCATGTCCGGACTCGCTCCCGACGGTTCAAGCACTTACGTGCTTGAACCGCGGGCGAGACATCCTTGTCTCGCGCCA
>JAOUIH010000184.1 GCA_029884165.1 Gammaproteobacteria bacterium | reverse complement strand
GTGTCGCGGCTGATGCGTGCCACGGATTCTTCCGTGCCCGAGCCGGTGAGAGGCAACGCGTAGGCGTGGCCTTCCCCGTACAGCAGCTTCGGGAAGAGCCGGAGCGCCATACCCACCGGCTGGTTCTTTTCCTGCTGGATCTGGGCGAGGCGCTGGCGGCGCAGGCGTTCCAGTTCGCCTTCCGGGAACAGCGGATTCAATACGATGTCGGCGAACAGATCCAGCGACGGATCCAGGTTCTCCTTGAGCGCGCTCAGCGTCACGGTCGAGCCATCGATATTCGACCCGGCAGAGATCCGCGCACCGAGGCGGCCGGTCTCGTCGCTGATCTCCAGCGCATTACGCCGCCTGGTTCCCTCGTCGAGCATCGCCATCGCGAGACTGGAGGTGCCCGGCTCGCCGAACTGGTCGGATGCATACCCGGCGTCAAAGCGCAGGCTGAAGTTCACGATCGGCACCGCGCTGCGCTGCGCGACGATCAGCTCGAGGCCGTTGTCGAGGATCGCGCGCTCGAAATCGTCGAAGCCGACTTCCGGGAATTCGGTTGTTTCAGGCACGGCCGAGCGATCTGCGCCTTCGGAGGCGACGCTGAGCTCGGGGTAGGGGTGCACCTCCAGGTGATAGGCGCCTGTGTCGAGCCAGCGACGGGCGGCGTCCCTGACCTGGGCGGTAGTGGCGCTGTCGAGGCGCTCCAGTGACACCTTGTAGAAGCCGGGATCGCCGGCATAGACGGCATTCTGGGCGAGGATGTCGGACTTGCCGCCGAAGCCGCCGACCTCCTCGAGGCCGCGGATAAGGCCCGACTTGATCCGTGTGCGAGCGCGACTGAGTTCGTCTTCGGTCGGCCCCTCACGCAGGAAGCGCTCCAGCTCCTCGTTGATCGCCGCCTCGATCGCCGCCAGGTCGCCGCCCGGCTGGGCCGATGCCTGCACCTGGTAGTAGCCGGCGATGTCGCCGGCGAACTGCGACGAGCCCACGTCGGTCGCGATCTGGTCGGTATAGACCAGGCGCTCGTAGAGTCTCGAGGTCTTGCCCGTCGTCAGGATGGAGTCCGCGAGCTGCAGCAGGTCGGCGTCTTCGGACCGAAACCCCGGGCCGCCCCAGACCTTGTAGAGCCGGGCCTGCGGAACCCGGTCCTGCATCACTTCGCGCTTGTCTCCGTCGAGGCGCACCGGCCACTCGTGCACCTTGGCAATCGGCGGACCGGGCGGAATGTCACCGAAGTACTTGCTGACTTTCTCGTAGGCTTCGTTGGCGGAAATGTCGCCGGCAATGACGAGTACCGCATTATTCGGGCCGTAATAGGTCTTGAACCACTCGTGCACGTCCTCGAGGCTCGCGGCGTTCAGGTCCTCCATCGAGCCGATCGTGCTCCAGCGGTAGGGATGGCCCGGCGGGAACACGCCCTCGAGGATGTGGTACTCGACCATGCCGTAAGGCTGGTTGTCGCCCTGGCGCTTCTCGTTCTGCACGACTCCGCGCTGCTCGTCCAGGCGCTCCTGCGTCACCGCGCCGAGCATGTGGCCCATGCGGTCGGATTCCATCCACAACGCCATGTCCAGCGCCGTTTTCGGCACGTTCTCGAAATAATTGGTACGGTCGAACCAGGTGGTGCCGTTCATGTTGGTCGCGCCGACCTGCTCGAAAGGTTTGAAGAACTCGTCGTTGTAGTTCTCGCTGCCGTTGAACATCAGGTGCTCGAAGAGGTGCGCGAATCCGGTCTTGCCCGGCTTCTCGTTTTTCGAGCCGACGTGATACCAGAGGTTGATCGCGACGATAGGCGCTTTGCGATCCTCGTGGACGATCAGCCGCAGGCCGTTGTCGAGCGTGAATTCCGTGTACTCGATATGTACGTCGCTTGCCGCTACGGCGTTCAGCGACGATATGGCCAGCCAGGCCACGAGCAAACCCCGCAGGGAACGATTCGATCCAATCATGAGAAGAGACCCTTGCTGTGATTCTTATATAAAGGTGTATTGCGGTTATGCAGCCAACAGACCGGCCCGCGTCCCCAAGGTTCCGTTTCGCGGTTTGCCCGAATGGCTTTCGGACAGCCGCCATCCCATAATGCGCGCATGGAACGTACAGCCGAAAGACGAAACCTGTATCCGCCGGTCGAACCCAATCACACGGGCTATATCGAAGTCGGCGCGGGGCATAGAATTTACTACGAAGAGTCCGGAAATCCGAATGGCAAGCCGGTAGTGTTCCTGCACGGGGGCCCCGGCGCCGGCACCACGCCCGCAATGCGCCGGTTTTTCAACCCGGACGTCTACCGGATCGTCCTTTTCGACCAGAGAGGCTGCGGCAAGAGCACGCCACATGCCAGCCTGGAGTCCAACACGACATGGGATCTCGTCGGCGATATCGAGATCCTGCGCGCCGCGCTGCAGATCCAGCGCTGGCAGGTGTTCGGAGGATCATGGGGGAGCACGCTTGCCCTGGCTTATGCGGAGAGCCATCCGGAGCACGTCACCGAGCTCGTATTGCGCGGTATCTTCACCGTCCGCCAGAAAGAACTGGACTGGGTGTACCGAAAAGGGACCAGTGAAATATTCCCCGAGGCCTGGCGGCGCTTCATCGAACCCGTCCCCAAACGCGAGCGTGGCGACCTGCTGCAGGCCTACCGCAAGCGCCTGATGAGCGACGACCCGGCGGAGCGCCTGGCCGCGGCCCGCAGCTGGTCGATCTTCGAGGGATCCGCAAGCCAGCTGGTTCCTACGAGCGATGTCGAGCAGATGTTCGGGGCGGAGCACATGGCGGTTTCCCTGGCCCAGATCGAAGTTCATTACTTCGTCAACAAGTGCTTCATGGAGGACGGGCAGTTGATTCGGGACGTGGGCAGGATCCGGCACATTCCGGGCGTTATCGTTCACGGACGCTACGACGCGCTCTGCCCGGCCTCGACGGCATACGAGCTTGCCGCTGCGTGGCCGGAGGTCGACCTGCGGATCACACCGGATGCGGGCCACTCCGCGTTCGATCCTGGCAACGTCCACGAACTGGTCATGGCGACCGACCACTTCGCGGCTCGATAGGGGTTAACCGTGGGCAGCCTGCTTATTACGAACGCGCGCCTGGTCAACGAAGGCGAGATTCGCGATGCGGACGTCCTGATCGAGGGCGAACGGATCGTGCGGGTCGATAGCGGCATCAGGGCCGAGGCCGGCACGGAGCTTATCGACGCGGCCGGTCGTTACCTGCTGCCCGGCATGATCGACGACCAGGTACATTTCCGTGAGCCGGGACTGACCTACAAAGGCGACCTTGCGACAGAATCCGCGGCCGCCGCGGCGGGCGGCATTACCAGTTTCATGGATATGCCCAACGTCAATCCGCAGACGACGACGCGCACGGCGCTCGCCGACAAGTACGGGCTGGCAGAAGGCCGGTGCACTGCCAACTATGGCTTCTACCTCGGGGCAACCAATCGCAATCTCGACGAGATCCGGGCGCTGCAGGTCAACGAGGCCTGCGGTATCAAGATATTCATGGGGGCGTCGACGGGCGACATGCTGGTCGACGATCCCGAAGTTCTCGAGCGGATGTTCGAGCATGCGCCCGTCATCGTGGTCACCCATTGCGAGCATTCGCCGACGATCTGGGATAACGAGACCAGGGCGAAGGCGCAGTATGGCGATGACGTGCCTATGTCCGAGCATCCACGCATTCGCTCGGCCAGCGCCTGCCTGGCATCGTCGAGCCTTGCAACCGACCTTGCGCGCCGACATGACGCGTTGCTGCACGTCCTGCACCTGACGACGGCCATAGAGATGGGCCTTTTTTCCAGGGCGCACCGTTCGACCAAACGCATCACCGCCGAGGTCTGCGTGCATCACCTGTGGTTCGACGAGAGCCGTTACGGCGAGCTCGGTGCAAAGATCAAGTGCAATCCCGCGATCAAGTCGGCAGCCGATCGTGCAGCGCTGCTCGCGGCGCTCAAGGAAGGCAAACTCGACATCATCGCGACCGACCACGCGCCGCACACGGCCGTGGAAAAGAAGCGGGCGTATTTCAAGGCGCCGGCCGGCTTGCCGCTGGTTCAGCATGCGCTGCTGAGCTTGTTCGATCTCGTCGCGGCCGGAGAGCTGCCGCTGGAGCTCGTCGTCGATCGAACGAGCCATGCTGTCGCGGATATATTCGGCGTCGTCGAGCGCGGCTACGTTCGGGAAGGCTATTTCGCGGACCTGGTCATCGTGGACCCGGCGAAGCCGTTTGCGGTGGAGCGGTCGAACCTGCTGTCGAAATGTCACTGGTCGCCATTCGAGGGACATACGTTCTCGGCCAGCATAGACACCACCATCGTCAATGGCCGGGTCGTTTATCGGGACGGGGCCCTGACCGGGAACGTTCCGGGGCAACGCCTCGAATTCGACCGGGCACGCTGACGCCGGGATGCCGGCAGGGTACGAAGGCCGCGGCGTCGTCCGGCCGTGCTCCCGACGATCATCGTCTACTCCGTGATGTCGAGCCGATGCCCGGCGGCCTGCCATTGGGGCGCCGCGGGGCCGGTATGCGGAGCCGTTCCGGCCGGTTCCGGACCAGGGCGCCGACGGAGTCACACACCGGGGATCTTCTGGTTTACTTTCCGGACCATCCCGTTATGCTAGCGCCTTGCAAAAAGGCCCCCGTCCGGAAAAACCCCGATCTTTCCATTTTGCGAGCCGACAAGCCGCTCCTGACCACGCTCAAATGAAGCCCACCGACACTTCGAATCCCGACTATTTCCACAAGGTCGTGGACTGCCAATGGGCATGCCCGGCGCATACCGACGTTCCCAACTACATCCGGCTGATAGCGCAGGGGCAATTCTCCGACGCGTACATGCTGAATCGGCAATCGAACGTGTTCCCGGGCATTCTCGGCCGGGGTTGCGATCGGCCGCGCAGGCC
>JAOUIH010000182.1 GCA_029884165.1 Gammaproteobacteria bacterium | reverse complement strand
TACTGGGCGGGACAGGCGACCTGCCGGTGGCGGACGCGGGCGTCCCGGCCGTGGCGATGACGCTGGAGCAACCTCGTACGGTGCGCCTGGTATTCAACTCCCCGGTCGAGCTGGCGGACGCCACGCTCACGGTAAGCCTGCCCGACGGGCTCGAACTCGCAGGATTCGCCGGCCAGCGCGAAATTACCTGGTCGACGAGCCTCTCCGCCGGCAAGAACGTACTGGCCCTTGAACTGATCGCAACGTCGCCGCTTTCCGGTGACGTACTCGCAACCTTGCGACACGCCGACGAACAAAAGACGTTTCGTCTGCGCGTCGATGTAAACCAGGATGCCTCGCTTCCTCTGGGGCAGAAGATGGAGATAATCGCATGAAACAACTGAGAATACTCATAGCCAGCCTGGCGATGACAGGCCTGGCGTTCTACCCGCTCGTCGCTTCGGCCGACGATCCCGATGACGATCTGGACGACCTGACGATGGAAGTCCTCGACGACATGGACGACATGCATGACATGATGGAAATGCGTGGTCCGGATGACGATGACGACGAGGATGATGACGACGACTCCGACGACGACATGGATGATTCCGAAGAGGATGATTCCGGTCACGACTCGGACGACGACATGGACGATTCCGACGAGGACGAGCCTGGCCATGACTCGGACGACGATGACATGGACAGTGACGAAATGGAGGACGAGTCCGGCCACGACGACATGGACGACGACTTCGAGCACGAAGACGAGTTCGAGGACGAGGAAGAGCACGAATTCGAGGGCGAAGACGACTTCGAGGAAGGCGAGGAAGTCGACGACGACGAATTCGACGACGAGGAGGAAGACGAGCACGAGGACGACGACGACATGGACGACGACTCGGCCTCCGAAATCGAGGACGACCTGGCTGAGGACGACAGCGGCGACGACGGCGTCTGAGACCAGTCCATACACGGGCCTCCGCACCGGTTACGGGCCCGGCAACCCCTGGTCGAAACATCGGCCAGGGGTTTTTCTTGGACTGCGTCAAGGTTTTGCCCTCCGGCACGTGCATCCTGCTGCAAAACCGGTAATTTAACGATGTGATTATTTGGGGCTGGAAGCCCGGAAAAGGCGCATGGGTTGCAGTAAATTCAACAGGTTCATACCGCTGTCGGCTCTCCGGACATTGCTGCTCCTGGCCCTGGGCCTGGCGGCCGGGCGGTCGTCGGCGATGACAGCCGAGGAGGCGTTTGCCGACGGCAACCGCCTGTTCCGGGACGACCTGTACTGGGCAGCGTTGCTGCGTTACAGCCAGGCCGCGGAGGCCGGGATGGACACCCCGCTGCTGCACTTCAATACCGGCGTAGCGCATTACCGGGCCGGGCAGTACGACCGGGCGCGGGAGTCGCTGCTCGAGGCCCGGGCATCGCCCCGGCTTGCCGTGCTGGCGACCTACAATCTGGGGTTGACCGAGTACGCGGCCGGCGACGACGCCGCGGCGCTGCGCTGGTTCAGGCAGGCTCGGGACCAGGAGCAGGAACCACGGATCCGGAGCCTGGCGATCGAGGCGATCGCAAGGATCGATGCCGGACGCGCCCCGGAGAGGCGGGCGGAGGAAAGAGTCCGCGCGGAGCCCGCCCCGCGCGAGTTCACCGAGTTCGACTTCTACGGGCGCGTCGGCTTCGGCAGCGACGACAACGTCTACCGGACGCCCCCGGAGAGTTACGTGGACTTCGCGAACCCGAATCGACCGATCGTCGACCCGGTGGTCCAGTCGGGCATGTTCATTCCCGTGCGACTGGGCGCAAAGTACTCGGTCAACAGCTTCGAGCACGAGTCCTTTTTCGGCGCGTATCGCCTGTCCGGCCGTTTCTACCCGGACGAGGAATTGCAGAATGCAGACGAGTACATCCACGAGCTCGCCGTAGGTACGGAGTACGACCGGCGCGAGGAGAGCCGCCAGAGCAAGATATTCAGCGCGTTCACGATCGCGCAGCACCAGGAGACCTATTACGACCCGGACGACGGCACGTCGCGCACGTCCGGCGGCCAGGCGATTGAGGACCGCCTCTCCTATGTCCGTTACGGCCCGGAGATCTGGACACGCCAGTCCTGGGATCGCTTTTCCTTCAACCTGTGGGGCAAGGCACAGCTCTGGAATTACGAGAACGTCGAGGTCGTCCCCGAGTACGACCACGAGTATTTCGATGTCGGCGGACACGTGCAGTACCGCTTCGCCGGCGCCTCGTTGTTGCGGTTCGTCGCCGAGTATTACCAGCGGAACTACAGCGACCGGCCATCCTACGAACTCGACGGCAGGCAGCCGATCGGCAATCCGCCCGTCGAGTACGAGTACTTCGATGTCGGGGTCGTGGCCCGCCAGCGCATCATGCAGAGCCTGTGGATCGGCGTGGATTACACGCGGACGGAACGTGCCGACGGGCATGTCGGCTACAACGACTACACGCGCAACGGTTACGGGGCCGAGCTCAGCTGGAGCCCGGGCGAACGGTTCCGGCTCCGCGGCGACGTAGTCTACCGGGTCTATGATTACTCGAACGCCTTTGCGTTCAACAATCCGGTGGCCGGGCGCAAGACGATGGAGACGCTGACGGCCGGCCTGACGGCCATGGTGGAGATCGGCTGGAATCTGCGGGTCGTTGCCGAGTATGACTATTCCGAAGTCGCTTCCAACGACGCGCGCATCGCGTATGATCGCAGCATGTATATGCTCAGCCTGCAGTGGAACTACGACTGACGTGATTGTTGCCATACCCGGCCGCCTGCCAGCGCTGGCGGCACTCGTTCTCTGCGGCCCGCAGCTCGCAGCTGCACAAGAGTCGCCCGGCGTATTCGAGCTGACGCCCTATGCCGGTTATCGCTTCGGCGGCACCTTCGAGGACCAGGACGGTGGCACCGCCGTCGAACTCGACGACCATGGTGACTTCGGCGTTATCCTGAACATTCGGGAGAGCGCGAACACCCAGTGGGAAGTCATCTATTCGCGGCAGGATACGTCGGCGGACCTGTCCGAGCTGGCGCTGGCGGACGCGTCGATCGACACGGAACTGCATTATTTCCAGGCCGGCGGCACCTATCTCGGCGCGGGTGAACGCGCGAGGCCTTACCTGGCCGCGACGATCGGCGGCACGCATATCTCTCCCGGTGTCACGACCTACGACAGTGACACCTTCTGGTCGTTTTCGATCGGCGCCGGCCTGCAACTGCGGCCCTCGGAGCGTATCGGCGTCCGGCTCGAGGCCCGCGCCTGGGGAACGCTGGTGGATTCCGATACCAGCCTGTTCTGCGCGTCGGGTCCAGAGGGCGGCATTTGCGCGATCGCGATCGATGGGCGCGTGCTCTGGCAGATGGAGGCTTTTGCCGGCTTGGTCTTCCGGTTCTGAGTCGTCACGGGCTCACGGTCGCTCATTCTTTGCTAGACTGCGGGCCCGCCGATTCCCCGGCGGCTTCCCGCAGGGCCGATGGACGTAACCCCGATACTCGAATCGCTGAACGACGCGCAGCGGCAGGCCGTTACGGCGCCGGCTCAGCCGATGCTGGTCATCGCCGGCGCCGGCAGCGGCAAGACCCGCGTGCTGACGCATCGCGCCGCGTGGCTGATCGAAGTCGAGGGTATCTCGCCGCAGAGCCTCCTCGCGGTCACGTTTACGAACAAGGCCGCGGCGGAAATGCGCGGCCGGATCGAGAGCCTGCTGCGCATGCCGGTCAACCACCTGTGGATCGGCACCTTCCACGGCCTGGCCCATCGCCTGTTGCGGCGGCACTGGCGGGAGGCGGGCCTGCCGCAGAACTTCCAGATTCTCGACGCCGACGACCAGTCGCGCCTGATCAAGCGCCTGCTGAAAAACCTGGAGCTGGACGAGAGCCGCTGGGTTCCGCAGGAAGTTCAGTACTTCATCAACGCCCAGAAGGACGAGGGCCGGAGGCCGGCCCACCTCGACGACGAGGGTGACCCCAATCGCCGGCAGTTCATCGAGCTGTACCGGCAATACCAGGAGATTTGCGACCAGCGCGGTCTCGTCGACTTCGCCGAGCTGCTGCTGCGTGCGCACGAGCTCTGGCGAGACAACGCGGAGCTCCTGGAGCATTACCGCCGGCGGTTTCGGCATCTGCTCGTCGACGAGTTCCAGGACACCAACTCGATACAGTACGCCTGGCTGCGTCTGCTGGCCGGCAAGGAGGGCGTGCCGTTCATGGTCGGCGACGACGACCAGTCCATCTACCGATGGCGCGGCGCGAAAGTCGAGCACATATACCGGTTCCAGAAGGACTTCCCGGGCGCCGGGGTCGTGAAGCTGGAGCAGAATTACCGCTCGACCGCCAACATCCTGAACGCCGCGAACGCGGTCATTGCCAACAACAACTCGCGCATGGGCAAGAAGCTCTGGACCGAGGGCGCCGAGGGCGAGCCCATCCGGGTGTATTCCGCGTACAACGAGCGCGACGAGGCTGACTTCGTCATCGGTCGGCTGCGCGACTGGTGCGACCAGGGCAACGCGAGGTCCGACTCGGCCATCCTGTATCGTTCGAATGCCCAGTCGCGCGCGCTCGAAGAGGCGCTGATCAATGCCGGGATGCCGTACCGCGTTTATGGTGGTCTGCGCTTCTTCGAGCGCGCCGAAATCAAGGATGCGCTCGCCTACCTGCGGCTGATCGCGAACCGGGACGACGATACGTCGTTCGAGCGCGTCGTCAACCGCCCGACGCGCGGTATCGGCGCTCGCACGGTCGAGTCTATGCGCGCCTATGCCCGCGCGAACGGGTGCTCGCTATGGCGGGCCGCCGGCGCGGTTGCGGGCGACGAACTCGCCGGCCGCTCGGCCTCTGCCGTGCTGGCATTCCTGAACCTCATCGAGCGCATGGCGCTCGATACGGCCGGGCTCGGCCTGCCGGACAG
>JAOUIH010000065.1 GCA_029884165.1 Gammaproteobacteria bacterium | reverse complement strand
AGGCACGGTCGGCCGGGCGCTGACGCGGCTCTTTCACCACACGTTCTCTGTCGCCAAGAAGGTCCGCACCGACACGGAGATCGGGGCGAGCCCGGTTTCCGTCGCCTACGCAGCCGTCAGCCTGGCCACGCAGTTTTTCGCCGGGTTCGAAAAACATACGGCGCTCCTGGTCGGCGCCGGCGCCACGATCGAGCTGGTGGCCCAGCACCTCAAGGGCAAGGGCATCGGGCGGCTGTTCATCGCGAACCGCGATATTACGCGGGCGCAGAAGCTCGCCGCCCGTTACGGCGGCTACGCGATCTCGCTGTCGGAAATTGGCGGCATGCTCGAAGAGGCCGACATTCTTATCAGCTCGACCGCCAGCCCGACCGTCATCGTCACCCGCGAGCAGATGGAAAAGGCGGTCAAGGCACGCAGGCACAAGCCGATCTTCGCCGTCGACATCGCCGTGCCGCGCGACCTCGATCCCGAGATCGCAAAGCTCGGCGACGTATACCTTTATACCGTCGACGATCTCGACCGGGTTATCGTCGAGGGACAGGCCAACCGCGAGGCGGCCGCCGTCGATGCCGTGCGCATTCTCGAGGAAGAAACCCGCCGGTACCTCGACATGGAACGCAGCCGCGAGGTCGCGCCGCTGATTGCCGCACTGCGGGACAACGCCGACGGTATACGCAAGGACATACTCGCGCAGGGCCTGAAGCGGCTGAAGAATGGGGCGGACCAGGAGGAGGTCCTGGAATACGTCACTGCCTCACTGATGAAAAAGATGCTGCACCATCCGACCGTGCGCCTGCGCCAGGCGGGCGAAGCCGCGGACCAGGATTTTATCAGCGCGGCACGCGATCTTTTCGGCATCGGCGAGTCCAAGAAATAACGCCGTGAAAGAATCTATTCGCCACAAGCTGGAACACACGCGCGACCGCTTCGAGGAGGTCTCGGCCCTGCTCGCCGAGCCCGAGGTGATCTCGAACCAGAACCGGTTCCGCGACCTGTCGCGTGAGTATGCGCGGCTCGAGCCCGTCATCTCGCTGTTCAAGCGCTACGAGAAGCTGGGCAGGGAGGCCGCCGCGGCCGAAGAAATGGCGCGCGACGCGGACCCCGAGCTGCGCCAGATGGGGGAGGAGGAACTCGAGACGCTGGCAGAGAAGCGCGAAGGCCTGCTCGTCGAGCTGCAGAAATCGCTGATACCGCCGGACCCTCACGACGACAGCAACATCTTTCTCGAAATCCGCGCCGGCACCGGCGGCGACGAAGCCGCGATATTCGCCGGCGACCTGTTCCGGATGTACTCGCGCTACGCCGAGCAGCAGGGCTGGTCGATCGAAGTCGTCAGCGCCCGCGAGGGCGAACACGGCGGCTACAAGGAAATCGTCTGCCGCATCAGCGGCAGCGGCATCTATGCGCAACTCAAGTTCGAGTCCGGCGCGCATCGAGTGCAGCGTGTGCCGGAGACCGAGTCACAGGGCCGGATCCATACCTCGGCCTGCACGGTCGCGGTCCTGCCCGAGCCGGACGAGATCGAGGAGATCGACATCAACCCGTCGGACCTGCGCATCGATACCTATCGTGCCTCGGGTGCCGGAGGCCAGCACGTCAACAAGACGGACTCGGCGGTGCGCATCACGCATTTGCCGAGCGGCATCGTGGTGGAATGCCAGGACGAACGCTCGCAGCACAAGAACCGTGCCCGTGCGATGTCACTGCTGCAGGCCAAGCTGCTCGACGCAGAGATCTCGGCGCGCGACACGGCGCAGGCCGAAAAGCGGCGGCTGCAGGTCGGCAGCGGCGACCGCTCCGAGCGCATCCGCACCTACAACTTCCCGCAGGGGCGGCTGACCGACCACCGCATCAACCTGACGCTCTACAAGCTGGACGACATCATGGAAGGCAAGCTCGACGACGTCATCGAGCCGCTGATCAGCGAGTACCAGGCGGACCAGCTCGCCGCGCTCGGCGCCTGATTCATCGCTTACTTACCCTTGCCCCGCATCGGCCAGCCGGATGCGAACAGCCGCCGGCCCCGCGACGCGGCCCCGTCGTGCACGCGCCTCAAGTCGGAAGTCGTGTAGACCGCCCTGGGGTCGATCTCGTGGATCGCGGCCAGCAGGTCGCGCATGCGCCGGCGCGACTGCACGGCCAGGACGATGTCGACCGGCTCCCCTTGCGGCCCCGTCCCCGGCACGGCGACGGTATCCCAGCCGGCTTCGCGGAGCCCGCTCGCGAGCTGGCCCTCCGAGCGCACCGAGATCGCCCGCACGAGTTCGCTGCCGATGGCTATGCGGGCCTCGAGCCTGATGCCGACGTAGTTGCCGCAGGCAAAGCCGGCGGCGTAAGCGATGGTCAGGTACCAGGCATCGAGGTGCGTCATAACGCTGCCGATCGCCATGATCCAGAGCAGGCTTTCGACGAAGCCGACACCGGTCGCGACGATGCGGTGGCCTCGTATGACCATGATCGCGCGGAACGTCCCGAGCGACACGTCGACGATGCGGGCAAAGAAAATGGCGGGTGCGAGCCAGATGGGATCGAGTTGAGTCAGGTCGATCACGTTGTATTACCTCTGCGGGACTGTCCGTCGCAGCCGACGGGTGGCTGCGATTCCGGGTATATTCTGAGCCCCTCCCAGCGCCGACACAAAGGAGCCGTGATGCAGACCAGGGACACGGGTGACCTCGTTTTTTTCGCCGGGCACGCGCCGGAGTTTTCGGAAGAGCCCACGGCGGCGGAGCGCTGCGTTCGCGGGCAGCCCCTGCAGCGGACCTGGCACCACTACACGAGCGACGACCAGAAATTCTTTTCCGGCGTCTGGGAGGCAGAGCCGGGCTGCTGGAAGATCCGGTACACGGAGCACGAGTTCTGCCGGATCCTGGCCGGCCGCTCGATCCTGCGCGACGAGGCGGGCAATGAACGCGAGCTGCGGGCCGGTGACGATTTCGTCATCCCGGCCGGCTTCGCAGGCGAATGGGAGGTCGTCGAGACGACCCGGAAGATCTACGTGATTTACCAGCCCTGAACGCGGGTCCCGCTACTGCATCTTCTTGCGCAGGTGGTTCAGCACGTCGGCCCGGGTTATCAGCCCCAGGAACTGCTTGCCATCCATGACCGCCGCGTATGGCTGTACGTGCAGCATCGCGACCAGGTTATTGATGCTGGTCTCCTTGTCCACCTGGATGAAGGCGCTCCGCATCGCGTCCCGGACCCGCGCGTTCATCAGGTCGGGATCGAGGAACACGTACTGGATGATCGCGTCTTCGTCGACGATGCCGACCAGTTCGGCATCCTGCATCACGGGCAGCTGCGAGATACCCGCATTGCGCAGCCGGTTGTGGGCGGTCGTCAGCACGTCGTCGGGACCTACCGTGATCGTCGCCTTCTCGCCGTGCAGCCGCCCGATCAGGTCGCGCAGGTCGCCATGCTGCTCGCGCTTGATAAAGCCCTGGTCCTCGAGCCAGAAGTCGTTGTAGAGCTTGGACAGGTACTTGTTGCCGGTATCGCAGGCGAATGTGACGACGCGCTTCGCTTCGGTCTGCTCCCGGCAGTACTTCAGGGCGGCGCAGATCAGCGTGCCGCTGGACGAGCCCGCGAGCAGACCCTCTTTGCGCAGCAGGTCGCGGGCCGTGCTGAACGACTCGGCGTCCGAAATCGAGTAGCCCCTGGTCACCCGGCTCAGGTCGGCGATCGGCGGGATGAAGTCCTCGCCGATCCCCTCGACGAGCCAGCCCGAGCTCTTCGCGTGCAGCTCACCGGTGTTCACGTAATCGGCAAGGATCGAGCCGACCGGGTCGGCAAGAATGATCTCCGTATCGGGCGAATGCTCGGCCAGGTAACGGCTGATGCCGGCCAGCGTGCCACTCGAGCCGACGCCCATGACGATCGCGTCCATCTTGCCGCCCATCTGCTCGAGTATTTCGGGCGCCGTCGTCCGTTCGTGTGCCAGGGGGTTGTCCGGATTCCCGAACTGGTTGATGAAGTAGGCGCCCTGCTCTTCGGCGATGCGCTTCCCCAGGTCCTGGTAGTACTCCGGGTGACCCTTGTCGACGTCGGAGCGCGTCAGTACGACTTCGGCGCCCATGGCCCGGAGGTTGAAGATCTTTTCCTGGCTCATCTTGTCGGGCAGCACGAGGATGAGCCGGTAGCCCTTCTGCGCCGCGACCAGCGCGAGGCCGAGGCCGGTGTTCCCGGCCGTCGCCTCGACGATCAGGTCGCCCGGTTTCAGCTCGCCGCGCTTTTCGGCCTCCTCGATCATCGTCATGCCGATGCGATCCTTGATCGAACCGGCCGGGTTCATCATCTCGAGCTTCAGGAACAGGCGGCAGGGACCGGTGTCGAGCCGGCTGACTTCCAGCATCGGCGTCCGGCCGACCATGTCCAGGGTGTTGGAGTAGACTTTCATGATGTTCAGAACCTGCCTCAGTATCAAAAGTCGCCGCGCGGCGATGCTGGTTACAGAAGAAACCGCCGGCCATGGTACGCGAAGGTGACCTCACATTGAATGAGTACGAACCGATACGGGACGCTCTCGCCCGGGCGACGGATCGGCTGAGCCGGAGCAGCGACAGCCCGAGGCTGGACGCCGAGCTGTTGCTGGCCCGCGCGATCGACGTGCCGCGCGCCTACCTGATGGCGCACCCGGAGGATACGCTCGACCCGGACGCACGGAGCCGCTTCGAGGACGCGGTGGAGCGGCGCGCTGCCGGGATGCCGCTCGCCTACATCACCGGGGTGCGGGAGTTCTGGTCGCTGTCCCTGATGGTCACGCCGGACACGCTCGTGCCCCGCCCGGAGACCGAACTCCTCGTCGAGCAGGCGCTCGCGCGCATAGGGCGCCGCGCCGACCTGCGAATACTCGACCTCGGCACCGGCAGCGGCGCAATTGCGCTCGCGCTGGCGCGCGAACGACCGCTCTGTCACGTCGTCGCGACGGACCGGAGCGAGGCGGCGCTGGCCGTCGCCCGCCAGAATGCGCGCCAGCTCGACGTCGACAACGTGGAATTCCTGGCCGGCGACTGGATCGAACCGGTGCACGGGCGAAGCTTCGACCTCATCGTGGCGAACCCGCCTTACGTCGCCGAAGGCGATCCGGCACTCGACGCGCTGCGGCGCGAGCCGCGCGCGGCGCTCGCGGCCGGCCCCGACGGGCTCGACGCGATCCGCCGCATCGCGGCCGAAGCCGCCGCAGTGCTCGCGGGCGACGGCTGCCTGCTGCTCGAACACGGCGCGGACCAGGAACGCGCGGTGGCGGAAATCCTTGCCGCCGCCGGCTGGACCGACATTCACTGTTACCGGGATCTTGCCGGGCTGCCTCGCGTCACGGGCGCCCGGCACGGCCCGGCGCTCAGCTGAGCCACTCGACGATGCTGACGCCAACGAAGCTGCCGATGGCGTAGCCGAAGGAGCCCGCCAGCACCCCGGGAATCACCAGGTCGTGCCAGCCCTTCGCCGATGCGACGGCAGGCGCCGACGCCGGACCGCCGATGGCCACCGCGGACGCGATCAGCATCTCCGGCAGGCCGAGCCGGAAGACGCGGCCGATCCCGAGCAGGAGTACGAGGTGCGTCGTGACGACGAGCAACGCGAAGACGAACAGGATCGGCGCGTTCTCGATCAGTCGCCACACGTCGGCGCTGGCGCCAATGGTAGCCAGGAAGACGAACATCAGTGCGTTGCCCGCCTCGGTGTAACCGGACAGGGAGCGCACGATGCGCTGGCCGAAAGTCGCCACGACCAGGGCGAGCGCCGTCGTCAGCAGGATCGCGTACTGCGGCCTTGCCAGGAAGGCGGCGAATGCGATGCCGAGGGCGGCGAGCGCGAACGCCAGGGCCAGCGCCGCGAGCAGGCCGGCCACGTCCAGGTCGGCGATCCGGTGTACCGGGCCATCGGCTGCTGTCACAGGCACAGCGCCCCGCTGCCCGGCAGGGAAGCGTTGCGCGACCCAGCCGATGCCCGGCAGCAGCACGATCAGGATCAGGTGCAGGTTCGTGATCACGTTGTCCGCCGCGACGGTTGCCGCGAGCAGGCTCTCGTTGCGGAACCCGGTTACCTCTACGACTGCGGCAAAATTGAGCGAGCCGCCGATATAGGTACCCGTGAAAATGCCCGACAGGACCGCCTCGTTTTCGCCGAGGTCGATCAGGGATCCGGCGACGAAGACGCCTGCGACGACCGATGCGCTGCCTATGGCGAAGGCCACGAGCGTTGCGCCGGCCTCCCGGAAGATGCGGGTCAGGTCGGCCTGGAACAGCAGGAGCGGGATGGCCACCGGCACCAGGTACTGCCAGACGGCGTCGTAGGGTGGCGCGGACGACGGGATGATCCGCAGGTTGGAGAGCAGCATCGCGAGCGTGATCAGCAGCATCACGCCCGAGTATCTGCGGCCGATCGGCAGGCGCTCGATCCAGAACCCGAACGCGGCTATCCCGAACAGCGCGGCCCAGATGGCGAAGTGCTGGTCGGGCCCGATCAGCGAGAACTGCATTCGTCCTGCCCCCTGCCCATGTAGTTTTTCGGCACAGTATGCGTTCGATCCCGCCCCGATGCGACTCCGCCTGCCAGGCCGCGGCTGTCGTTTCCCGTGCCGGCCGGCGCCAAATCCGCTACTCTCGCGGCACGACGCCGACCGACCGGGCCGGCGCGGGTTTCCCGGAGCCCCAGGCCAGCCGCATGACACTGCAACCGTCCGCTTACACGCTCCGCGAGGAGATCATCCACGCTGTCAGCCACGGGGCGGGCGCAGTCCTCAGCATCGGCGGGCTGTCGTGGATGCTCTTCCTGTCGATCGAGGCCGCGGATCCCTGGCGGATCGCCGCGAGCATCGTTTACGGGCTCTGCCTGATCGCGCTGTTCCTGGCATCGACGCTTTATCACGGCCTGCATGCCTCGCGGCACCGCCAGCTATTCAAATTGCTCGACCATTGCGCGATCTACCTGCTGATCGCCGGAACCTACACGCCGTTCATGCTGGTGGCGATGCGCAACAGCACCGGCTGGTGGCTGTTCGGCACGATATGGGTGCTGGCCAGCGCCGGCATCCTGACCAAGCTGTGGTTGGGCCACCGCTATCCCCGGCTCGCCATGGCCAGTTTCCTGGTCATGGGCTGGCTGGTCGTCCTGGCCGCCCCGCAGGTCGCAGCCGCGGTCGGCAGGGGCGGCATGGCGTGGCTGGTCGCCGGCGGCTTGAGCTACACGGTCGGCGCGCTGTTCTACTCTGCTCGCCGCCTGCCTTTCAATCACGCGATCTGGCACCTGTTCGTGCTGGCGGGCGGCATCTGCCACTTCCTGGCCGTCGTCTGGTACGTGCTGCCCGTGCCTGTCGCGGAAGCGGGCTAGCGGCGCCCGGCAGAAATCGTCGGCCAGCGCGGCCGCCGCTGTGAACAGCCGCCCGGTCGCCGGCGACGAAGCAGGCAACCGGGTGGCCTGCCGCAGAGACGCAATACAATATGGCGGGCACAAAAAAAACCCGGCGCAAGGCCGGGTTTCTCATGCATGACGCAAAGCTGTTACCAGCCGCGCGCCCTGGCGAAACCGCCACCGCTACGGCCGTTGTTGCCGCGCGGCTCTTTCGGACGCGCTTCGTTGACGGTCAGCTTTCGGCCGTCCATGTCGTGACCGTTCAGGCTCTCGATCGCGCGCTGTGCGTCGCTATCGCTGCCCATCTCGACGAAGCCGAAGCCCTTGCTGCGGCCGGTGTCGCGGTCCGTGATCAGGTTGACGGACTGGACCGAGCCGTACTGGCTGAAAAGCGCCTGCAGCGACTGGTCGTCCGCGGAATACGGCAGATTGCCGACGTATAGTTTCTTGCCCATGTGACCTCCTAAGGATGCTAAGCGCTCAAGAGGATGAAGGCACCATACCTGCAGACTCGGAAGAAGCGTTAGTTAAAGGCGCGGCGAGTATACAGCGTTTTTAGTCTTTTTAAAGGGGGGGAATCGGCATTACGGCCTTGCGCCGCGGGCGCCGCACTACCCGTGGCATAATCCGGTCGAGCAGAGGATAGGAGACCCCCATGGCCCGGAAACTGGGCGAATTCAAGGTGCTCAGCTTCGATTGCTACGGCACCCTGATCGACTGGGAGGCCGGCATATGGGACGCACTGCAGCCGCTATTGGTGCGTAACGGCAGCGCCGACCTGCACCGGTCCAGGGCCCTCCAGGCCTTCGGCCGGATCGAGAGCCGGCTGCAGCTCGAGCAGCCGGGACTGCTTTACACCACGCTGCTCGAACGGGCGCACCATGCGCTGGCGGAGCAGCTGGGGCTGGCAACGACAGCCGGGCTCGACCGCGATTTCGGCGCCTCCCTGCCCCACTGGCCCGCATTCCGGGACAGTGCCGACGCGCTGCGTTACCTCAAGACCCGCTACCGGCTCGTCGTGCTGTCGAACGTGAGCCGGGCCGGCTTCGCAGCCTCGAACAGGAAGCTCGGCGTCGAGTTCGATGCCGTCTACACGGCCGAGGATATCGGCTCCTACAAGCCGGCCGACGCGAACTTCGAATACCTGCTGCGGCACCTGCGGGATGACTTCGGGTTCGAGAAGCGCGACGTCCTGCACACCGCGCAGAGCCTGCGCCATGACCACGTCCCCGCCCGCAAATTCGGGCTGGCGAATGCCTGGATCGATCGCCAGCGACTGTCCGAGTCCGGCGACTGGGGCGCAATCCCGGAACTCGACCGGATGCCGGCGATCGACTACCGGTACTTTTCCATGGCCGACATGGCAGACGCCGTGCGGGCCGAGGGCGGCTGAGACCGCCGCTACCAGGCAAACACGTACGACAGGGCCAGCATCTCGAAGTCGCCGCCGATCTCGGTATTCAGGCCGGTGCTCAGGTTCGCCTTGAGCGCGTGGCCGCCCCGGAAGCCCCTGTAGACGGTCAGGCCGAAACGGGAGTTCCTCTGCAGGTCCTGGTTGACTTCCCCGTTCACGGTCGTTCGGCCACCCGTGTAGAAGTTGGCATCGACGGAAAACCACAGGTCCGGGCGCGCGACCTTGACGGCGTGTATCTCGGTCGACAGGAGCGGGTTCTGCTCCCGCGTTCCGCCGAAAAAGAAGTCGTCGTTGTCGCCGAAGATCCAGACGCCGACCTCGGCTTCGAGAAACCAGCCCTGCCCGGTCGGCAGGATCATGCCGAAGGCCGGTTTTGCCGCCCAGCGGTTGGTGCCGAGGTTCAGCAGGCGGGCATTGTTGTACTCACCGGTCGGCATCGAAACTACCAGACTCGCGCCGACGATCGGTGTCGGGTTCCGCAGGAGTTCGCGGAACGCGGCCACGTCGAGCGTCGGCGCACCGGCCAGGTTGATCGCCAGGCGCAGCTTGGCGTCGCCGAAACCAGCAAGGTCGCGGCGCGCGTATGCGCCGGCCAGGAAACCCTCGGTGACGCTGTTTGAATACGGCACGCTCAACTGCAGGCTGGACGTGCGGCCCGCCAGGCCGAAGAACCTCTGGTAGGCCAGCAGGCCGAAATGCGAATCCGATGTGACGCCGGTGACCGGCAGCGACGGCTCGAAGGCGAGGTCGCCGGTCGAGTACTGGTAACCGACCAAAAGCACGTCCGTGCCGGCCGGGGCCGGGAAATAGGCGCGCGGCGACAGATCCTGGGCGCTCGCAGGGCGAATGAACGCAAGTAGCAGGACGCCGGCGGCGGCCAGCTGCCGCAAGGCAAAGGAGCGCGTGAACATGGTCGGGCACCGGCAGGCGGGGAGCATAGACGGCGCGGATTATACTCCCTTGCCGGCGTTTGTAACCCTTGTGCCCATTACACATATGCCCCGGTCGCGGCGCTAAAATCCGCTTTCCCGCCGCCCAGGAGTATCCCGATGAAACTGCCGTGCCCGCTTGCCCGAATTGTGTACCTGCTGCTCACCGTGCTGCTTGCGGCGGGCTGCGGCCGGCCGGCGGCCACGTCGTCCCCCGACTTCCGGATTTCCTACGCCGGCTCGGCGGCCGAGGGGCCGATCGACGGCAGGATGCTGCTGATTCTCGCGGCGGACGACGACGCGGAGCCGCGCTTCAAGCTGCGCGCCGGCGTCGATGCGGCGCAGATTTTCGGCATCGACGTCGACGCCCTCATGCCCGGGCAGGACGTCGTCATCGACGAGACCGTATTCGGTTACCCCCACGACAGTCTCGCCGACCTGCCCGACGGCGAGTATGTCGTGCAGGCGCTGCTGCACCGCTACGAGACCTTTACGCTGGAAAACGGCAAGACGGTCAAGCTGCCGATGGATCGCGGCGAGGGGCAGCGCTGGAACCGCGCGCCCGGCAACCTGTACAGCACGCCCGCTACGCTCAGCGTAAGCCAGGCCGCCGGCACACCCGTCAGGATCGTGCTGGACCAGGTCATACCCCCGATCGACGCACCGACCGACACGAAGTACGTCCGGCACGTGCGGATCAAGAGCGAACTGCTGAGCCGTTTCTGGGGGCGCGACATGTACCTGGGCGCGCACGTGCTGCTGCCGGAAGGTTTCGACGAGCACCCGGACGCCCGCTACCCGCTGCTGGTTTTCCACGGCCACTTCCCGGCCGATTTCGGCGGCTTCCGCGAGCAGCCACCCGACGAGAACCTGGAATGCGAGTACAGCGAACGCTTCCAGCTCGACTGCTACAACCGGATCGAGCAGCAGGAAGCGTACGATTTTTTCAGGACGTGGACCGGGCCGAACTTCCCCCGCATGCTGATCATCGAGATCCAGCATGCAAACCCGTACTACGACGACAGCTACGCGGTGAATTCCGCGAACCTCGGACCCTGGGGCGACGCGATCACCCATGAGCTCATTCCATACATCGAGCAAACCTTTCGCGGCATAGGCGCGGGCTGGGCGCGGTTCCTGTACGGGGGATCGACGGGCGGCTGGGAGGCGATGGCCGCGCAGGTGTTCTATCCGGACGAGTACAACGGCGCCTTCGTCGCCTGCCCGGACCCGATCGACTTTCGCGCCTTCGTGTCGGTCGACATGTACGAGGACGACAACGCCTACTTCGACGCGGGCCCTTTCAACCGGCTGCCCCGGCCCGAACACCGCAACTGGCTCGGCCACGTCAGCGTCATGATGGAGGACGAGAATCACATGGAACTGGTGCTCGGCGAGAACAGCCGCTCAGGCGGCCAGTACGACATCTGGGAAGCGGTCTATTCCCCGATGGGCGACGCAGGCTATCCGAAGCGGGCCTGGAACAAGCGAACCGGCGAGATCGACCACACGGTGACGGACTACTGGCGCGAAAACTACGACCTCATGCACATACTGAGGCGCGACTGGGCCACGCTCGGGCCGAAGCTCGAAGGCAAGCTGCATATCTATGTCGGCGATATGGACAATTACTATCTCAATAACGCCGTCTACCTGGCCGAGGATTTTCTCGAAAACACGACGGAACCCTACTACGGCGGCGAGGTCGACTACGGTGACCGCGCCGAACACTGCTGGAACGGCGATCACGACAATCCGAATGCGATCTCCAGGCTGCGTTACAACAGCATGTACGTGCCGAAAATTCTCCGACGCATCGAAGCAAGTGCACCTGAGGGAGCGGACCTGACGAGCTGGCGATACTGACCGTCTGCTTCGGGCGGGACATCGGCGGAATAGTGTGCTAAGAAGCAGGCCCTGACCCGGACTGCAAGCGAGGAACCATGATCACGATAGTTACGAATCACGGCGAAATCTCCGTCGAACTGTTCGAAGAGACCGCGCCGATCAGCTGCGAGAATTTCAGGCAATACATTGCGGACGGGTTCTTCAACGACACCGTATTTCATCGCGTCATCCCGAATTTCATGATCCAGGGCGGGGGCATGACAGCCGACCTGCGACAGAAACAAACGCGCGCGCCGATCAAGAATGAAGCCGACAACGGCGAAAAGAACCTGCGCGGCACGCTTGCGATGGCACGCACTTCCGATATCAACAGCGCGACCGCACAGTTTTTCATCAACCTGCGCGACAACAGCTTCCTCGACCACGGCGGCCGGGATTTCGGCTACGCCGTGTTCGGCAAGGTCACCGCAGGCATGGACATCGTGGATGCCATCGCAAAGGTCAGGACCGGCAACCGGGGCATGCACCAGGACGTGCCGGTCGATCCGGTCGTCATCGAGGACGTTCGTCTCGACGATTGACGCAGCGCGAGTGGCGGCGCGGCCGGGTTAACCGTTGCGGTACAGGTAGCTGTACCCGTTGATCGCCGGCACGCCGCCGAGATGGGCATACAGGATCTTCGAGCCGGGGCGGAAATAGCCTTTCGCAATCAGGTCGATGAGTCCCTGCATCGACTTACCCTCGTACACAGGGTCGGTCATCATGCCCTCCAGGCGGGCGCAGAGACGTATCGCCGCATTGGTCTCCTCGGAGGGGACGCCATAGGCCGGGTACGCGTAGTCGTTCACCAGGACGACGTCCTCTGCTGTGATCTCGCGGCCGAGCTCGACCAGCTCGGCCGTCTGCTGTGCGATCCCGAGCACCTGCGCGTGAGTCTGCCCGGGCGTACCCGACGCGTCGATGCCGATGACCTGCCGCGCGCGGCCGTCTTTCGCGAAGCCGACGACCATACCGGCATGCGTCGAGCCGGTGACCGTACAGACCACGATGTAATCGAAACGCAGGCCGAGCTCCGCCTCCTGCGCGCGCACCTCTTCCGCGAAGCCGACGAAACCCAGGCCGCCATACTTGTGCACCGACGCGCCGGCGGGGATAGCGTAAGGGCGCCCGCCGCGATCCTTGACGTCTTCGATCGCCCGCTCCCAGCTCTCGCGTATGCCGATATCGAAGCCCTCGTCGACGAGTTCGATCTCGGCTCCCAGTACGCGTGACATCAGGATGTTGCCGACCCGGTCGTAAACGGCGTCCGGGAACGGCACCCAGCTTTCCTGCACCAGCCGGCATTTCATGCCGATCTTCGCGGCGACCGCCGCCACCTGGCGCGTGTGGTTCGACTGCACGCCGCCGATCGTGACGAGCGTGTCCGCGGCTTCTGCGATGGCGTCCGGAACGATGTATTCGAGCTTGCGGATCTTGTTGCCGCCGAATGCGAGCCCCGAATTGCAGTCCTCGCGCTTGGCATAGATGTCGACGCGTCCGCCGAGGTGTTCGCTGAGCCTCGCCAGTTTCTCTATCGGCGTCGGACCGAAAGTCAAAGGATAGCGTTCGAACTTCCCGAGCATGCGGCGCTCTCGTGTCCTGTCCACGGGCCTGCCATTAAATCACCGCCGGCCCGGCCTTGCTATCACGACGCCCTTCTCGAGCCGCCCGCGGGCTGGCGACCAGCTTGCTGCAGCGGCGCGCCCGTCGACCTCCTTGCGGCCTGCCGGCCTGCCTCCCGGTTCCCGAGCATCTGCAGCACGTCCTCGCGCGCCGCCTCGACCTCGGCATCGAGTTCGCCGAGGCGCCTCGCGACGCGCTCGTCGGCCAGCACGGGCCTGACCCAGGCGTAATGCCGGTAAGTCAATTCCCAGTCGAGCTGTTTCGAAAGCGGCCGCGCCAGGTCGGCCAGGGCATGCTCGGCCGCCGCGTCCATCTCGCCGTGCGCGATCGCCAGCATCATCTGCACACGGGGATTGTCACGCCAGCCGGGCGCCGCCGCATCCGCAACGTCGGTCATGGTCGCCAGCACGGTGTTCGCGACGTCGACCGAGCCGACCTGCACCAGGGCGTACACCAGGGCGAATTGCATGAGCATGTCCTTGATGTCCTGCGCCCGGTAAGCAGGCGAAGAGATACCCGGCCGAACCGACTCGAAGAACTCCGGGACCCGCTCCGCCTGGCCGAGCTCGATCATCGCGCTGACATAGCTGAACAGGGCAAGATTGTAGGCGTCGCCCCGATTTTCGATGTTGTCCCGGATGAAGGATTCGGCCAGCAGCACAGCGCGCTCGTAGTTACTCTCGCGCAGCTGGCGCTCGAGTTCAAGGCTCTTCGGCCAGGGCTCCTGCGGCGCCATCGCCCGCGCGCGATCGTACATCTCGTCGCCCTGCTCGGTAAGCCGCAGCGAATAGTAGATCCGCGCGATGATCGACGGCAGTTCGTGGTCCTGCGGGTCGACCTGCATCGCCTCCAGGTACCACCCGACCCCCTTGCCGAAATTGCCTAGCCGCATTTCCGCATCGCCGGAAGCGAAGATCGTGGCGGTCCAGCCGGGCGCGAGCTCCCTGCCCCTTGCGAATACCTCGAGCGCCTCCTCGGGCTGGTCCAGGTGGTTCAGCAGGATCTGCGCCTTTTGCAGGTGCAGGCGCGCCGACAGCGGGTCGATTTCCAGGCCCTTCTCGATCCATCGCAGGGCGCCGTCGGCGTCCCTGATCGCGAGATGGCTGCCCGCGAGCGCCGCGTACAGGTCGGCTTCGTTCGGCGCGCCCGCGATCGCGCTCTCCAGCGCCTGCCTGGCCAGCAGGGCCTCCGGCGACGCCGGCCCGGTCGTATTGCTCGCCCGCATCAGGCCCATTGCCGCGACCATGCCGAGGGCGCGACCGTCGTCCGGCCGCTCCTCCAGGACCTGTTCGAGCAGCGGAGTGATCCGGGATTCCGCCTGCGCCGGCCGGATCAGCCCCGTCTCCGCCTCCATCTGGTAGACCTTGGCGAGTTCGAGTTTCGCCTCCGCGAAAGTCGGGTCCAGCGACAGCGCACGCTTCAACAGGTTCTCGGCCTGCGGCAGTGAACCGTAACTGCCGACGTTCTTCTGCTCGAGGCCCTGCAGGAAGAGTTCGTAAGCCTCCGCGTCGCCTGTGCCGACACCGGCCAGGCGCGTGCCGTCCGCACCGCCGTTACCTAGCAGCGTGACCTGCAACGCGTCGGCGACGCTGGCCGCGATCTCGTCCTGCACGGCAAAGATGTCGTCCATGTCGCGGTCGAAATTCTGCGACCACAGGTGGAAGCCCGTCGCCGCCTCCACCAGCTGCGCCGTGATGCGGAGCTTGTTGCCGTAGCGCTGCACGCTGCCCTCCAGTATGTGCGCAACGCCGAGGCTCACGCCAATGTCGCGCACGTCGAGATCGCGCCCCTTGAACGCGAACACCGACGTGCGCGCGGCGACCTTGAGCTCGGGGATCTGCGCAAGCATGTGCAGCAGCGTCTCCGTCAGGCCGTCCGAGAAGTACTCGTCGGCTTCGTTGCCGCTCAGGTTGACGAAGGGCAGCACCGCCAGCGAATGGTCGGTGACGACCGCAGTTGCCTGCGGTTCGACGGTCGGCTGCAGCACGAAACGCTCGACCAGCAGCAGCCCGATGGCCGCCACCAGCACGACGATAATGATGCGATCGAGTCGCCGCCCGGCCGGGTTCGGCGCGGCAACGCTCCGGTCCACGTCCTTCTCGTGCTTCAGTCCTTCGGGCGTGAGTTCGAGAAACCAGGCCATCAGCAGGGCGACCGGCAGGCCGATGACCAGCAGGGCGAGGATCGGGCGGCCGAGCGCTTCGTCGAAACCGAGGATCGGGAACACGACGTCGATCGACTGCAGGACGAACCAGCCGACCACGAGGTAGGCGGCGCCCACTCGCAGCACGTTGCGCCGCCGGAGTTCTTCGAGGAAATTCATATGGCCCTTAGATGCCGCAGACCGCCCTGGAGCTGCAATCGACACCGATTTTACGGCATCGCGGCACCGAATACCCGCCGACCGGCGTCAGGCGGCATCGGCCTCGCCGCGGTCGTAACCGAGGTTCGGCGCCAGCCAGCGTTCCGCTTCGGCAAGGCTCATTCCCTTGCGCCGCGCGTAGGATTCGACCTGGTCCCGGCCCACCAGGCCGACCGAGAAATAGCGGCTGTCCGGGTGCGCGTAATAGAAGCCGGAGACCGAGGCCGTCGGGAACATGGCGTAGGACTCGGTCAGCCGGAGATCGATGGCCGACTCGACGCCCAGCAGGTCCCAGAGCTTGCCCTTCTCCGTGTGATCCGGGCAGGCCGGGTAGCCGGGCGCCGGGCGGATGCCCCGGTACTGCTCGGCGATCAGCGCATCGTTGTCCAGTCTTTCGTCGGCGGCGTAGCCCCAGTACTCGCGGCGCACCCGCTCGTGCAGGTATTCGGCCAGCGCCTCGGCCAGCCGGTCCGCGAGCGCCTTCAGCATGATGCTCGAGTAATCGTCGTGCGCCTTCTCGAAGCGGGCCGTGTGTTCGTCGATGCCGATGCCCGCGGTCACCGCGAATGCACCCAGGTAATCGTCGACACCGCTGTCGAGCGGCGCGACGAAGTCCGCGAGACAATCCTGCGCCTGGCCATCGGGCTTCGAGCGCTGCTGCCGCAAGTGGCAGAAACGCATGTTTTTGCCGTCTTCGGTCCTGAGCTGTATGTCATCCACGTCGATGCTGTTGGCCGGGAAGAAGCCGAACACGGCCCGCGCCTCGAGCCAGCGCTCCTCGATGATGCGGTCGAGCATCCCGTTCGCATCGTCGTAGAGCTTCTGCGCCTCGGTTCCGACGACCGCGTCCGAGAGGATGTCCGGGAACTTGCCGTGAAACTCCCAGGCATTGAAGAACGGCATCCAGTCGATGTACCGCCGCAGCTCCGCGAGATCGATGTTGCGCAGCACTCGCGATCCCGTGAACGTCGGCACCGGCGGCGCGTAATCGGACCATGCGGCCCGGTAACGCCGGTCGCGCGCCGCCTCCAGCGAGAGCTGCGGTGCGAGACGGCTCTTGCCGGCATGACGCTCGCGACGCTTTGCGTTGTCCTCGCGGACCTTGCTCACGAATGCGCCCCGCGTCGAATCCTCGCACAGCGCCTGGGCGACGCCGACCGAGCGTGACGCATCTTTCACGTAAATGACGGGACCATCGTAGTTCGGCTCGATCTTGACCGCGGTATGCGCCGGAGAGGTGGTCGCCCCGCCGATCAGGAGCGGCAGATCGAACTTCAGCCGCTTCATCTCACTGGCAACGTGAACCATCTCGTCCAGCGAGGGCGTAATCAGGCCTGACAAGCCGATCATGTCCGCGCCCTCGCGGCGCGCAGTCTCCAGGATTTTCTCGCAGGACACCATCACGCCCAGGTCGATGACCTCGAAATTGTTGCACTGGAGCACGACGCCGACGATGTTCTTGCCGATGTCGTGGACGTCTCCCTTGACGGTCGCCATGACGATCCGGCCATTGGACTGCCGCACGCCACTCTTCTCCGCCTCGATGAACGGTACGAGGTGGCCCACGGCCTTCTTCATTACGCGGGCCGACTTGACGACCTGCGGCAGGAACATCTTGCCCGCGCCGAACAGGTCGCCGACGACGTTCATGCCGGCCATCAGCGGCCCCTCGATCACGTCGAGCGGCCGCGCCGACTCGAGCCGCGCTTCCTCGGTATCGGCAACTACGAACTCGTCGATACCCTTGACCAGCGCATGCTCCAGGCGCTTGCCGACCGGCAACTCCCGCCAGGCGAGGTCCGTCGTGTCTTTCTTCACACCGGAAGCCTGGTTCCTGTACTCCTCCGCCAGCGCGAGCAGGCGCTCGGTCCCGTCTGGTCGCCGGTTCAGCACGACGTCCTCGACGGCATCGCGAAGCTTTCTCGGCAGGTCCTCGTAGATCGCGAGCTGACCGGCGTTGACGATGCCCATGTCCATCCCTGCGAGGATGGCGTGGTAAAGGAATACCGAGTGGATCGCCTCGCGCACGACGTTGTTACCGCGGAACGAAAACGAAACGTTGCTGACGCCGCCGCTGACGAGCGCATGCGGCAGAGTCTCCTTGATGCGCCGCGTCGCCTCGATGAAATCACGGGCGTAGTTGTCGTGCTCCTCGATGCCGGTGGCGATCGCGAATATATTCGGGTCGAAGATAACGTCGGCAGGGTCGAAGCCGAGTTTTTCCGTCAGTATCCGGTAGGATCGCCGGCAGATCTCCACCTTCCGCTCCACGGTGTCCGCCTGCCCCTTCTCGTCGAAGGCCATGACGATGACCGCCGCGCCGTAGTCGCGGACCAGTTCGGCCTGCTCCGTGAATTTCTCTTCGCCCTCTTTCAGGCTGATCGAGTTCACGACGGCCTTGCCCTGCACGCAACGCAGTCCGGCCTCGATCACCGACCATTTCGACGAGTCGATCATGACCGGCACGCGCGCGACATCGGGCTCGGCAGCCAGCAGGTTGAGGAAGGTGATCATGGCCTGCTCCGAGTCGAGCATGCCCTCGTCCATGTTGACGTCTACGATCTGAGCGCCGTTCTCGACCTGCTGCCGTGCGACCTGCACGGCTTCGTTGTAGTTGCCGGCCTCGATCAGGCGGCGGAAGACGGCGGAGCCCGTGACGTTCGTGCGCTCGCCGACGTTTACGAACAGGTCGTCCGGACCGATGTTGAGCGGTTCCAGCCCGGACAGTCGGCAGCGGACGGGCAATTCGGGGATCCGGCGCGGCGGCCGGCCTTCGATCGCCTTGCCGATCGCCCGGATGTGGTCCGGCGTGGTTCCGCAGCAACCGCCGACGAGGTTCAGGAATCCGCTCGCCGCAAACTCGCCAATGACCTCGGCCATCGACTCGGGCGTCTCGTCGTAGGCGCCGAACTCGTTCGGCAGGCCCGCGTTGGGATGCGCGCTGACCCCCGTACCGGCAATGCGCGACAGCTCGCTGACGTACGGGCGCAGGTCGGCAGCGCCGAGCGCACAGTTCAGGCCGATCATGAAGGGCTCGGCGTGGCGTACGGAGTTCCAGAAGGCTTCCGTCGTCTGGCCCGACAGCGTCCGTCCCGACGCGTCCGTGATCGTGCCCGAGATCATCACGGGCAGCCGGACGCCGAGCTCGGCGTAGACGCGGCGTATTGCGAAGATCGCCGCTTTCGCGTTCAGCGTGTCGAAGATCGTCTCGACCATCAGGAAGTCCGCACCGCCCTCGATCAGGGCGATCGCCGCTTCGCGATAGGTCTCCGCCAGCTCGGCGAAACGTATGTTCCGGAACCCCGGGTCATTGACGTCCGGTGAGATCGACGCCGTTCGGTTCGTCGGGCCGAGCACGCCGGCGACGAATCGCGGCCTGCCGCTCGCCGCGGCGAACTCGTCGGCAATTTCCCGCGCCAGCCGCGCGGCGCCGAGATTCAGTTCGCGCACGATCGATTCCATGCCGTAGTCGCTCATCGACGGCGCGTTCGAATTGAACGTGTTCGTCTCGATGATGTCGGCGCCCGCGTCCAGGAACTGCCGGTGTATGTCGCGGATGACCTCCGGCCTCGTCAGGGTCAGCAGGTCGTTGTTGCCGCGCAGATCGCGGTGCCAGTCCCGGAATCGCTCGCCGCGAAATTCGTCCTCGCCGAGTCTGAAGCCCTGGATCATCGTTCCCATAGCCCCGTCGAGCAGCAGGATTCGTTGCTCGAGTCCGTCTTTTAGTGCGGCTATGCGCGCATTCCTGTCCATCGCAATCTTCCTAGGCAGCAGCCGAGGTTCCGCGGACGCCCAGCGCATGGCAGATCGCGTAGGTCAGCTCGGAACGGTTCAGCGTATAGAAGTGAAATTCGTCGACGCCCTCAGCCTGCAGGCGGGTCACCTGCTCGATTGCGACGCTTGCGGCGATGAGCCGCCGCGTATCCGGATCGTCGTCCAGCCCGTCGAAGCGCTCGACCAGCCAGGGCGGCACGCTGGCCCCGCAGCGCTCGGCGAAGCGTGTCAGCTGCGGAAAGCGGGTGATCGGCAGGATGCCCGGCACGATTGGCGCCGTGATGCCGGCCGCCGCGCAGCGATCGCGAAACCGCAGGTAGATGCCTACGTCGAAAAAAAACTGCGTTATGGCGCGGGTCGCCCCGGCGTCGAACTTGCGCTTCAGGTTGTCGAGGTCCGCGGCGGCGCTGGCGGCCTCCGGGTGCACTTCCGGGTAGGCCGCGACTGAAATATCGAAGTCCGCGACGCGGCGCAGCCCGGCGACCAGGTCGGCCGCGTACGCGTAGCCGTCCCGTTGTGGCCGGTAGCGACCGCTGCCCTGCGGCGGGTCGCCACGCAGAGCCACAAGGTGCCTCACACCGAGGTCGTGGTATTCACGGGCGATGGCATCAATCTCGCCGCGGCTGGCGCCGATGCAGGTCAGGTGCGGCGCCGGCGTCAGTCCCGTCTCGCGCGGGATGCGCTCGACCGCCGCATGCGTCCGCTCGCGGGTCGAACCGTCCGCCCCGTACGTCACCGACACGAAGCGGGGCCCGAGCGGCGCGAGTCGCCGGATGGAGTGCCACAACGTGCGCTCCATCTCCTCGGTCTGCGGC